>JAFRRK010000064.1 GCA_017428115.1 Bacteroidales bacterium | reverse complement strand
GGAGTTGCTCCCCAGCAGAGCTCCGCTATGCTTCAAACTGCGCGGCAAAAGTACTGATTTTTTTTGAAATGGCCATCCTGCAATTTGACCTATTGACAACAAGTACAAAAAATCATCCTGCAAAATGACCTATACGCCAATATATAGCCTGTTAACAGTCCACCAATGAAGATGAAGGACAGGCTTGTTTCCAGCCGTCGTTACGGGTATGTCATGGAGTATTTGCAGATGCTTCGGAGCGTGGTGTCGGACTAGTCTTTCCCTGCGGACTCTTAGCCTATTACTAATGTTGCATAATCAAGTTGGACACGTCCTTCACTAGAGAGCGGTTGAGTGTGATGCGTTTGGGGGTTCCAGCTGCACCTTTGATGTAATACTGACAGGCAAGCATGTCTTGGAATTTGGAGGCGAAAGTGGACTTAATGCGGCTACAGACAACGTTGATAGTATTTTTGGTGCTGTCCACAAGGTCGTCGATGCTCTGGTTCATCTTGTCGAGGTTTTCGCGAGGAGAGAGAAGGCTGTAGAGGTTGTAGAGTTCTTCGTGATGGTCGCGCAGGTGCTTGAAGAGTACGCCTTCGGTGTGGCGCAGGTAGAAGAAATACAATGTCTTCGACTGTGGATGCATCACTATCTCCATGTTGTTATAGTCTGGCAGAATGATACGGAAGTCGTCGGTGATGGTAAGAGGGCTGAGCTTTGCCTCGGGGAGTGTAATGATTTGACGGATGAAGGATTCGTTCAGCCCCATGTCATAAAGACGTTGGATGCGATATTGAATCTCGTATGACAAAGTCTCGATGTCGCCCCAGTCGGCACGGTCTTGGGGAGCAATGTCTGGTTCTACATCGTCACCATCACGGAATAATATGCCCTCTTCTTCAACTGTATCTGCTTTATGGTATCGTATAGGGCTCGGATGATCAAAGATGCAAGGATATTCGGTTGGACGATAACGATTCAAGAGGTCCATCCCATCCTCAATGTAATAGCAGTACAGTCCCATCTTATCGTCACCCAGTTTGTCAGTGGAATAATCGGCTTCATTCTCAGGGTCGGACACGAGAATCATCGGTAGATTGAGAACTGGTTTCGTGACGAGGCTGTCATCGATTATCTTGTAGAAATCCTTGACGCCAATTTTGATGCCCAGTGATTTTAGGGTACTATTGGGAATATTGAACTTGATAGACTCATCGAGATCCTTCAACCACAGGGGAGCATAGATAAAAGCGATATTGTGATCGTTAAGGCGGTCGAGTAGAATGTCATATTCCCTATTGAGGAATCGATTCATATCATCGTTGTAGGCACGCTCAAAGTAGATGGCGACCTTTCTATTCTCCAACAATCCTTTCAGTATAGGGTTGTCTTTCTTGATGCGTATATATTGGTATTTTTTCAGTCCAACCAATTCTTCGTCTGTCATATAGTGGTGTGTTATTTGAAAGTGCAAAAATACGACTTTTTTTTGAAAGCCTTGCAGAAATCGGGAAGTAATAGATTGTTTTAGTAATTTTGCAAATAGAAATAAACAATGAATGAATTCAGCAGTTGACATTTTTTTGTTGTTTCAGAAAGATTTAGTATCTTTGCACACTAATAAAATTGAATAACCTCATTATTTTTGAAAGATGGACACCATTGAACAATTCACCGGATTATACTCCTTGTCAAAGACCTTGCGCTTTGAGTTGAAACCTATTGGAAAGACGCAAGAGAATATTGAAAAAAGCGGAATCCTTAAAAGAGATAGTCAACGTGCAGAAGACTATAAAATAGTCAAAAGATTCATTGATGAGTATCATAAATGGTATATCAAGAATCGGCTTTGGAGTCTCAGACTTCCTTTAAAAAGCGAAGGACGTCTTGACTCTCTCGAAGAATACCAAGAACTATATACGTTGACCAAGCGCAATGCCGAGCAAGAGGTTAATTTTACAATGGTTAAGGACAATTTACGTAGTATCATCGCTAAGCGGTTGACAGATAATAGTCCTGCATATAAACGTATTGACAAGAAAGAACTTATACGGGAGGACTTGATTGAATTTCTCGAAAATGAAGAAGACAAGGAATTAGTAAGACAGTTTGCGGATTTTACCACTTATTTTACAGGCTTTCACCAAAATCGGCTGAATATGTATACTGATGAAGAGAAATCCACAGCGATTGCGTATAGGCTTATTCATCAGAACCTACCGAAGTTTATGGACAACATGAAAGCTTTTGCCAAAATTGCAGAGACTTCAGTAGCAGAACATTTTGCAGACATCTATGAGGGTTGGAAAGAATACCTGAATGTAAGCAGCATAAAGGAAATCTTCCAATTGGATTACTTCTCAGAAACTCTGACTCAGCCTCACATTGAGGTATACAACTACATAATTGGGAAAAAGATTCTAGCGGATGGTACGGAGATTAAGGGAATCAATGAATACGTGAACCTCTACAATCAACAACAAAAAGATAAGAGCCAGCGTCTGCCTTTCCTTGTCCCTCTTTATAAACAGATACTCAGTGATCGCGAAAAGTTGTCTTGGATGGCAGAGGGGTTTGATTCTGATGAGAAAATGCTTTCAGCCATTAATGAGTCCTATTGTCATCTGCATGACATGTTGATGGGTGAAGAGAATGAATCATTGCGTTCTATCCTTTCTCATATTAAGGACTATAACCTTGAACAGATTAATATCACAAATGACCTCTCACTAACTGATATCTCTCAACATCTTTTCAGTCGATATGACGTATTCACTAATGGTATAAAGGATGAACTGAGAGTCATCACTCCTAAGAAAAAGAAGGAAAGTGATGAGGATTTTGAGAGTAGAGTCTCCAAGATATTCAAAACCCAGAAGAGTTTTAGCATTGCTGCACTGAACAAGTTGCCTCAGCCAGTTATGGAAGATAGTAAGCCTCGATACATTGAAGATTACTTTATGTCATTAGGTGCAGTAAACACTGAGGCAACCCAGAAGGAGAATCTGTTTGCCCAAATAGAGAATGCCTATGAGGATGCACGAGCCATCCTACAAATGAAAGATACAGGTGATGCATTGTCTCAGAACAAACCAGCAGTAGCAAAAATTAAAGCATTGCTAGATGCATTCAAGAATCTTCAGCATTTTATCAAACCATTGCTTGGTAGTGGTGAGGAAAACGAGAAGGACGAATTGTTCTATGGTATGTTCCAACTGATTTGGGAGGAATTGGATACTGTGACATCTTTGTATGATAAGGTTCGTAATTGGTTGACACGAAAGCCCTATAGTACAGAGAAGATAAAGCTTAATTTTGATTCTCCAACATTGCTGAAAAATATGGCTATCCCTCAAACAAGCAGTGCTGCCATTTTCCGCGACAAGAGAGGTTATTATTATTTAGGCATACTTGACTCTAATTATCGAAATTGCTTAAATAACTTATCTCTTGACATAGACTCGACTTCTGATAGTATTGAATTTATGAATTACCGTCAGGGTGGGGATATGGGCAAAAATGTCCAGAACTTAATGGTCATAAATGGAGTAACTCGTAAAGTAAATGGGCGCAAAGAAACATCTGGTGAGTTTGTAGGGCAGAATCTGAGATTGGAGAACTCCAAAAACGAATACCTTCCAGCCCACATCAATGCCATTCGGCAGAAACAATCTTATCTAAAAACAAGTGCAACCTTTAACAAAGAAGATTTAGCAACATTCATAGCATATTATATTCCACTGGTAAAAGAGTATTATTCTGATTTTGTTTTTCATTTTAAAGACCCCCATGAATATACCTCTTTCCCCGACTTCACTGAGCATATTAATGCGCAGGCATATCAACTGTTCTTCACACCAATATCTAGAAAACAAGTTGATCAGTTGGTCGAGGATGGCAAGATGTTCCTCTTCCGCATTTGGAACAAGGATTTCTCTGAATACAGCAAAGGAACTCCCAATCTCCATACCTTATATTGGCGTATGCTCTTCGATAAGCGCAATCTTTCAGATGTCGTCTACATGTTGAATGGACAAGGGGCAGAAGTATTCTACCGCAAGGCCAGTATCAAGCCGGAGAACCGCATCATCCATCAGGCGCAATGCCCTATAGCCAACAAGAACGAACTCAATGAGAAACGTACCAGCACTTTTGAATACGACATTATCAAAGATCGTCGATATACGGTTGATAAGTTCCAATTCCATGTGCCAATTACTATTGGCTTCAAAGCTAAGGGACAAAAAAACATCAATTCGAATGTACAAGACACTATTCGTAGTGGAGGTTTCACGCACATTATAGGTATTGACCGAGGAGAACGCCATTTACTTTATCTCTCGCTGATTGACTTAAAGGGTAATATCGTCAAGCAAATGACCCTTAACGACATTATTAATGAATATAAGGGTGTTACCCACAAGACTAACTACCATGATTTGCTTGCCAAACGCGAAGGAGAACGCACGGATGCCCGTCGTAGTTGGGACACGATTGAAACTATCAAGGAACTGAAAGAAGGATATCTAAGTCAGGTGGTTCACATCATTTCGAAGATGATGGTTGAATATAACGCTATTGTAGTTCTCGAAGATCTTAACATGGGATTCATGAGAGGACGTCAAAAGATTGAGCGACAAGTCTATGAGAAATTCGAGAAGTTGTTGATTGACAAACTCAACTGCTACATTGACAAGGAACGCGACCCATCCTCCGTGGGAGGTCTCCTCCATCCACTCCAACTCACAAACAAGTTTGAGAGTTTCCGAAAGTTAGGAAAGCAATGTGGTTGTCTATTCTATATCCCAGCATGGAACACTAGCAAGATAGACCCTGTAACAGGTTTTGTTAACTTGTTTGACACTCAATATGACACGCGAGAGAAAGCCCGCTTGTTTTTTTCAAAGTTCCAGCGTATCAGCTTCAATGCAGAGAAAGGTTGGTTTGAATTTAAGTTCGACTACAATGACTTCACTACTAAAGCAGAGGGAACTCGAACAGGATGGACTTTATGTACTTACGGAGAGCGCATCCGAACATTCCGTAATCCGCAGAAGAATAACCAATGGGATGATGAAAAGATTGTGCTGACAGAAGAGTTCAAACAACTCTTTGGCAGATATGGTATCGAAATACATGGGAATATTAAAGAAGAAATATTTGCGCAATCAGATGCCCAATTCTTCAGAGAACTGTTGGGACTGATGAAGTTGTTACTCCAAATGCGTAACAGCAGAACCAACTCGGAAGAGGATTATCTGTTATCGCCTGTTGAAGATGAAAAAGGCCATTTCTTTGACAGCCGCGAAAACATTGAAACATTGCCTAACAATGCAGATGCTAACGGAGCATATAACATCGCTCGGAAAGGCTTGTGGGTGATTCGGAAGATACAAGAAACGGCAGAGAACGAAAAGATTTCGTTGGACATCTCTAATAAAGAGTGGCTTCAGTTTGCTCAAACAAAGCCCTACTTGAGTGACTAATGGAAGACAACATCTCTATATCCACTCTCAATGATTTCATCTTTTGTCCGTATTCCATATACCTACACAATGTGTATATGGAAACGGACGAAGGGTTGTACCATGCCGCACCTCAAACCAAAGGGAAATTAGCGCATGAGCCTGTCGATTCCAAGACATCAAGCAATAGAAAAGAAGAAATCCTCGCATTGCCTGTGATGTCAGAACAACTGGGGGTGATGGGCAAGATTGATGTCTATCGGAAAAAGGAGAAGCAGCTGATTGAGCGAAAATACCAACTCAAGCAAATCTATCAAGGGCAGATATATCAGCTGTGGGCACAGTACTTTTGCATGGTTGAAATGGGCTATGAGGTGGATAAAATCGCTTTCTATGAAATATCAACGAACAAGACAATCCCGATAAGCCTGCCAACAGCTGAAAACAAGCATGAACTGATGTGTTTCATACAATCATTCAAGGAATACGACCCGTCAGCCCCCTTTGTGGCTAATCCCAACAAATGCCGCCATTGCATCTATTGCAACCTTTGTGACAAAACCGAAGACAACAATGTTTACTAACAAGGATATTGAATACAGGTCAATTTATGTTATCAACTGCATTCATGACAGGGATTTGCGGGTGAGCAATGGCGAATTGCTGCTTGAAGATACTGAAGAGTCAAAAACGTTGACGAAATTGCCTTTTCAAAAGATTCTTGCATTGTTTATCATTGGACACATACGAATAACCACACCGCTGATTGACAAGTGCAAGAAGTTCAATGTTGCGCTTATCGTTGTTAACCAAAGCTTCCGGCCGGTGTTTTATTGGGCTAATGCTGCAGAGGCGAATTATCTGCTTCGGCAGAGACAATATTTGTTCTCCAAAGAGGATATTTCTATTGCCAAAATGCTTGTTGAGAACAAAATCAACAATCAAATTGTGGCTCTTCAGAAGACCCGAAAGACAGATGAATTGACCCTATCGGCAGTCGAGTTTTGCAGGAAATGTCTTCAAAAACTTGTAGTTATTGACCAATACAATGGTTTGATGGGTATTGAGGGATTAGCGTCAAAGTACTTTTTTGAGGCTTTCTTCCAAGACATGGCCTGGGGGGCAAGAAAGCCGCGCATAAAATGCGATGCAATCAATGCGACACTAGATATAGGATACACCATCCTGTTCAATTATATTGAATGTTTTGTGCGTATGTTTGGCTTCGATCCATACGTTGGGGTTTATCATCGGTTGTGGTTCAAACGGAAGTCGTTGGTTTGTGACCTGATGGAGCCTTTCAGGTGCATCGTCGACCGAGCTGTCAGAACGGCGTTTAATAGGAAACAGTTCTCGGAGAAAGATTTCGATGTGATAAAAGGTGAGTATAAACTCAAGGTCCAAAAGAACTCCGATTATTGCAAGGTGTTCTTTGATGCATTAATTCCCTATAAATCTGAAGTATTCAAATTCATTCAATCCTATTATAGGTGTTTTATGAGGCAAAGGGATGCGTGTGTTTATCCAAGATTCGGGCTCCAATGATGATAATAAGTTACGATATAGCAGATGATAAACTGAGAAATCGTTTCTCAAAGATGCTCACAAAAAACGGGGCGATTAGATTACAGTTCTCAGTATACGAGGTAAACAATACTTCGCGCGTTATAGACAATATTATCGTAAAGATTGAGAATGTCTTTTCAAAATTTTTTTCCGGAGCTGACAGTGTGGTTATTTTTGATATTGGGAATGCAAAAATTAGGAAATTCGGGAATGCTATACATAGAGACCAAGAGATAGTATACTTTTAGCAAACCTTGGTTTAAACAAAAAATGTCGAATGGATAAAGTGTTGATAATCATATTTTCAATGTGCCATTGGATTTAAGGTGGGGTGAACCAGTACCATTTTTGTTCTTTGAAATAGTGTGTAAATAATTGTGGTTTAGAAAAAAAGTAGTATCTTTGCAAATTGTTAGAGCTATAAGCCAAACATAATTTCTACTATTGTAGATATATAGTCTTTTATTCTCTGTTGTGTTAGCTATAAGCCAAACATAATTTCTACTATTGTAGATTAATGTTGATGACATTTCTATTCCTCCAGCTATAAGCCAAACATAATTTCTACTATTGTAGATGTGCTGCTTGTGGCTTGTACGCGGGTTGAGCTATAAGCCAAACATAATTTCTACTATTGTAGATAAGTTAGCAGATACGGTGTTAGATTCCTCGCTATAAGCCAAACATAATTTCTACTATTGTAGATAGATTAGCAGATACGGTGTTAGATTCCTCGAGCTATAAGCCAAACATAATTTCTACTATTGTAGATGCCGCAGATATAACGAGGATGCCACGCAGAGCTATAAGCCAAACATAATTTCTACTATTGTAGATTTGCGGTATTTCAAGTACAAATCATCGAAGCTATAAGCCAAACATAATTTCTACTATTGTAGATGGAGGCTCACGGTCACACGGTCACACTCACAGCTATAAGCCAAACATAATTTCTACTATTGTAGATAAAGGGGAAGACTACGAAGAATATATGAGCTATAAGCCAAACATAATTTCTACTATTGTAGATAAACACAAACAAGTCCCGCGCGTGTCTAGCTATAAGCCAAACATAATTTCTACTATTGTAGATAGATGGACTTCGACGGCCTCGACCCAGAGGGCTATAAGCCAAACATAATTTCTACTATTGTAGATTTGAAAGCAGCCGAGTTCTTAGGCATAGAGGCTATAAGCCAAACATAATTTCTACTATTGTAGATACGTGAAACATTGCAATTGCTTTCGAGGCTATAAGCCAAACATAATTTCTACTATTGTAGATTTCGACAAGATGCTCACCAACCCCTTGCAGGCTATAAGCCAAACATAATTTCTAATATTGTAACTTTTATCATCACAAGTAACAGCTCCACAGTAGATGTTTTTTTTGTAAGCCTTGCAGAATTCGGAAGGTAAAGGAGATTAGTTGTACTTTTGCAGTGAAAACGGACTGGTACAAGGACATTATGAAGGTAATATTCAAGAACAAACAACGAAAGGAAAAAAATGGTTACAAGAAAAGAAGTATATCACGATTTGAATGAGGCGTTTTTCCCTGTGGAAGAACAGCCGATTTATTCCGCTGAACGAAAAAGAATACCTGGATACAAGACCATTGTGGAAAGAGATACCGGCAGACCACTGTCGGTTGTGTCTGAGCATTACCAACTTGTCCGTAACAAAGAGGCTTATGATTTGGCGGGTTATGTAGTGAAGGAAATCTTTGAAGGCAAAACGCTTAATGACTTCATGTGCTACAATATTTATATGCCAAAATCAATGGCTTCATGTCGTATAGACCTAATCATTCCCAACAATTTCAATAATCTATTTGGGAACGTAAGAGAGAGTTGGACACCATTTGTACGTATCTCAAATAGTTATAACAAGGCATTGGCTCTCAAATATGAGATAGGTTTTTGCCGCTGGATTTGTAAGAATGGGGTGATATTTGGATATAATGGTGTCACCTTTTCCGTGACCCACAATAGGACAGTCACCTTCAGAGAAATGGATACATTGGTAGCAATGACAAAGGACAAGATAGGAACTGCCGGTTCGCTGTGGAGAAGTTTTGAGCAGAAGATGGAGGAATTGAGAAACATTCAGGTGTTACCATCGTCGATACTGGAAATATTCTGCGGGGTCTTCGATATTAAAGTGGACAAAGAACATGTTAATCCTATACAGAAAGAAGGGCTGAAGCGCAAGGTTGAACAAATAACCAGATTGGGAGATGAATATTTCAACGAGATGGGAGATAATGCCTATGCCATGATGAATGTGTTGACCGATTATGCCTCTTTCCCAGTATGGCCGAAGAATCCCATCAATTATATTGACGGCTACCAACACCGAGTGGGGCGGTGGGTTGATGACATTATCGCACGATATAAGATTCAAGGATTTGATTTGTCGAAGCATATAGGGAACGAGTATAGGGATTCAGCTTCTTATATGAAATCGCTTCTGCATACGGATTTGTCGGACCAATAAAAAGGTTTGTACATAGATTTTGTTTGTAGGGAAGGCAATAATTTCGGAGTATTAGCGTTAAAAAAGGAGATTAAAAATGATGGCAAACTAAAAGAAGAGATGTCAACAACGTCTATACAGCAAACTCAGTTTATCACGCTGGCTATTGGAGCCACTGCACAGCGTATGGGCATTACAGCTACCGAATTGCACAATCGGCTTAAGCAACATGGCTTGGTGCGGCGTTTGCTGATAGACTGCTACGACACGCTGCATGCCGAGAGCATAGACGGCGTGGTGTGGAACGTGCAGGAGGCCCTTAAGAACTGGGATGCAAAGGAAGGAGGTCAGCAATGATAACGCTCTATCACGGTTCATACGTCGGTGTACCATCCCCACTTACTGGTGTTGGTCGCCGTGAACTCGACTTCGGCCCTGGATTTTATGTGACAAGTATTCGTGAGCAAGCAGAGCGTTGGGCAAAGCGTGTTTGCGTTATCCGTGCCGTTGATACACCGTTGATTACTAGATATGAGTTTAATGAAGCAGACTTACCATCTGATGTGTGTCGTCTTCGACTTGAGAACTACGACAAAGAGTGGCTAGACTTCATTGTTAGTAGTCGTCGAGGCGAGGAACCATGGGGAAGCTACGCCATCATAGAAGGTGGTGTTGCCAACGACCAAGTTATTGACACTGTCGAGGACTACTATGCCGGTCGAATTACCGCCGAGCAAGCTATCGGCCAACTCCGTTTTGCTAAACCGACACACCAAATGTGCATCAGTCGTCAGGCTATTGTTGACAACTGTCTGCGTTTTATTGCCATCGAGCCTGTGGAGAAAGGAGTCCAACAATGAGAGACCAAACCCTCTGGCGCAAAGAAGGTCGAATAGTCGCTTTGCTTACTGACCGCCTCGGCATTGACATTGAGCGTGCGCTAGACTTCCTTTACAATTCTCATACCTACGCCCTGCTTATCAATCCCGACAGTGGACTCCAGCTGCAAAGTGACGAGTATATTCTGACTGACCTGCTACGCGAACTAGAAGCATGAGAAGGAAATAGTGCAATTAGAGTCATTAGAAGGACTGTCATATCAAGGTTAAAGTAATTGGTGGGGTTTGGTTGTATTAAGGCGACTCAAAGAAATCAGTCGCTTGCGCAATAAAACAGCTTCAGTTCCGTTATAATAGCAAAATGTTGAACACATAAACAATCACGCAATATGGAAGCAACAGGAACAGGGACGACTGTATTCAACCCCATCCAACTTTATCTTCTCAATCTGTTCTCGAAAATGGAATCTGAGCAGGAACTAGAGGAGGTGAAACGGGTTTTGTCGGACTATTACTTCAAGAAGGTAGAGAAGCGGGCCGCTGAAATCAGTGAGGAGAAAGGCTGGACGCAGGAGACGCTAGATGCTATGGCCGAGGGGCATTTCCGCACAACATATAAATAGTGCCACTGATGAAGATAGTCCTCGACACTAACTGCCTTATCCCCATCCTTGTGCCAGGATCGTTCGGTCATGATATCTGGCAAGCCTTCCGTCAGGGACGTTATACACTGTGTGTAAGCACTGAGATACTACTTGAATACGAAGAGATTCTAATACGTATGACCGAAGACCGGGAATTTACATCGCTTGTTATTGAGACCACCTCTAATGCTCCGAATGTCGAACGGGTCACACCTGCCTATCGTTTCAATCTCATCACGGCTGATCCCGATGACAATAAGTTTGTAGATTGCGCCATTACGGCTGGTGCCACCTATATTGTCAGCAATGACCGCCACTTCAGTGAACTCCAGCAGTATGACTTCCCGAAGGTTGACGTGAGGACGCTCAACGAGTTCCTGAACATAGTACGGAGTAAGTAAAACAAAAGCGAGTCACGGCTTATACCACTATCGAATGGATGTGTGATTTTGTGTTGGTAGATGCTTTGTAAGGTTTTACTATATTATGGTAGAATGAAGGATATGGTTGTTTCGTAAAGTGTTGTTAGTTAGAATAGAAATGATTGGTAAATATACATGGCGATTTATATAAATACAGGTTTATATTATGAAATTCCATCGAGAGAAACAGAAGTCGCCGAGGAGGTGGGTTGTCACTATCGGGTCGCTGCGGTTTGAGACGCGGGGAGTAAGGTATGGGGCAAAGAAACGGGCGGAGGAGGAGGCGGAGAATTTGTTTTATGAGGCCTATTGGGATGATGAACACCCGGAGCGGCAGGTGGAGCTTTTCAGCGAGTCGTTGGCGTTGAATCCACGAGACGGTATTGTGTATTTGAACCGCGGCATTGCCTACGATGCGTTGGGCGATATGGAGCGGGCGTTGGCGGACTTTGAGCAGGCAATAAGGCTGTGTCCCCAACGGGCGGAGGCATATAACAATCGCGGCTATCTGCGCTATAAGCAGGGAGAGTATGAGCAGGCAATTCCCGATTTCGACAGGGCGATAGAGCTTAATCCCGACTACGCGCAGGCTTTTTGCAGCCGAGGAAGTGCCTACGGTATGTTGGGCCGCCATGAGCAGGCGATGGCTGATATAGAGAAGGCAATCGAGGCAGACCCCGACTTCTTGCTAGCATACGTCAATCGCGCCGCATACTACCTTAATCTTGACCGCGTAAGCGAGGCAGAAGAAGAACTGAAGTATGTGCTTGACCGCGAACCTGACGATGCCACCCGTGAGCTGGCAGAGCAGTATTTGGCGATGTGCCATGTGAAGGATAATTAGAAATGAAGCCGATAGACAAGGAACAGTTTCTGCAAGGGTTGAAGGATAGCCTTATCCTGTGGGATGTTGAACGGATGTTCAACCCAAGGCTGTCGGATGCACTTCTTGAGGGTTTGTTGGTGTTAGGGATAGAGTTGATGGACAGGGAATTGACCACAAGAAAAGATTGTGAGGAGGTTGCACAGATACTTGATGCTAATAGAGGAAAGATGGATACTGCGTTGTATTCAGATTGCATGGCAGAGTTGAGGGAGATTAAGGACGATAGGAAATGGTTGGCTTCCAAGGCGGGCAGGCGTGTGATGGAGATAGAGCGTTGGCTGACAGAGGCAAGGCAGAAGGCAAAGGAGTGTTTTCCACATAACGATATTGTCATGGGCAGGGATATGATGGAGGAGCCGGACAATCTGACGATTGGTATTGTTGCCCAAACGCATGAGGAGAGCAAGTCGGTTCAGAAGACTATCGAGGGTTGGCAACCGCCAGTGACTCCTATATACAAGACATATATCGTAGCAGAGCAGAGATAAGGCCTCATGCCAATTACGATATTTTCTACGAGAATAGGCAATAAAAAGGGCAAAAGAGCGTTATCGCATTAAACCCATTAATCATTTTCATTATGGCTTATAAGATTATTGACATTGAAGGCATTGGCGATGTTTATGTCGCCAAGCTGAACGAGGTGGGCGTGATTACCACCGACAATCTTTTAGAGAGATGCGCCACCCGTGCGGGTCGCAGAAAGATGGCTGAGGCCACGGGCATTAGCGACAGTCTCATTTTGCGCTGGACCAACCATGCCGACCTCTTCCGCATCAAGGGGGTGGCCGGCCAGTTTGCCGAATTGCTTGAGGCGGCTGGCGTTGACACTATCAAAGAGCTCCGCAACCGTGTGCCAGCCAACCTCCAAGCCAAGATGGAGGAGGTGAATGCTCAGAAGAACCTTGTGCGCCGAGTGCCCGCGGTGAAGGAGGTCGAGAAGATGGTCGCGCAAGCCAAAGAGCTAGAGCCCAAGATGGAATACTAACTGAGGTAAGAAGTAAGAGGTAAGAACTAAGAAGTGGGGCAGTAGCCGTTACACTTCATGGTTCTTACCTCTTACTTTATAGTTCACAGCGAGCAGCCCTCGCCGAAGAGTTCTTTGGCGTAGGGGGTGAGGGGTATGTGCTTTGATAGCCAGAAGATGGGCAGTACGATGTTTTGAATACCACAGGCATAGGGGGCTATCTCGTAGAGCTGATAGACGAGGGTGATGGTGCTGCGGGTGCTGTCGATAAGGAAGTCCTGCGGCACGGGCAAGCGGCCTGTCTGTTGGTAGTCATCGAAGAGGCAGTCGAGCACCTCTTTGTTCACGGTCAAGTCTTCCACTGCGCGGACAATCACCTCGCCAAGCTGTGCGGTGTCCACGAGGTCGTTGAGGTGGATAACCTGACGGGTGTCGAGGTCGATATTCAAGTACTGGGCAAAATACATGCCGTGGGCGGCAAGATAGGCGGAGCACTCTTCAAAGATGCTGAAGGTGCCGATATTGCCGAGGGCAGAATATTCGCTCCGTAGTTCGCCATAGTTGTAGGGCATCCCATCGGGAATGCTGTCCACCGTTAGTTTCTTCAGGGAGGGCATATCCTCCTCGTAAAGCCATGAGGTGTTGAGCCAGCGGTCGGCGGCTTGCTCGAAGGAGGTGGCGGTGCTATCGCCAAAGTAGCGTAGCAGCAGTTCCTGTTCTGCCTCGGGGGTGAGTACGCCTTTATCGGGCCATACCAGTGTGTAGCTGTTTCTTAGTCCCAACTTGTCGATGTCGGGCCAAGACTCGTCTGGAGCGGTGAGGAGCATGCAGCGTGAGCCTTCCAAGGTGGTGGTAGAGAATTCTTTTTCACCACGATTGCACCCATCGATTGCCAATAATAAAGTGGCGAAGACTAGGAGGAATGGTAATCTTTTCATAGTGATTTTTATTGTCTTGAAGTTCTATTAATTATCAGGTGATTTAATTATAGGGTTTACTGTTTATCAAGGGTTTGAGAATTAGAGAATGTGTATATTGAACATTTTGACTTATTAGCAATATAAATTCAGAAAGTGACCATCGTTTTCGTTAAGCCGAGCGCTGCCAGGCTTGCTTGTATGCCGAGGGGAGAAAACGACTGGCGACCCTAAGTGCTTTAATTCATCCCATCGAAAGGTAACATGTGCATCCAACCCCATTGTCATTGTCATCGTCATCATGTCCCACATGGTGCCGTTTTTTTTTCTAAAAGTGGCACCCTAATTTTTGCCTTTTTCGGTATAATTATATCAGACGGCCGAGAGCGTTCTCTTTAATTGCACGCCATGCCTTTGTCGTATCTTCGTCGTGCCTTCGCTTTCAGAAGCGAAGGAAGGGCGAAGGCAGCAGCTGGGCAAAGTGCAACCAACACTAAAACCCGACTAAGGGCCGTGTAAAGGGAGACAAAAGCGTATGGCTATAAACGACTCGGAATGCATGCCTGATATTTACTTGACAAACTTTATACTCTTATTTTTTATAATAACGGCTGGATGGATTTGATTATTGTGTGGGCATGTCATTTCTTTGTTATTTTTATTAAATGATGTTAAAAAATGATGGAAGGGGTGACGATATTGGCTCTTTTGACAGATATATATGCAGAGCCGAATGGCGGTGTTGAGATTACAGGTTGGCTTGGAGTGAAGGAGGTTGGTGGTATAACGACCTTGATGCGACTTGTAAATGGTATGAAAAGTGAGTTTGATTAATCAAGATGTGTTGCATGGCTTAACAAATTGAATTGCAGGCATTATATAGTTGTTTCTAAAAAGATGGATTGAATCAAAAATATAATATCATATATTATGAAAACCAATGATTTGAAAAAAAGAATGGCATTATTGATGCTCGGATTGGCGATGTTGCTGTCGTGGGGAGCTGTGGCTCAAACTCCGATAACAACTGTCGTCGCTATTGGCGACACAACCAACATGTTTCTATCTACGGGTAACTTCCGCCTGCCGTGTATGTACCTCCCATCCAGCTATACTCAGCAGCTGATACAGAAGGACGAATTGAATGGGGCTGCGATGATTACGGGAATCGACCTCTATTGTGGCACGCCTAGCAGCACAGGGTGTCCGGGATGCACCATTTATCTGGCCAATACCTACGTCTCGAATATGGGGGGCGGCCTGGTGGGGTTCGGCCCTATGTTCCAGATGGTGGCTGTGGACTCGCTGGTATGTACCACAGGGTGGAACCACTACGATTTCGATACGGCTTTCTACTACAATGGTCTTGGCAATCTGATTATAGCCGTGGACTGCCCTTCGGGCTGGAGTGGAGGCAATTTCTATCTTGCACAGCGGGGTGTGCTGGAATCTAGGTATACCAACACTCGCTTGGCGGGCATCACTCCCACCACCACCTCGACAGCCAATCCGTCGCGCAATATTATGCGGCTGCATACGCAGTCTGTCCCTTTGCCCGTGGCCACCTGTCCGGCGCCCACCGTGTGGGTGGATTCGCTGGGCGCCACGGCAGTGAAAGTGCGCTGGAGTCCTGGTTTTCAGGACACCTTGTGGAGGGTGGATTGTATTACCGACGGCGATACCGCATGGCGCACCAGCGGCTTGGTGTGGGGCGACACGACATACACCATGGCAGGGCTCGCACCCAACTGCAACTATACTTTCCGCCTGACGGCCTATTGTGCCGACACGTTCACCACGGTGTTGAAGCGTGTGCTGACCAACTGTATGCCTGCGGCACTGCCTTACGCAGAGAACTTCGAAAGCACATGGAGTCTGCCCGGCTGCTGGCATGCCACGCCCGGCACGGCAGGAGACAGGCCTGCGGTTAATTCGAGCTATCATCATACTGGGACGCACTCTTTGAAGATGAATGGCGGGGCTGTGGTGCTACCTGTTTTCGATGCGGCACCCGACAGCTTGGAACTCTACTTTTGGGTGACCAAAAACACCTCTTCGGCCTCGCTATACGTGGGCATGGTGAGCGACCCCCTCGACCTCTCTACCTTCTATCCGTTGGACACAGTGGTGGTGCCGAGAACAACGTCGTGGGAACCTGTGTCAGTACGCACCAGCAGCTACCCACGGTCGTCGGGACGGCTGGCCATTGTGTCCAGTAGCCCCAATAACCCCTGGTCGTATATCGACGACATTGAGGTGAGCCACATAGTGCCTTGCGAGGCTTTGGGGCAAGCCATGGTTGACTGGGTGGCCGACACGGCAGCACTGGTGCGATGGGTCGACACTGTTGGGGCGGTCTATTACGATGTGGCTTATGGGCCTGCGGGCTTTACGCCCGACTCTTCCAACATGGTCACTAACGTGCGCACCGACAGTTTGCTGCTGACGGGGCTGCTGCCCTACACTCAATACGATGTGTATGTGCGACCTGAGTGCGGCAGTTTCACCACCCACTGGTCGCCGATGCTGCGGTTTCGCACCTTTTGCAGTCTGATAGACACGCTGCCTTATGTGGAGAACTTCGACAATTGTGCCGACTATATAGCACTGACGGCGGTGCCTTGTTGGCGCGGTCGTGCCGGGCAGATAGTCAGACCCTCGGGCACCAGCTCTGCCCATTCGGGATTGCAAGTGGCAAGGTGCAACTGGTCGACTTATGAACCCTCTTCGTTGACTCAGTTGGCCGTGCTACCTGGCATCAATACTGCCCTGCATCCTATGCATACCCTACAACTGACCTTCTGGGCCAGAAACAATTTCTACTACAATCCCCAGGACAACGCTCGGCTGGAGGTGGGGGTGATGAGTGACCCGGAGGTTGACTCTACATTCCAGGTGGTTGATACAGTGCTTATAGCTACCGACGAGTGGCACCGCTACGATATTCCCTTTGCTGCTTTTTCTGGCAGCGGAAGCTATATGGCTCTGCGTCCTATTTCTAGTGTTTCGGGTGATGGGTGGTGCACGCTTATCGATGATGTTGTGGTAGATATAGCACCCCCCTGTGCCAATGTGACGGGGATAGCGGTCTGGGGCTTGACCTCCACCTCGGTGACGGTAGGCTGGGATGCTGCCGACAGTGGCACTAGGTGGGTGACCTATATCGATACTATTGCAGCCGCCACTCCTGTGGCTGGGAGCGTGTCCGTGGCTAGTCCTTCCTATACTTTTGGGGGGTTGGTGGCTGAACAGCCCTATTATGTATGGGTGGCAGCTATATGCCCCAAGGGTGACACCTCGGGGTGGGAGGGCCCCATGCAGGTGGTGCCAGGCGGATGGAACATGCGTGCCAACCGTCATGACACGTTGACAATGTGTGGAGTGAACCTCTATGACGATGGCGGCCCCAATGGCAATTTCACAGCCAGGCAGACTTCAACCCTAGTCGTACAACCCGACATGCCTGGCCATCTGGTGAGCATCAGCGGCTACAGCCATTGCGGAGGTTCGACCATGCTCACTGTCTACGACGGGGTAGGCACTTCGGCACCAGTACTTTGGACTTCGGGATATAACAGTTATTTCCCAATCACCTTTGGGCCTGTCGTCTCCACTATGGGTCCACTTACTGTGTACATCAATAATGCGATGTTGGCATACGAGGGATTTGAACTTCAAGTGAGTTGCGTTCCCGACACCTGCATCATCCACAACTTACGGCCAGACCCTGCAGTACCAGTCAGCGACACTGCCATTGCCCTCACTTGGGATTGTAATGGCGCCACGCTCTACGAGGTGGAATACGGCCCAGTGGGCTTCGCCCTCGGCACAGGCACCCTTGACAGTAGCACGACTAACCATTTCACTATTGGAGGTCTTGTAAGCCTCGACCGTCGTGAAGTGTATGTACGCAGCATCTGCGGCGAGGGTGACACTGGAGAGTGGGTGAGTGGTATCTTCGCTACCCAGCCCTGTGGCAATGCTGTGTTTCGTGCAAATTACGACACCGTCAGCATGTGGGCCAACACCACGCCCGTAGGCCCCATAGGTCCCAATAACTCCCCCTACAACTACACTCAGACTATCGTCGACTCGGCTCATTTGGCAGGGCTGGAGGGCGGCATTACGGCGTTGGCATTCCGTCCGGAGAGCCTTATCAAGGGCAATCATCAGAATCATATCACTGTCTATTTGGCCAATGTGCCGGACACGGCCTTTGCCGACCATCCTATCATCCCGGATGCAGGACACCACTTTGTCAGGGTGATCGACTCGGCCAATTTCAATCATGATGCCACCAACGAATGGCAGATGATTAGTTTCGACCGTGCCTTTATGTGGGACGGCCACCAGAACCTACTCGTTGCTGTTGTGCGTGAGGACGGTGGCAGTGGTGAGCGGGTAGAGTATGCCGGGCACTATCGCTATGCGGATGTCACCAACACTGTCTACCGCTCTTATGTGATGTATGGCGACAGCCGCTTCGACATTGATAGTGTTCTTTCCTACACCTATCCCACTTACATGAGCTACGGGCACTATATTGTAGGAGACCTCCGCCTTTACACCAACACCTGTGTCCTGCCGCTATGTGTGCCTCCGGTGGTTGACTCTGTAGTAGCCGACTATGAGTCAGCCACCGTTGTGTGGAGTGGCACTGGCGAGCGGTATCAGGTCTCTTTCACAGGGATGGGGCTTGTCGATGTGGTGGGCAATAGCTACACGCTCACAGGACTGCAGCCTTCCACTACCTACAGCCTGGCATTGCGACAGAATTGCAATGCCGACAGCCTAGGGTATAGCGATTGGGTGACTGTGGCGTTCACTACCGACAGCTTCACTTGTCCGCCACCCGATTCTCTATGGGTATTCGACATATCACACAATTCTGCCACGTTCGACTGGGATGCCGAACAGGAGGAAACACAGTGGCAATTGGAGCTATGGACTCCAGGAAGTAGGCATGTGAGCTATCTGCTTACGGAGAGACCTTTTGTCGTTGAGGAGCTGTTGCCGGGTACAGAGTATTGTGCATACATTCGCCGTTATTGTGGTAGCGAGCATCAGATAGCAGGAGAGTGGAGCGACAGAGTCTGTTTTTCCACGGCAGCCTGCCCTAAGACGACAGGGCTGGATACCAGCAGCGTCACCACTACTACGGTGTCACTTATTTGGCGTGCGTTGCCCATTGCAGAGGGATATATTCTTGAATACGGAACCGCTGGTTTTGCCCTAGGCACGGGTACTGAGCAGGCGGTGTCGTCCAATAGTACTACCGTTACTGGTCTGATACCTGCCACGGCCTACGACTTTTATGTGCGTACCCGCTGTGCCGAAGACTGGTTGGCAGAAGAGTATGCGGCTCTTCTCAATATTGTAACTCATAGCGAGTTGGGTATTGCGGAGGAGTCGTCGCAGATGCGGTTTGCGCTGAAACCTAATCCTGCAAAGGGAGTTACGACGGTGCATATCGTCGGCCTTCCGGACAGGATGGCCGGTACCCTGCGAGTAACTGTGGCAGACCTGACGGGTCGCAATGTGATAGAGCGCGACATAGAGTGCGATGGGCAGTGCCGGACGAGCTTAGACATCTACGGACTACCAGCGGGTGCTTACTTTGTTCGCCTGGTAGGAGAGTGGGGCACAGCTGTACGGAAGCTGATAATCAAAAATTGAAGTTAATCTGAAACAATATAATAGTGTTATAAAAGGCAGAGGTGCTGCGTTCTGTAGTGCCTCTGCCAAAATAATTGGGTAGGGTATATTGTCACTGTTAGTCCTCTGGTGTGGAGGGAATGCTAGGGGTGGCAGAGCTGCTGAAGGCTCCAAGCGACCTCATCAGGAAGAAGTAGTAGACGATAAAAAGAACAGCCATCATCATCTCGCCGATTCCCAAGTAGGAACGGTCGAGGAAGAGCAGAGGCATGAGCATGAGCAGCAGTTTGGCCAAGGTGTATGAGTGGAAACCATTCTTACGTATGCGCCACATAAGAAGCATTCCCCCAAAGGAGACGGCATCAAGTAGTGCGCAGATGAGATAGTACCATTGTGGTACGGCAAATAGTTTTTCGCACATGATGGCAAAGGCGGAGTAATTCTCGTTCTTTTCTGCAAGTGTCTGATATACATCCATCATGGTAGTGCGAGTCTCAGGGCCTAAGAAACCAAGTGTGAGATGGCTAAGTATCCACATGCCAGTATTGATGAAGCTGATGATGAGCAGGGCATGAAGTGTCTTAATGCCTTTTTGCCTTGTTATATCGATTTGCGACGTAGAGTTATCGTCTCTGTTTGGCTGGGTCATAGTGTGGCAGACATTTGTTGTTGTAGTTTGTGTGCTTCTTCGGCTGCCCGTTCGGCAAAGTCCTCACCATTAGAAGCATAAATAATACCGCGCGAAGAGTTGACTAGCAGTCCGCAGTCGTTGGTAAGTCCATAGCGGCACACTTCTTCTAAGCTGCCCCCTTGTGCACCCACCCCGGGGACGAGGAGGAAGTTGTGGGGAGCGATGGCGCGTACCTGTGTGAGCATATCGGCCTTGGTGGCTCCCACAACGTACATCATATTGTCGGGTGTGCCCCATTGTTGGGAGGTTTCGAGTACCTGTTCGAAGAGCTTCTTCTGTCCAGCGACTGGCAGGAACTGGAAATCGAAGGCACCTTTGTTGGAGGTGAGAGCTAGAAGGATGACCCACTTCCCATCGTAGACGGTGAAGGGTTGTACCGAGTCGGCTCCCATATAGGGTGCGATGGTGAGTGCATCGAAATTGAATTCGCCCTGGGGGTCGAGAAATGCCTTGGCATATTGTTGCGAGGTGTTGCCTATGTCGCCACGTTTGGCATCGGCAATGGTGAAGGCGGGTTTGTCCAAGGAGTGTAGGTAGTCCATGGTCTTTTTGAGCTGCAAGAGCCCTTCTATGCCCATCGCCTCATAGAAAGCGAGGTTGGATTTATAGGCTACGGCGTAGTCGATGGTGGCATCGATGATAGACTTGTTGAAAAGGAACACGCCGTCTTGTGCTTCGCGCAGGTGGGCGGGCATTTTGTTTTTGTCCACATCCAGTCCAACGCAGAGAAACGAGCGTCGGGTATGAATGAGGTTGATAAGTTGTTGGCGGGTCATATTGTTTCTTATACTTTATTATTGTCGGACTTGTCGGACTTGTCAGACGATTGGTTAACTATTCATTGTTAGTTGATGGAATTTTTCAGTCAGTTGCTGAGAGGTGATGTTGTGGAGGTGGTCGTCGGATACTAGTTTGCCGTGATTGATGATGATGGCGCGCGAGCACATAGCTTCCACTTCTTGCATGATGTGGGTTGAGAGGAGCACCACCTTGTCCTTGCCGGCATTCTTGATGACTGAACGAATTTCCTCTAGCTGGTTGGGGTCTAGGCCGGTGGTGGGCTCATCGAGGATGAGCACTTTTGGGTCGTGTATGAGGGCTTGAGCGAGTCCCACACGTTGGCGATAGCCTTTGGAAAGCTGAGCGATGCGCTTGTTGCATTCGGGTGTCAGTCCCACCAAATCAATCATTTCTTCTACACGTTCTTGGCAGTGCTTGATGCCGTAGATGCCTGCTGAGAAGTTGAGAAACTCGCGCACATACATGTCGAGGTACAGTGGGTTGTGCTCAGGCAGGTAGCCTATCTGCCGGCGGACAGCTACAGGGTCGTCATAAATACTATGGCCGCAGATGGTGGCTTCGCCCTCGGTGGGTGGGATATAGCAGGTGAGTATCTTCATTAGGGTGGACTTGCCTGCGCCATTAGGGCCTAGCAGTCCTACCACTTCGCCTTCTTTGACGGTGAAGCTGACATTGTCCAGCGCTCGTTGGCCATCGTAGATTTTGGTGATGTTGTTGACTTCTATCATAAAGTGATGTTATAGGGTTGGAGAGGGTTGCTTTGCTTAGAGGGTATATAGGTTCGCGTACCTTCTACACTCTTAAACTTTCAATCCTTTTAAACATTACTATTTCCCATTGATTTCTTTGGCACGTTGCAGGGTGATGCGCTCGGAGCCTTGGAAGGCCACTACGAAGGCATCGGCAAAGCCTTTCTCACGTATGGCCTTTTGGCATTCGGCTGCCTCGCGCACCGAGGAGAAACGCCCAGTGGTGTAGCAGATGAGGTTCTTTTGTCGGTAAGTATCTAAGTTGGTGATGCCTTTCAGCTCGCGGTCACCGGCCTTGACGGGTTGGGTGCTGGTCATAAATTGCACCTTATATACCACCTCGTTGCCGGCTGGCTCGTCGTTTGGAGTGAGTGTGTTGTTATGGGTGGATTCGGCTTTCTTAGGTGTAGGAGCGGGGGTGGGAGCTGGCTTTGCAGTTGCCTCGGCCGGCTCGTCCATGGGCAGAGGTGGCTCCACATGGGTCTGTGCGGTGGAGGGTATCATCGTCGAGGGTATAGAGGGTTCCTCTTTCTGTTTGGCAGGCTCGCCAGCGGAACGTGTAGAAGCTTCGGCTGTGGGCTCTGGTGTCTTGACAGGTGGGTTTATCTCTGTTTTCTTGGGGCTCTTGTATCCCTTGAGCTCAATCTTGAGATCCGTGGGAGCCTTAGTGCCTTCGGTTTGGCTTTTGTATGCCACAAATGCCCTGAAGATACTCACCACGATGGTGGCCTGCCCCTCGTCCGACATCATAAACTCTTCCTCCTCGGCATTGCTGATAAAGCCCACCTCGGTCAGTACGGCAGGCATGGCGGTTTTATATAAGACAAATAGCTCAGCCTGTTTCACACCGCGGTTGATGGTTTTGATATTATCCTTATATTGGTCTTGGATAAGTCCCGCAAAATCAAGACTCTTGTCGATATAGGCGTTTTGATACATGGCAAACATCACATAGCTCTCGGGCGAGTTGGGGTCGAATCCTTGATAGTCGCTGTTGTTCTTATAGTCCTTCTCCAATAGTATATCAGCGTTCTCCTTCTTTGCCACTTCCATATTGGCCTTGCTCTTCGACAGACCCATTACATATGTCTCCACGCCTGTGGGTGTGCTGTTAGTCCACGAGTTGCAGTGTATCGAAAGAAAGAGGTCGGCCTTGGCCCGGTTGGCAATGCGGGCACGGTCGGCCAGTGTGATATCCACATCGGTGGTGCGGGTGTAGATAATGCGTACGTCTGGGTAGTTGTCCTCGATGAGTTTCCCTAGTTTTAACGCCAGCTGCAGGGTGATGTTTTTTTCTTTACTTTTTCGCCCTATGGCACCGGGTTTGTCGCCGCCATGACCAGCGTCAATGACAACAGTTTTGACCTGTCCGACGGCTTTTTTCTGAGAAAAAACTTCTCCATTTATGCAAACCAGCACAATAAAAAGGGCAAGTAAGCGTTTCATTTTCAATTGTGTTTTTTTAGTTTTCAAAATTGCGCAAAAAGTTGGTATCTTTGCAGTTTCAAACTGCAAAGATACGAGTAAAATCGGAAAGTGAGAAAAAATATGTGGAAAATTTTGAACATCTGTTTGTTAGTCTTCCTTCTAGGGCTGACAAATGGCTCTTTTTCACAGACCGATTCTACATTTTTGAGAGGTCAAAAATCAATTTCTAAGTCTCTCATTCGCTCTTTTTCGACCGATACGACCAAGGCTCTGCCCGATTCTTTAGTGACAAATTTGCCCGACTCGCTATCGGTCGCCATCTCTGCCACCGACTCTCTCTCCGACACCACGGCTCTCTACCCCGACACAATCCCCCCACCCCTCCCCACGTTAGGCAAATCGCCAAGCGCGCTCACCAGTATAGTGCATTATCAAGCCGAGGATTCCATCTCCTTTGATGTCAACAAGCGGAAGGCCCAGCTTTACAAAAAAGGTATGATTGAATATGAGAGCATGGAATTGAAAGCCGACGAGATACGTGTTGACTTTAACACCCAAATGCTTTATGCCCAGCATGTGACCGACTCCAATGGCAAGCCCGTAGGCAGGCCTTTCTTCAAAGAGGGCGATGCAGAATATATGGCCGACACCATCGCTTTCAACTACAATACCAAGAAAGGCATCATCTCAGGCGTCATCACTCAGCAGGGCGAAGGCTTCCTTCATGGCTCACGTGTTAAGAAAATAAGCGATTCGATTATGTATCTCAATGGTGGGCAATACACCACCTGCAACTACTCCCATCCCCATTTTGCCATCAATTTCAGCCACTCCAAACTCATCACCGGCGACAAGATATTTACCGGCCCCGCCTATGTCACCATCGAGGATGTGCCCACCCCCTTAGTGCTGCCCTTTGCCTTCTTCCCCATGAAGAAAGACCGCACATCCGGCATACTCATGCCCAGCTATGGGTGGATGAACAACCGTGGCTATTACCTGAAGGATGGCGGCTACTACTGGCCCATCAACGACCGTGTCGACCTCTCCGTGTTGGGCGAACTGTACACCAACCTCAGCTGGGCCGCCGAGGCAAGAAGCAACTATTATGTGCGCTATAAATACAAAGGCGACGTCGACATCCGCTACGGTATCACCAAGGAAGGCATCCCTGGCGACAGTGCCACCTTTAGCAAATACAGCGACTTCAAACTGGTGTGGAAACACGACCAGGATGCCAAAGCCAACCCCCGCAGCCGATTCTCTGCCAACGTCAACCTCCAGAGCCGCAACTACAACAAAAACACCACCAACAGCAACGACTACTTCAATAGCACCACCACATCCAGCATCTCCTACACAGCCCAACTGGGCGGTGGATTCAATCTTGCCGCCTCTTTGCGCGAATCATACAACGCCCAGACCGGCCTCATCAACCTCAAACTGCCATCCGTATCGCTCAGTTCCTCCACTTTCTACCCCCTGCGACGCAAACAGGTCTCCGGTTCGTATCGCTGGTATGAAAACATCTCGCTCTCCTACACTTTCTCGGCCGACAACAATATCACTTCGCAAGATTCCGACCTCTTCAAACTCTCCACCCTCAACCGTATGCAATACGGCATTCAACATTCCGTCCCACTAAGCTTTTCGCAAAAGGTACTCAAGTATTTCAATTGGACCACCTCCGTCAGCTATAACGAACGGTGGCACTGGAGCACCATACGTAAAAATTTCGACACTGTAACTAACCGTGCCGTAATCGACACTGTTCGCGGCTTCCGTGCCAACCGCGACGTAGGCTTCAACTCTTCGCTCTCCACACGCATCTATGGCATGTTCAACTTCAAGTACGGCCCCGTCCGTGCCCTACGCCACGTCATCAACCCCTCAGTCTCGTTCAACTACCGTCCCGATTTCGGCGACCCTAAGTTCGGTTGGTGGCAGTCCTATACCGACAATACTGGCTACGTCCACCGCTATTCCATATTCGAGCAGAGCCTCTACGGCGGACCCAGCGACGGCCGCTCGGGACGCATCTCTTTCAGCGTTGGCAACAACCTGGAGATGAAAGTTGTGGACCGTAAGGATACCGTCACGGGGGTTAAGAAGATCACCCTCCTCGAAAACCTCAGCTTCAATATCAGCTACGATCTCGCCAAAGACTCCCTCCGATGGTCCGACCTCAGTGTCTCTGGCCGCACAACCTTGTTTAAGAATATGGTGCTCAACTATTCTGGCTCCTTCAGCCCCTACTATATCGACAGTGCGGGACGCAAACACGACCAATATATATGGGATGTGCAGGACAAGTTGCTGCAGAAAAACAACTCCACTTGGAGCACCCAGTTCTCCTACAGCATCAACAGCTCCACCTTCAAGCCCGACAAAAAGGTCAAGCCTGGCAGCAAGCCTAGTGGCGAACAAATTGTGCCACCTATCATGCAGACCCCCTTCAACTACAACCCCGCCTTGATGTTGGGCTCCTATGCCGACTTCTCCATGCCTTGGAACCTGTCGTTCAACTACTCCCTCAGCTATGTCAGCACCTACGTCGCTGCCCAGTTCAACCTCAAAAAAGAGGTCATCCAAACCCTCAGCATCTCAGGCAATGTCGACCTCACCCCCAATTGGAAGATTGCCGTCTCCACCGGCTACGACTTCGTCAACAAAGGCATCTCCTATACCTCCCTCGACATCTACCGCGACCTCCACTGCTGGGAGATGCGCTTCAACTGGGTCCCCTTCGGCTACTACAAAAGCTGGAACTTCCAAATCAACATCAAGGCCAGCAGCCTCAAAGATGTCAAATACACCAAACAGCAGTCCTATCAGGACAACCAAGGCTACTACACCTACTAACGATTTAACCCCCTCTCCCCATGAACCAAAAACTCTATTACTCCATTGGCGAAGTGTCGCGCATGCTCGATGTCAAACCCTCTCTCTTGCGCTTCTGGGAAACCGAGTTCCCCTCCATACGCCCCCACAAGAACAACAAGGGCACCCGCTACTACACCCCCTCCGACATAGCCCTCCTGCGCCACATCTACCACCTCACCCGCGACTGCGGCTACACCCTCGATGGCGTCCGTGAGCAACTCCGTGTCAGCGACAATCTTGACGAGAAGATGCAAATAGTCCAAACCCTCACCGAAGCACGCCAGTTTCTCGTCTCCCTCAAAGAAATCCTCTAACCATCCTACCCCTCCCCTTGCTGCCCTTGTGAAGGTTGTTTCTCTTCGTCTTTCCTCCGCCTCCGGAAGCGAAGGCACGACGAAGACACTACGAAGGCATGATTGCAGTGATTGCTATAGGCCGTCTGATACAATTATACCGAAAATAGGCAATAATTAGGGTGCCACTTTTAGAAAAAAAAATGCGGCACCACGTTGTGCAAAGCGATAGCAACGAAAGCCCGCTTTTTTTTGCCGAGCAAAAAGTGGGACATGATGACGATGACAATGACAATGGGATGGACGCTCATATCCCCCCTTGGAGGGATGGATTAGAGTGTCTAGGGGGCTTTTATCAATTGCCTCGATGAGGTAAACTCTCAATAATCACGCGCTTATAGGGTGAGTGTGTCGGGCGAATACATCTCGGCGTGCATAAGGCACGCGCTCGCTAAGGCGTATTGATAGAGCCCATTTATGTCATTTTTCGAGCAAAAATGTGCCCTATCGGTATCATCCTAGCACAGCTTTCAGCTCGGTGTCGTTGCGGTAGGTCATCTGACGGAAGAGGTTCTCCTCGTCCTTTTGGCGGGTGATGCGCACCTGGTCTGCCACATATTGGCGTATGGTGGCATAGCGTTGAAGCAGTTGCTGCCACTGTGTGTCGCCAATTTTCTTGGTCATAAGCAGGTCGCAGAGTGTATGGTAGGCATGGCGGCGGCACAGTGCGGGATAGTCTTCCCACCACTGGTCGTAGCGGGTGTGTATCTCCTCCCAGCTCCCTACGGTGCCGTTCTCTATCTCGCCCATCAGTTTGTCGAGGTCGGCTTGAGGCACCAGTTGTCCGCCCAGGTTCACCCACTCGCGTTCGCGCTCGCCGTCGCCTAGTGAGGCATCGGGCAGGTCGTTCTTCTCACCGTTGTCGGTCAGGGTGCCCATGGCATAGTATATCAGCATCTCCTCGTAGGCCTTATATCCCTGTGCGGCTTTCAGCACGGTCACTTTGCGTTTGCCCTTCTCCATGCCGTAGGCCACCACCTCTATGGGCTCGGTCTTGTCGTTGGGATGCTGTGCCTTGCTTTGTAGGTAGGCCTGTTCGGTCCAGTATTTCAGCAGTTGGCGGCCGTTGATAATCTCCTCGGCAGTGTCGGGCGCGAAGGGGGTGAAGACAATGTGCTGCGCCTTTTTCTTGCGCTTGTCGCGCTTGGCGAATTTGGTGATGTTGCGGTTCAGGGCATACATGTTGTACATCCACCAGTAGGCGGGCATCACTTCCAGGCGGTTTTTGGCGGCGTTGTTGTTCACTAGTGCAAAGGGGAGGGTGATGCTCAGCTCGGCGGGATAGGCCCCTTTTGCCAGCAGGCAGTATGAGGCAAAGCTCGACGAGTGTTTCAGGCTGGTGCACAGCCCGGGCCAGAAGCCTCGGCCGGCCACAATCTCGTTGTCGGCGGTACGTCCGTTGTGGTTCGACCCCACCGTGCAGCCTGCCGCCAGATTGCTCTGCCCCATCACCAGCGAGGCGATGAGGAACGAGTTGTTGTGGTGCTGTTCGTGTGCGGGGAAGATGATGTTGTTGCCCACCTCGCAGCGCGCTATAGTCGAGTTGTCGCCCACCACTGTATCGTTCAGCCTTACGCCAAACTCCAGATGCACATGTTCGCCCAACACAAAACGCATGGCTATGCAGCCATATTCGCAAGTGCAGCCGTAGCCCACCACGCCGTCGGCCAGCACGATACAGTCCTCTATGCGGGTGGGGGTCTCGGCATCTGAGCATATCGCCACATTGTGCACTGTGTGTGTGTTCTTTATCACGCAGTGACTCCCCACATGGCCATACGAGCCCTCCGCTGTGGCCAGACGTTGGCGCGTCATCTCCTCAAGCCGTGCCACCATCTTGCCGTGGTCGCGATACTTGGCCCACAGGTAGGCATCGCCTATTGTCATGCCGCTGAAGGGAAGTATCTTGCGCCCTTCGTTCTCGTTCATGGGCGCAAGCCACGGGTAGTCGTTCTCCACGTTGGGGGCCGTGGCGGTCATCTCGCCGATGTTGAACAGCAGGCAGCCTTCGCCCACCGTATAGCCACTGAGCATCCGCACATGGTATACCGCGCAGTGGTCGCCCACGGTGCTGTTGGATAGCATTGAGTTATAGATACCTTCCGGCAGGTGCAGGTCGCCGTCGTGGAGAAAACCACGCTCCAAGGCTCCGAGGCACACTTGCCCCATAAAGACATTGTTGTATAAATAATTGGCATCAAAGCCGTCGCCCACCAGCACTGCCGACCAATTTTCGGCACGGTTGCCATGTTGCTCTAGCTGCTCCACCTCTTGGCGGGTCAGTTCGCGGAAAGAATTTGTTTTCATGGTTGATAAAGATTACAATTGATATGATGGATGGATTAAATAAAAATGCAAAGTACGGAAAAAAAACTGACATATTGCTTTTTGTGGGTTCTATTTATTTGTTTTCATTGTCGCGTCTCTCCGAGAAGCAGCTTGGCTACATCCTGATTATCACTGCACTGCACAATGTACGATGTTGCTTCCTTTCGGTCGCGACACTGTACAAACAATGTACGGTGTTATTAATGGTCACACCTTCGAGGTGATTTATAGAAGTCACCTTACATCAAAATAAAGCAGGTTCTTCAAAAATAGATCGCTCTTATGCTATATCTGACTGATTTTTTACAGCCTCGAGAGGCTGAATTTTAATAACCCCATACAAGAAACCTGGGGTCGCGACCAAAGGGAGCAACCCCAGGTTTCGGATAGGTTTCGCAGTGTGGGGTCTGTGATAACCCTACTATTCAGCGTCCTGAAAGGACGCGACATAGAGACTTTTTGGTAAAATTCAGTCATATGTTATATTAGAGCGAAATAGAATTCCCTAAGATTTCCATATTTCGCGGAGCGGGGGTAAATTTCACCCCCGCCTGTGGCGGAAATCCAGAAATCTTGGAGAAATTAGATTGGCTCTAGTTTGATAAAAGACTGATTTTTTAGCAGCCTCGAAGATACTATATAAACCACCAAATTTTTTTTAAAATATTTTTCATTACATTTAGAAACAAGATGTTATATCCATGACCTTTGTTATAAATCATGGTAAAAATAGTCTCAATACAGTCTGATTTCAATAATTTTGCTAT
>JAFRRK010000063.1 GCA_017428115.1 Bacteroidales bacterium | reverse complement strand
GTGAGACGTGGCGGCGGCAGTGCGGTGCCAGGGGGATGGGTGGCGGGGGTTGGGGGGGGGGGTGGTGGGGGTACGTCGTGGATGGGGCGTGGGTGTTATTGCTTGGGGGCGTCGCCGCGGTCGACCACTAGTTGGCTGCCAGTGGTGCGTATGCGGTGGTCGAGGCATACGCGGCATTCGGCGGCTTCGTCGCCGGTGCATAGTTTGTTGTCGTAGAGACTATAGTCCTTGCGATGTTCGCGAGGGCTGAGGTTGGGCATGACCACATTGGCACCTGCCAGTATGCCCAGTTCGCGGCCACGGGGATGCATGGTGCCGAGGGCTGTGGTGGCGGGGAGTAGCACGGGAGGGTGCAGTAGGCGTATGAGTGAGAGGAGCCTTAGGGTGGTTTCGACTGAGCCGGCAGGGCGGTCGGCAAAGGGGGTGCCAGAGGCTGGGATGAAGGGCCCTATGCCTACCATTTGGGGTTTGAAGGTGCGAATGAGTTGGAGGTCGTGCCATAGGGTGTCGACGGTCTGATAGGGTGAGCCGACCATGAATCCGCATCCCACTTGGTAGCCTATGTCTTTGAGGTCGTGTAGGCAGCGCATGCGGTTGTCGAAACTCATTTCGGCAGGGTGCAGGCGTGCGTAGTGGGCTGGCGAAGCGGTTTCGTGGCGCAGCAGGTAGCGGTTGGCGCCGGCATCGTAGAGGCGTTGGTAGCTCTGGCGGCTGCGTTCGCCTAGGGAGAGGGTGATGGCGCAGTCGGGGTATCGCTGCCTGATGGTGGCGACGATGTCGCACAGGAGGTCGTCGGTGAACCAGCCGTCTTCGCCGCCTTGGAGCACGTAGGTGCGGAAACCGAGTGTGTAGCCTTGTTGGCAGCATTCGAGTATCTGCTCTTTGCTGAGGCGGTAGCGTTGCAGCCCTTGCTGGCTGCGGCGGATGCCGCAGTAGAGGCAGTCGTTCTTGCAGTGGTTGGAGATTTCTATCAGTCCGCGCATGAATATCTTGTTGCCATAGTGTTGCTGGGCGATGGCGTGGGCTGTATCGAAGAGGTGTTGTATGGTTTGGTGGTCGTCGGTGGTGAGTAACGAGGCTAGTTGCTCGATAGTGATGTTGCGTGATGAGGCAATTTGGTCGACGGTTTGTTTCATGGGTGTCTATATTAAAAAGTCGTATACTTCTTCTTGTGCTTGCCCGTTGTATAGGGTGAGGGTGCGCAGTAGGGTTCCTTTGGTTAGGTGTATGGGCGCGGTGTATAGGGGCGAGTCGGGGGTGGGGGCGCTTCCGTCGGTTGTGTAGTAGACGTAGGAGCCGTAGACTTCGGTGGTGATGGTGATTAGGAGTCCTTCGCTGTCGGCGGTTTTGGTAACAATGGGTTTGAACGAGCCGGGGCATACTTTGTGGCCCGAGAGGTGGAGGCGTGTTTTGTGATGCTCTATTTTTTGCTGGAAGTGGGGCCAGTCTTTTTGTTCACGAGGGGTCCACAGGCATTCGGCTATGGCGCAGAGGCGGGGCAGCAGTTGGTATTCGGCTTGGTCGTAGCTGGTGGTGTAGTCGGTCCATAGCATGCATTCGCCGCCCAGGATGTAGGGTTGTGCGCGTTCGGTGAGGGTGGGGGGGATGGGGTCGTAATGGTAGGCGTGGTGGAGGAGCAGGTATTGTGGGAATGCCGTGGGCTGGCAGTTGGAGTCGGCTTGGTAGCATTCGAGATTGCAGTAGGAGGGGTTGGCGGAGATGACGGCATGGCCGAGCAGGGCTGAGGCAAAGGCGGTGGTGTCGCCCCGCCATGCCATGATGACGGCGTCGCTGTCGAGGGGGAAGTCCATGATGTCGTCCCAGCCGATGAGGCGTTTGCCTTTTCGGGCCAGCATGTCGCTCACTTGTGTCAGGAACCAGCCGTGCAGCGCGTTCTCGTCGGCAAGGCCTTGGCGGTGTATGCGTGCCTGGCATTTGGGGCAGTGTTCCCAATTGTCTTTGTATGCCACGTCGCCGCCGATGTGGATGTATTCGCTGGGGAATAGTGTGGCCACTTCTTCAATGATGTCGGAGACGAATTGGATGCTTTTGTCGTTGCCGACGCATAGCACTGCCTTGGGCGGCCAGTAGGGGCCAATGGCAACGGTGTAGGGGTAGTTGTCGCAGGCCAGCTCGGGGTAGGAGGCGAGGATAGCGCTGGCATGACCGGGGAGGTCTATTTCGGGTATGACCTCGATGTGGCGCTGGGCGGCGTATTCCACTATTTCGGCTATTTCTTTTTGGGTGTAGAAGCCTCCGTAGGTGGGCTCTTCGCCTGGCCGTGGGGGCTGCTCGTAGCCCCAAGGCTGTTGTGTGCGGTCCACACGCCACGACCCGATGTCGTTGAGCTGTGGGTATTGGTCTATCTCAATGCGCCACCCTTGGTCGTCGGTGAGGTGCCAGTGGAAGCGGTTGAGCTTGTAGGTGGCCATGAGGTCGAGGTGGCGTTTGATTTGTTTTACTGAGAAGAAGTGGCGGCAGACGTCGAGATGGCTCCCCCGCCAGCTAAAACGCGGATAGTCGAGTATGGTGCATTCGGGCATGACGATGCGGCTGTAGGACTGGTGGAGTATGTCGTCGGGCAGCATCTGTACGAAGGTTTGAAAGGCGTAGAAGAGTCCTGCCTCGGTGTTGGCACTGACGAAGATGCCGTCGGGGTGCACCTGCAGCAGGTAGCCTTCGTCGCCCAATGCGGGGTTGAGGGTGTCGTTGATGGCAAAGGTGATGCAGTTTTTGTGGGGAGTGCCTATGAATGCTGGCCGCACATGCATGTGGCGCAGGGTGTTGGCGATATATTTGGCGGTGGGGTTGTTCTGCCCCAGGTTCTCAAAGCAGAGCTTGGTGCTGGATGTTACGGTGAACGAGCGCCCCTTTTGAACCATGTATACTGGTTCGGGGATGATGGAATAGTCCGTAATCTCTATGTTGTCGCCACAGGCTGCGGTGAGTAGCAGCAGCGCAAGAGCAAGAAGTGGATGCCATCGTTTCATTGTTGTGACAATCTACGTTTAGATTGCAAAAGTACGAAAAATATTTGGAATAGGAATTGGCGGGTTAAGAATTAAGAAGTTTTATAAGTTTTGGGCAATAATAGCACGATGGTTGCGTTATAGAAATATGAGTTCAATTAAGAAGCTTTTTTCGGATACGATGATATACGGAATGAGCAGCATTGTGGGGCGTTTCCTCAACTATTTGCTTGTCCCGTTGTATACCTATAAGATTGCCGCCACGTCGGGCGGATATGGCGTTGTCACTGAGATATATGCCTATACTGCATTGATGTTGGTCATCCTCACCTTTGGAATGGAGACCACCTTCTTTTATTTTGCCAATAAGTATCCCGAGCGGGCTGACACTGTGTTTGCCACCGCATTGACGGCGGTGGGCGGCGTGTCGGCACTGTTTGTGCTGCTGCTTTGCTGTTTTATCAAGCCTATTTCTCAGGCGTTGGGCTATAGTGCCCACCCCGAGTTTCTTACTATCATGGGCTGCGTGGTGGCCATCGATGCCTTTCAGGCCATATTGTTTGCCCTGCTACGTTTTCAGGGCAGGGCGTGGAAGTTCGCTTTCCTTAAATTGCTGTTTATCTTCTGCAACATAGGTCTGAATCTTTTTGTGTTCCTTGTCGCGCCAGGGCTCAATGAGTCGCACCCGCGGTGGATGAAGTGGTATGACCCCGACTACCAGGTGGGCTATATTTTTGTGGTGAATCTTATATGCACGGCGGGCGTGACATTGGGCTTCCTGCCCGAATTGCGCAAGGTGCGTGCCGGCGTGGATATAAAGGTGCTGAAGGAGATGCTGCGCTACACCTGGCCCCTGCTGTTGTTTGGCATTGCCGGCATATTGAACCAAGTGGCGGACAAGATATGCTTCAACCATCTGGTGCCAGGCGAAGAGGGCAAAGTGCAGCTGGGCATATATGGGGCCTGCGTGAAGATAGCCATGATTATGGCCATGATCACTCAGGCGTTCCGCTATGCGTATGAGCCCTTTGTGTTTGGCGGCAGCCGCGACCGTGGTAGTAAGGAAAGCCAGGCGTTGGTGATGAAATATTTTGTCATCTTTGCTCTGCTGGCTTATTTGGTGGTGATGGCTTATTTGGACATCTTTAAGTATGTTATCTCACCCAGCTACTGGGAGGGTTTGAAGGTGGTGCCCATAGTGATGATGGCAGAGGTGTTTATGAGCATCTATTTCAACCTTTCGTTCTGGTATAAGCTGATTGAGCAGACCTGGTGGGGCGCTGTGTTTTCGGCAATAGGATGTGCGGTGCTGCTTACTATCAATATCCTCTTTGTGCCGCGCTATGGCTATATGGCGTGCGCTTGGGGCGGCTTGGCAGGTTATGGCGTGTGCATGGTGCTGTCGTACCTTGTGGGAAGGAAGAAAAGCCCTGTGCCTTACAAGCTGCTGCCCTTAGCGGGCTATTTCGCACTGGCTTTAGGGCTGTATGGCGTCAGTGTGTGGCTGAGACCTGTGTCGCTAGGTTGGGAGTTGGTGTTGAATACGTTGCTGCTGTTGGTATATGTGGGGATAGTATTGATGTGCGAGCCGGCACTGAGAGGCGCCCTCGTGCGGGGTACTAAGATGTTGTGGAGCAAGGTGCGAGGATAAGAGAAAGGACCCCTGGCGATGGAACATGAAATCATCATTGCAAACAATTTCGACGAGGCAACGCAGATGCTGCGTGATGGCTATATAACACATGCCTTTTGTCGGGGTGGGGACTGCCTTTTTGATTTGGATGGGCGGAAGTTCTCTTTAGCCAAGGGCGACTGTATGATACTGCCTCAGCAGACGGCCGAATTCGCTATGATTAGCAGCAGCCCGGATTTTGCTGTGGATGTGATTTATGTGGCATCAGGATTTATACAGGTGGCAACACCGTTGAGCAACTATGGCATGCGGGGACACTTGGCCCTGTTCGAGGACCCCGTGATGCATCTCACCGACGAGCAGCAAGCTGTGTGTGCACTGAATTTCGACTATATACGTCATCGCTTGTCGTTGCCCCAGCATCATTTTCACCGCGATGCGATGCTGAACGCAGTGCAGTGTATGATTATTGATTTCTTCGACTTTCATGTGGAGCTATATGGCGAGGCCGACGTGAGCGGGCAGCCGGCACAGCTGATGCACCAGTTTTTGGACCTCTTGGAGGAAGGCAACTACCGCCAGCATCGCGCGGTGGGGTGGTATGCCGACAGGCTGTGTGTCACGCCTAAATATCTCAGCGAGGTGAGCAAGCGGATTAGCGGCCAGGCAGCCGTATATTGGATTACACGCTACACCTCCCTCGACATTGCGCGGCAGCTGCGTTCGACCGACCTTACTGTCGACCAACTCGCCGACCTCTTTGGATTTGCCAGCACCAACTATTTCTCGCGCTATGTGCAGAAAAATCTTGGTGCCCCACCATCCGCCTTGCGTGAATGAGGCAAGAAATAAAAACTAAGAACTATGAGCAAGGGAAGTGCTGTGAACTAAGAATCGTTTGGCTCCAGCCCTACTTCTTTTTTTTATACTCTTAGATTGTTCTTTAAAATGTTAAGTGTTAAATATTTAGCTGTTTATCTAACACTTGTTCTGCGATAGCAAGTCGGAGAGCGGGTGGAGAATATACAAGTAACAATTGTACAACTATCAAAGCAAATGCAGAGTTCCTTTGCTTTCTCTTATTCGTCAATATTCAGTAAGAGATATTTGTGGTGCCTTTTGGAGATTAAAGGCTCCCTTTCATCTGTTTTTTGAGGTAGGCGTGTGCTTAAGCTAGTGTTGTCAGTATTTCCATTCGCATACGGAGTATCGTTGTGTGGCAAGCCCTTCGTAATATATCATGTTTGAGCAGGTCTTGCCCTGGGCGTTCACCTCTTCGGGGGTGTACTCTACTATACCGCCGTTGTAGCCTATGCATTGGCAGCGTTTGTGGCACGACTGTAGGGTGAGTAGCATAAGTAGTGCTACGGGGAGTATTATTTTTCTTCTCATTCGGTCAATGGTGCTTGAGGGTTATTTGTTTTAGGGTGTTGGTTGTTTCTGGAATTGTACGATGCGGTGCTCGTCGATATTGCGATAGTGGAAGGTGGCCACAACCTCTTTGCCGTCCATGAGGAAAACGATAGGACGTTGTCCGTAGGTGATGAGGGCGTAGGTGAGTGAGGGTATGAGGTAGCATGGTCGGAGGAAGGTGGTGGTGTCGAGCGTTAGTGGCGCTAGAGTGCTGTCGGCGGTGGGGCAGAAGTATACAAAGGCGGCGGAGTCGAGATGGTGGCGTTGGCATATGTGTGTCAGTTTCTCATCGGCCATGCGGCAGAATTGGCAGCCTGGGGTGAGAAATGCCACAACGTGGCGCCCTTGGTCAAGGTGTAGGTTCTTGAACATGCCGTCGGGGGCCATGGCGGACGAGAGTTCGTCGGCATTGTATAGTTCGTCGTTGGCTCGGAACAGCCAGTTGTCGGGCGCGGAGAGTATGAATACTGTTACCGCGGGGGCTAACGCTATGGGCAGCCACAGATACCATTTGGGCTTCCACTGCCAGGGTTGTGCTTGGGCTGCAAATAGTAGTAGCAGTATCAGCACGGCATTTTTCATCATCGACCCTGTGGGGTTGATGTCGAGCAGTTGCCCCATGCACTGGCAGCTGTCGGTCCTGCCTAGTAGTAGGGCATAACCCATCAACAGGGTGAAACCCACCAGCATCAGCATGGCACAGGTGTTTACCAAGCGGTTGAACAGATTGGACGCTAGCCCTATGCCTATCAGCAACTCGCAGACGATGACTATGCGTGCGACGAGAAACGAGAGGTTGAGCGAAAGGAGGTTGTAGGAAAAGACGTAGATCTCAAATCGGTCGATGTCGATAAGTTTCGCCACAGCCGAGACGATAAAAAAAATGCCCAATAGTATCCGCACCACTAGTGCGGACAGCTGGGCAGGGCGTGAGCGGAGTGGGCTCATTCGCGGGCCTCCTCACAGGTGACCTCGTCCATGTCGCGGACCATGCGGCCTTCGATCAGCCGTTCGAAACCTACCTGGGTGATTTTGTTGCAGTGGAAGCCATTGTCGACATGGATGAATGTGACAACGGGATTGTTGTGGGCATCGAGTGTGGAAACGGAGGTGCATTGGCAGCGTTTTTCCTTAGAGCAGCCCACCATCAGTGTCAGCACAACAACGGATAGGATGGCGATTATTTTTTTCATAGTTTGTCGGGTATGTAGAATACAGCGATTATTTATTGACCAATAGCGAGTCTGCCTCGAAGGGATAGTCGGTACAGAGCAGATAGTCGGTGAAAAGTGTGTCGAGGGCATCATGGTAGCTGGCATGGTGTATCATGTCGCAGCTGCCATTGGTGATGGTGACAATGCGTACTATTTGGCTGCCCACAACTGAGCAGCGGCAGTTTTTCTCTTTTTTGCATGAGGCGCACAGCAGCAGGGCGGCAGCACCTAGGATGAGAAGCGTTTTTTTCATCGTGGTAGGTATTATTTCGAAATGCAAAAATACAAACTTTTTTTGAACTATAAACTTTTTCTTTCTACAGAAATTTCTCACACTATAGGTTACGGAGTATTTCTTCTAGTTCAACGTCGCTGTGTACTAGTACTTCGCGAGCCTTGGAGCCATTGTAGGGGCCTACTATGCCGGCTGCTTCCAATTGGTCAATGATGCGTCCGGCACGGTTGTAGCCCAGCTGCAATTTGCGTTGGAGGAGTGATGTTGAGCCGAATTGGCTGGCAACCACCAGTCGGGCGGCATCGTTGAAAAATTCGTCCTTCTGTTTGGGGTCGAAGTCTTTGTTGGGCTCTTCGTTTTCGTCGAGGTATTCGGGCAGCAGGAAGCCGTCGGGGTAGCCACGTTGGGAGCCTATGAAGTCTGCCAGTTCCTCTATCTCTTCGGTTTCGATGAGTGCGCATTGTATGCGCACTAGGTCGGAGCCAGCCAGTGAGATGAGCATGTCGCCACGTCCTATCAAACGCTGTGCGCCGCTGCAGTCGAGGATGGTGCGGGAGTCGATGCCGCTAGTGACTTTAAAGGCTATGCGTGCTGGGAAGTTGGCCTTGATGGTGCCTGTGATGATGTTGGTAGTGGGGCGCTGGGTGGCGATTATTAAGTGTATGCCCACGGCACGTGCCAGCTGAGCAAGACGGCAGATGGGCAGTTCAACTTCTTTGCCGGCGGTCATGATGAGGTCGGCAAACTCATCGATTATCAATACGATGTAGGGCAGGTAGCGGTGTCCGTTCTCGGGGTTGAGATGGCGGTGGATGAATTTGTCGTTATATTCAGTTATTTTACGTACGCCTGCCTGACGCAGCAGTTCGTAGCGTTGGTCCATTTCGATGCAGAGGCTGTTGAGTGTGCGCACCACTTTTTTGACATCGGTGATGATGGCATCGTCGCTGTCGGGCAGTTTGGCAAGATAGTGGCGTTCGATTTTGTTATAGAGTGACAGTTCTACCTTCTTTGGGTCGACCATCACAAACTTTAGTTCGGATGGATGTTTTTTGTATAGCAGCGATGCTATGACGGCGTTGAGTCCTACTGACTTACCGGTGCCAGTGGCTCCAGCCATCAGTAGGTGGGGCATCTTGGCTAGGTCGGCTACGTAAGGGTCGTTGCTTATAGTTTTGCCAAAAGCTATGGGCAGTTCCATTTTGCCGCAGTTGCGGAAGGCTTCGCACTCCAGCATGTTTTTCATCGACACAATCTGGGGTTTGGCGTTGGGTACCTCAATTCCAACGGTGCCTTTGCCCGGTATGGGTGCTATGATGCGGATGCCTAGTGCCGAAAGGCTTAGAGCTATGTCGTCTTCGAGGTTTTTGATTTTTGAGATGCGAACGCCTGGGGCTGGTTTGATTTCGTAAAGTGTTACGGTGGGTCCTGGAGAGGCTGTTATCTCAACGATTTCTATTCCGTAGTTGTGGAGGGTTTCAACAATGCGGTCTTTGTTTGCCACCAGCTCTTCTTTTGTCACCTTCACATTCCGTGTCTCCCAGTCGGTCAGAAGGTCGGTGCTGGGCATCTCATATTGTTTCAAGTCGAGATGGGGGTCGTAGAGCTGGTTTATGGTGTAGTGTGTCTCGGTGTGTACGTTCTCAAATTCGGAGTATTGGGGGGTCTCTTCCTCGTCAGGGGCATCGGGTGTGTTGTCGTTGATGTTGAATGCGATGTCCGTCGGCTGTGAGGGGGCTTGTGCACGTTGGTTGATGCGCGAGAATTCATCGTCGATAGAGAATGTCACCTTCTCGTTTGTTGGCTCTGAGCTTTGGGTGTCTTCATTTTTGTCCGGGGCGGGGGTGTTTTCTTCTTCTTCGGTTTCCTCCTCGTTGTTTCGTTCAAACAGTCCCTCTACTGTAGCCTTCACGTTGTTGATGGCAGGCGAGAGTTCAACTTTGGGCAGTTTCACCTTAGGCATTTTGAAGCGTACCTTGTGTACGAAAATGAGAAATACTATGGCTACGAATGCGAATAGAACCAGTGCCCCCCATTTGATGAGTGTGTAGAGCTGCGAGGCTATGAAGTCGCCTGTTACGCCACAAAGGTTGCCCACAACATAGTTTCCTTTTCCCCATATGCCGGCACAGTAGCCTAGCACTGAGGACAACCATACCATCCAGAACAATGTGGCCCATGTGGTCTTGCGCAAAGGCAGGGGGTTGGCCTTCCAGAGGTGTAGTCCATAGAGGAATAGTAAGAAGTACAGTCCCAAAGAAGCAATGCCAAAGGTGTTTTGGATTATTATGGCCGACAGCTTGTAGCCTACTTTACCCAGCCAATTTTCGTTGGGACGGCAGACGAAAAAGGAGATGGTTGCCCCCAGCAGGAAAATCGACAATAATATATAGCACGCTCCGCGCAGGCGGCGGCAACGCTGTGTCATCCAAAATTCTTTTAGCCGCCCTGTGGGGCGTACGTTCTTTTTCCTCTTGTTGGTCGATTTTTTCTTGTTGGTGCTCATGTTCTAAATGTGAGTTGAGATTTGGTGACTGGACTAGTTGTTGGCTCTTGTCCGAGAGGTCATGGATAGGCTGTTAGGGAGGACCAATATTATACTAAAAATAAGAACCAAAGAGGTGTGGTCATCTCTTTGGTTCTTATACTATGATTGATGGTTATTCCAGTAGTTCTGCGGCAGTTTGAATTTCCTCGCTCAGAGCCTCTAGCTCCTCCATGGTCATATCCTTGTAGCCGGCAGGGGGGAAGAATTCGGCCTCTTTCACTTTTCCCTTCACTATCTCGGTGGCGGTGTAGGTGATGGCTTTGCCGTCGCCAGCCATTTGGGTGTACACAAGAGGGAAGCCCTTAATCTGCCCCATCAGCAGGCAGTATTCAGGACCTATCTCAGTGGTGTACCAACAGGTGTAGGGATTGTCCTTGCCCTCTTCGTCGAAACTGTGTACAATGAGTTTCTTGGCGGTATAGCCAAGCATTTGTTGTGTTTCGTCGACATATTCATAGTAGAAGTGGCCAGGCTCTTCGTCTTTCACCTCAATGCTCTTGATTGAGTCGGCGTTTACCTCGTTGCGGATAAGCACTTTGCCATCGCCTGTGTAGGTTTCCAACTCGATGCCGTTGGCGGCAAGGTAGCCGATGATGGGGCTTAGGTCGGTGGCGGCAACAGTCTTAAGGCCTGTCTGGATTGTGTTTTCCACCATCAGTTTGTTGTCGTAGACTTTGATTTCGAATACCGACTGTTCGGGTTTGATTTGCACATCTACTTTACCAGTGCTTTCAACTTTGAATTTTACGATGCCACGGAAGCTATTCTGGGCAATCAAACTACTCATCGCCAGCAGCATGAAGGTGGCGGCAATTAATAATCTTTTCATTTTGTTGGTTTTTTCTTTTTTTAATGATGTTGTCTCAGTAACGAAAAAGTGGGGGATTTATTTTATTTGCCCCCACAAAAAACTATTTATCTTATTGCTTTCTTGTTGGTGGTTGAGCTTTGTTTAGTTGTTAATGAAGGTGCGGTTTCCCCAGTTATCGCCTAGCTGGCCGCCTATTATCATGGTCGGCTCCTGCAACTTGCCTTGTAGTGACGACTCGTAGGCCTGGTTTTTGGTTACGTTGTTGAATAGCTCTTGGAAGGTGATTTCGCCTCGTGAGCCTTTCAACTCTTTGAGAATGTAGTAGGTAAAGAAGCCATGGTGTTGGTCGATGAACGAGTAGGCGGTCTTGTCGCCGGTGGCGGCCATGAAGATGACAATATCGTCTCTCACACGTGGGGCACGATAGCGTTTGGTTTCTTTTTTGATGTTGAAGAATTCTTTGCCACTGCGTTGCATTCCGTCGAAACTGGCATCAATGATAAAGGTATAGCTGAGGGCGGTTATTTTCTTGAACCATCCGGTGAGGGTGTCGAATGAGATGCATTGTGAGAGTACTTTTTCAGCGTCGCCACCTTTCAGTTCTATTCCGCTCGGCATCACACCATTTTTGCTCTTGAAGGCACGTATCTTGCTTACATCAATGCCACTGGGCATCAGGTAAGGAGCGTATTTGGGGTTGCAGATGCCGTGTCCGGCATAGTAGATGATGATGTGCACATCGCCGTTTTGAGCTTTGATGATGTCTTTCAGCCAGTGGATGCCTTCGTTGTATATCTCTTGTCGGCCGGCGTTGTGCAACACTTTCACATGGCGGGTGGGGATGCCTAGTGTGTGTACGAAATATTGGTGCAGCACGTCACCATCGTTGCTGGCAAAGTCGCAGTTGGGTAGAGGGGCAGTGTATTCCTCGTCGGCGATTATTAGGGCGTAGGTCTTGCTGTTGCTGTTCTCTTCGCGAGATGGGATGTTGAAGTCGACGTATTCGTCGTTCATCAGTGCTGCCTCCATGCTGCGTGCTGCCTCGTCGAAGGCGCCGTGAACCACAATCTTGAGGCTGCTGCGACGGTAGTGTGGGCCGGTCATGTCGAAACAACGTGTCACGTATAGGTAGTCGTTCTCGGTCTGTTTAAGACTGTTGATTTTTTCTTCTATAAAAGAGCGTACGCCACGTGCGCGCAGGTATGCAAGCTGAGCGTTGGTGGTGATGCCCTCCTTGGTGTCAACCGATATGCGCACATTTTCGTCGTTGAAAACGGCGGGCATATAGCGTAGGTCGCCAAACTCGCCTTTATAGTCGATATGACTTATCTCTGCAGCATCGGTGGTAGAGGTGATGGTGATTGTCGTCTTGCGGCCGGGGCTGAAGATGTCGCCCAGCTCCTCGTCAATCATGGTGCGGGTGAGGTTGCAGATGGCACGGCAGCTGTTGGAGGTGTTCCATTGATAGGCGGCCGAGGGGTAGTCGTCTTCGGTGCCTTCGAAATGGTGGCAGTTGTATGATATTTCGTAGACATAGTTTATCTCGGGTGTGCCCTCTTCTGTTGTGTCCTCGACCACTGCGGTTTTGATGCGGACAAAGGTCTCGTCATACAGTTTTTCTGCATTAGGCAGGTTTATCAGCATCTGCTGAATCTGTTTGTTCATCTGTTTCTCGCGCTGCTGGGTGGTTTGACGCAGACGTTTGATGATGAAGGTGTGGATGTCGTCGTTGTACTGGTGCTCGCTTGTAGGGTATTGGTCCTGAGCGTTAAGCGGCATTATGGCAGCGAATACTGCGATACATAGGACGATGATGTAACGTGAGTTAAAATGACTGTTTCTCATTGCGCAAATGATATTTTTTCAAAATGCAAAAGTAAATCATTTTATTCAAACAGAGATATGCTAAAAATAAAAATAATCAACGGCTAAATGTGAATAATGGCTGTTGCTGAAAGTCGGCATCCGCCTGATAAGGTGTTGTGGCCTGGATAGGTGTCTGTGAAAGGGCTGTTTGTGGTGGGTGTTGTGGAGTATATACCATGGGTTGAGAAGTTAAAAACAGGCCTGCACCTCGAGTTGATTTTTAGCCATAGGCTTCGGTCTCCTTTCTCCCGTTTCCTTAGGCGGGTTGTTTAGTGGTGGAGGCTGTCTGCCTTGTTCCTGACATCGCCCTGTTTTCGTCTCTGTAAACGTAGACACGACGAAGGCACATCGAAGGCATGGTGTGTGAGATTGGAGTGGTGGCTGTCGGCCTTCTAATACAATTATACCGAAAAAGGGCAAAAATTAGGGTGCCACTTTAGAAATAACAAGTGGCACCATGTTGTAAGAGGCTCGTTTGCTTTACCAAACCGAAGCAACGTCACGAAGTAAAGTGTGAGATGATGACGATGACAATGACAATGGAGATGGATACATGTATCACTTTTTGAAGAAGAAAAAATGACGTGTCATACTTTAGGTTTATTTTTTTTTCTTCTGGTTGTTGAATTGGTGAAACGGTCAATGTCTTTGTTTGCAGACTATTGTATGTGGACTTCTTTGATTCGGATGATTGGTTTGGCGTTTTTTTTATTTTGCCACAACCACTCGCTGTGGGGTTCCATCTACTATTATCATGTATACGCCTGAGGCCGGTAGCTGTACGATGGTTTGGTCGTCGGCATGTCGTAGACTGGACAGCCGTCGCCCCATAATATCGTATATTTCTACTTGTCGATTGGCGATGCCGCCTAGTTGCAGCCTGAATCCTGGGAGGGGTGTGGTGCTTATGTTGTGGTTCGTGGCCTCAATGCCTTGGGTGGGAGCAAAGTTGGCTATATAGGTGGCGTCGGAGGTGACTACCAGTGTGCGAGGATTGTCGGTTACGCCGTCGTTCCAGCGTGTAAAGGTGTAGCCTTGATAGGGTTGGGCGCTGATGGTGGCTGTGGTGCCTTGAGGGTAGGCTCCGCTGCCGGAGGCGGTGCCCATGGTCTCGTCGGCAGCAAGTACTGTGATGGTGTAGTATTGTGTAGTAGCTTCGAAAAAGGCTGTATAGGTGGCATCGGCCGTGACGGTGATGGTGCGAATTGCATCGGTATTGCCATCGTTCCATTGCACAAATCGGCACCCGCTCATGGCTGTGGCGGCAATGGTGGTGACGGTGCCTTCTGTAAAGGTGCCGCCTCCGCTTACGGTGCCCAGTTGGGTGTTGTTGCTTTCAACGGTGATGGTGTATCGGTTTTCGGTGTGGGCTTGCTCGCTCACTGTGATGTCGTCTATTATCAACCAGTATACATCGGTGGTATGGTGGCGGAAGGCTATATAGATGTTCTGCCCTGCATATGCACTTAGGTCGACACTCCGTTGTGTATAGGCGTTGGTGGTGAGTGTGGTGGTGAAAACGGGTGTGGCAGTGAAGTTGACAACATTGTTGCCTGTGGTGGAGACGTAGACGGAATAGTATTCCTGATAGTAGTTGCTGTCCACTGCGCCATCGTACCAGGTAAGGGTGTAGTCGTGTCCAGACCTGAGCTGTAGCTGAGGAGTTACCAACCAGTTGTCGGGGGTAAGGGCTCCGGTGTTGTTTATGTATGATGCTGAGGCGAAGAAGTCGCTGCCGCTGTGGGCATAGCTGTTGCCGAAGATGGTGGCACCATGCTGCCAGGTGTGGCCGTCGCAGTCGTTGTCGATATTGTTCCAGCACGACAGGGGTTCATGGCTTTCGAATCCCATGGTGTAGGGGTAGGTGTTGACAGTGCAGCCGAATACTGTTACAAGCAGGGTGTCGCGTAGTAGGCTGCTGCCGCTAGTGGCTGTAACGATCACGGGGTAGGTGCCTGGAGTCACCCATGTGGCAGAGGCGGTGTTTCCCGAGGAGGAGGAGTGGGCAGCTCCTGTGAGTGTCCAGTTGTAGGTGGCTGATGTTGGGCCTGCTGCAGTGAAGGAGGCGGCTACGTTGACACCCACTGAGGTGGGACCATTAATAATGACGGATGGGCTGGCATTGTTCGAAAGGATGGCACGTATCATCCACGAGTTGTTGAGTGTGCCACCTGTGGCGGTGGATAGTGAAAGCCATGAACTGCAGCTGTCGGTGGATACTAGAGAGCTGTTGCTGTCGCCTGTGTATGCGCATGAGGCTGCAGGATAGGCAATGTCGTCGGTGTGGAAGGCTATCCAGATGGGTTGTGTATTGTTGGTGGCTACGGGGTTGGCCAGATGGATGGTTTGCCAGGTGTTGACGGCGTTGTTTCCAAAAGTGGCGGTCTGCGATGTCTGAAGGGTGTATGGGGTGGTGGCGCTGCCTCGGTAGATGTTCAGCCTATAGGTTCCAGCGGCAGGCACATATAGCATTACGTCGCTCACATGGCTGCGATGGCGTAGCATGGTGGCCGGTAGTTTCACTGACCAGTCGAAGGGTTGGGCACTGCCCATGCCTATTGAGGTGGAGTATGCCGATGTGTCGCAATACGATACAGTGTCGCCAAAGGTGGGTACACTGCCACCGCCATTGGTGAATATGCCCATAATCATAAAGCTGAAATTGCCCGACAGGGTTCCAAAGGAGCTGCCCCATATGCGGCTGTCGTTGTTGCCTGCATAGTAGGTGATGGAGGCAGGGTAGGAGGCGTTGCTCTCCAGCATTATCCACAATGGCTGTGTGCCGTCGATGGCAACGTTTGAAGAAAGAGTGAGCACGCACCAGTTGTTTACTAAACTGCTGCCTGCTGTAAACGTCTGGGTGTGTACTAGCGTAGGCGATGGTGTGTTGCCGGTGTACACCTTTAGCGTGTAGCTGCCACTTGCGCTGATATACATCTGCACTTTTGTGAGGTCGTGACCTGCTGTGAGGTTGGTGGCGGGTATTTTGATGCCCCAGGCGCTGGTGCCGGTGCTGCCATAGCTTCCTAAATAGCGACGACTGCAGTATCCTAGAGTGTCGCCGTTTAGGGGCACAAAATTGGCCCTGAAGGTGTAGCTGCCTCCATTGGCATAGAAGGTGCGAGGAGTATACATGTATCCGTCCGACCACCCGGTGAAACGGCATCCTGTGGCTGCCGTGGCGTTGAGGGTGACAAGTGTGCTGTTGGTTCCACTATAGTTTCCTCCTCCGCTCACTGTGCCGTAGCCGGTGCTGTTGGTGCTGGTGGTGGCTGTCACTGAGGTGGCCTGTCCGAAACTGCTGTTGGGACTGATGCTCACTAGAGCACTGTTTTTAAGGTTGAAAGTATATGTGCTGTTTCCCCCAGTGCCTCCGGCACCCGGGTTAAGGCTGCCTATGGCAAAGTAGCCGTCATAGTTGCCTCGCCATCCCCAGTTAAAATGGAACAGACCGCTATTATTATACCCGTCGCACACAAAGCTGTGTCCACCAGTGGCATCGCGTCCAGAGTAAATCACAGGTCGGCTGTTGTTGAGTTCGTTCTGTAGTATGGCTGTCCATTGTTGGTCGCTAAAGTCGGAATAATGGATGTGGTGTATGTTGCTACGGTATTTGAAATAGTATCGAAGCGCATTCTCGGCCGAGGGCACCGAGGTGGAACCATAGGCGGAGGGTTGGTTACCCTCGTTGTTGTTGAATGCTCCGCTCCCCCCTTCTGAACTCACATTATAGTCCATCTCTACGGCTACGCCTATGTGGTACATCAGCGTCGCCACGGCATTCACCTGTGTTGTGCTGCTCGACGAGGTGAGGCTGTCGGGCATGCTGCTCCAGGCGTATGATGTGGTTCCGAAGTTGGCACTCTGTGTGCCGTAGGTGGTGTGAGTGTAGCTGTGCGACCCATAGCCCGTGTCGGGATGGTTCCAGTATTTCATCACTTGTGCTACTGCAGTGGCAACGCATCCTGCCACAGCGCGTTCGCCATGGTATGAGTCGTAAGGACAAAGGCTGTTGTAACGCGGTTGCTGGCCCCAACGTGTGGTGATAAGTGGCAGCACGGCGGTATAGAGCGACAGGGTGGGAGGGGTGTCGCTAAGCAGTTCTGCCCATTGCCTCTTGAGAAGGCTGTCGCCGGTGTCGTTGATGCTGCGGATGCGTCTGCCCGACAGTTCTCGGTAGAATCTTATTTGTGCCTCATAGTCCTCCAACCATTCCCTTACATGGTCGGGCATACCTTTGGCTGCAAATGTCCCGTCGGCAGAGTAACCCAAGATGGGCACTACGCAGTCGTCGGCCGACACTAGTACAAACCCTCGGCCATTCTCTCCCACGAAGGTGTAGAACTCGTTGAAGGGCAATTCCAACGTGTTGTCGACCAGATTTATGTTGCCATTTCCTTGCATCTTGCAATAGTTTTGCGCAACCTTTAGTGCGGTTCTTACGTCAATGGGTGATGCCGCCGCCTTTCCAGTCAGCATGGCAGCAACAATCAGCATGATAAGGGATATCGTTTTCTTCATGTTACTTTTTTTATCTTGTCGTATTGATTTATTATCATAACATGCATGTAAACAGCTACATGCAGCAGTATTGGTTAATTATTTCCCACTTGCAAAGATACGTATATTCGTTGAAATTATTCAATAAAAAAACAGAATAGATTATGCCCGCCATTAATTCGATAGAATTTATGGTCTTAACGAGATTGAATGTCATCTACTTCCCGCTCTCTTAAAAATGAACGTGTTTACAGTTCCCTTTCGACGCTCACACTTTTTTGGCAGAGAGCGACATGGTGAACCTCTGCTGCAGGCGGTGGCGCAGGCAGTAGAGTAGCAGTCCATAGAGGGCTACTACTAAGAGGGTGATAATTGCAACCCATCCTTCGGAGAGGTGTAGTGCCGACAGTGTGGCAAAGGTGGCTATGAGCAGCGCGGCTGGCAGCAGATAGGCTATTGCCACAGCCTGTAACCCTCGGTTAGCCTGGATGGTGACAGTGACTTCGTCGCCTTCATGGAATTGCTGCCAGTCGGGGGTGTCGATATCCATCGTTTTCTCTTTGCTGTCGGCAAAGCCGCATTTGCTGTGTGCCTCGCAGGCTGCACATGCACTCACCACATGCAGCTGCACGGTAACTATGCCCTGCTTGTTGTTGCTGTTGTCTGTCTGACGATTGGCTGGACTTTTCACCGACACTACGGTGGCTGTATGTGTTGCTATTTTCGCCATGAGCGGGGAGCGTTTTTACAATTCTTCACACAGCGGCCTTCGCTGTTCATGCGGTGTATTTCGCCACGGTACACTACTTCAGACCGTCCATATTCAAAGGGCGAGGCCATTTCAAAAATGGGCGAGATGAAGAAATCGCCCTTAGTGTCGATATATCCCCATAGCCCCAATTGTACGGGTGCGAGACCGTTGGAGAATTGGTATGCATTCTCGAAGCAGGGCCATATTACAGGCCTCCCTTCCATGTCGCAATAGCCGTAACGCCCGTCTTTCTCGATGAGGGCAAGGCTGTCGTGGTAGATGTAGGCTTCGGCGCGGAAGCCGCTGTTATCATATTCGATGGGCAGGATTGCCTTACCCTCGGTATTGATGATGCCCCACTTGTTGTCCTTTGACACATAGGCACGCTGGTTTTTGAAAAGGCCTGCCTGGTCGTACTGGCAGGGTATCACCTCGCGACCGGTCGTGTCAAGATAGCCGTATTTGTTGTCGCGCTGTACCAGTATGCGCTCGTCGGTGCGCCCCACAAGGTAGGTGTATACAGGCTTGGTGAGCTGCCGGAAGTGGTTGTCGTACATAGCAAGGCCGTCGTCGTCGCCAGCAAAAAGGCGTCCCTGATACATCGAGGTGAGTATCTCGAATTTGATGGGGAATACTTCGCGGTTGTTGCGGTCTATCATTCCGTAGCGGTCGTATTTTTTGACCACGGCAAACCCTTCGTAGAAGGGGAATGCATATTCGTATTGCGGCTCAATGACCATGCGCCCCTCGTGGTCGATATATCCGTATTGCACAAGGGTGCTGTCTATGTCTACTGCCACCACAGCCAAGCCTTCGTTGAACGTAGAAGCTGCGCGGTAGCGGAATGGAATATGTTGTTCACCAAGGGTGTCGAAGAATCCATACAGCCCGTCTTTTACCACCATTATCATTCCGTCGGTGGGGTAGGCGACATCGTTGTAGTTGCAAGGTATAATCTCTTCGCCTTCGCGATTGATGAGCCCGCAGCTGTCGTAGTTGAGGTACACTTTGCAGTAGGGGCCGTGAAAATGGTCGACAAACATGTATTTGTTTGGCACTATGATGGTGCCGTCTTCACGTTTGAATCCAAAGCGGTCGCCCTCTTGCGTGGTTTGTATGCCATCGATAAAGACTAGCTCGCAGCCGCATTCTTCATCATCCACATATTCCACTTTCTCCTGTGCCGCAACTCCTAAGGTGACCAGAATGAAGAGACTAAAAAGAATAAGATGTTTCATAATTATCTGTGTGTATACTTTTTAATTGAGCGTTGTGAGTTGAAATAACCCCTTCAGTCTTTTTCCCCCTATTATATTTCAACTCCTTATTGACACATTCAGTTGATTTATGTTGCAAGTATAGCTGTGAAATAATGTTAAATGCCGTTATAACTCGATATTCTTGTTGTGGAGGTATAGTTTAGAGTTTATAGTTTAGGGTTTATAGTTTGAAGTTTAGCGTTCAGTGTTCAGTGTTTAGAGTTTGGAGTTCAGAGTTAATTAGTTCCCAACTCATAATTCTCAGATGATGGTTATATCTGAGTCTTCCACCCATCCTGTCGTGCCGTCGGCAATATGAATTTTGTGCCATTCGTCGATGGTCTCTTCTATGTTTACTGGAGTACCTTCGTGGAGTATCATCTTATCAATGCTATTGGTGTCGGGCGAACTCTTCATCACAATCATTGGGCTGGTGATAATTGCACGGTCGTGACGGTTATAGCGAATGTGCGATGAAATACTGCAGCCGATGGCTATCAGCATGAGCAACATTACTACAATGCTGAGGAGCAGCGTGCGGCGCCGCCAGGCATAGTCGCCGCTGATAAAGAAAACTACCACCAGCGCCACCAACACCGTCACCAGCACCAACACCACCACCAGCCATCCGCTCGGGCTGAACCACGATACTACCGCCTCAGCCCATTGGGTTAAGAATATTTTCGGCAGGGCATCGATTTTGTCTTCAGTTTTGCTGTATGCCAGGTCAAGGTTCTGTTGGGCGTCACGAAAGTGGGGGTTGAGGCGCAAAGCACGTTCGTAATTCAGTATCGCAAGTCCCATCTCGTCCATGCGGTAGTAGGCGTTGCCTAGGTTGTAATATAAGTCGGCGGAGTGTGCCCCACCTTCGAGTATGGCGTTATATGCCTCTGCGGCGGCATCATAGTTGCCATGGCTGTAGGCTTCGTTGCCCTGCTGCATCAGTTGCTGAGGACTTTGTGCCGCTACGGTCATCATGGTGAACGTAGCAAATATGGTGACTAATAGTTTCTTCATGGGGTGCAATATGTTAGAGCATTACTATCATTTGTAGGGCTTGGTCGTATATTTGTTGTTTCTTAGCTGTCGCGTCTCCAGGGGCAAAGCGTGCGAAGTCTACCTCTTGCAGAGTCGACATGATTAGTTTCTGTTGCTCTTCGGGAACCTGCTTCTCGGTGAGGCATTCGCGCACAGTGTCGCTGCTTAGGCGCGATAGCTCTATATTGTATTTGTCGGCCAGGCAGCCCCAGATGGCTTTATATATCTCTTCGTAGAAGAGGTTGTCGTTGCCGTCATTCAAGTGGCTGGCGGCTTTCTTGAGCCTTTTGCGTGCCTCTTTGGTGGCACGGCGCAGGCGCATGCCGGCTATGTCTTGCTGCTGTGCCAGACGGTGGCGGAAGAACAAGATGGCTCCTATGCCCGCAGCGATGATGGCTATGAGCAGCGTCCAGAACCACCATGCGGGACGTGCTGTCTCAGTGCGTGGGCTGAAGCCGCCGGTGGAGGTACGTATGTGGTTGATGTCGCTGTTGAGCAGTTTCACGTCACTCTTGTTGCTTGTGACGTTCTTCATCGACTTGGGGTCGCCTTTTTTTATGTGCACCGGTATAGCCTCGACATGCTTGGTCACATATCGTCCGGCCGAGGGGTCGAAGGTGACAAAGTTGAACGCAGGTATCTCATAATCGCCTTGTTTGCGGGGTATCAGCACCCATTCGAATGTGCGGCTGCCACTAACTCCCGAACTACTGCGTGTGATATGGTCGTCAATTTGAGGATCGTATACTTCAAATACTTTGGGAAAATCTATTTGAGGTGCGTCAATAAGCATCAGATTGCCGTTGCCGCTGATGGTCAGGCGGTAGGTGATGGCTTCGTTGGCGCGCACTTCGCGGGTGTCAACATCGCGCGTGACTGTGAAGGTACCCACAGCCCCATTGAAGCCTTCTGGGGCGTTGGGCAGCGGCTTGACATTGACGTTGATGCTGTTTGTGCGGAGATGTTTCTGAATTGCTTGTGTGGGGTTGAAGAAGGGGTCGTCGAAAAGGTCCCATATAGAGCCTGTCCGTTGCCGCTGACGCTGCACAAGGGCCAGCACGTCAAGGTCGAGCGGTTCGATAGTCAGTTTGCCACTCTCTTGTGCAAAAAGAGCTCCGCGCCGTATCTCTGCCACCATATAGCGGCGCCCGTCCACGGTCTCTTCATATTGTTTCACACTGCCGTCCTTGGTCAGGTCCTCGCTCCAAAATCCTTTGTTGCCGGGCAGTTTGTCTATCTGATACTGCTGCAGCGACACCTGGGTGTATATCTTGTAGGTCAGTATCACTTGTTCGCCTTGGTAAGGGTTGCTCTTGCTGATACTGGCACGTGCAAAGAGCGAACGACTGTCGATATTGTCTGATTGAGCGGGTTGGGTGGCTCGTTGGCTCTGCTGCCGTTGTGGTTGGCCGTAGGCGTTGCGGGCATTCTGCTGCTGCGCGTTGGGGTTGCCCTTTTCTACCTTGATGGAAAAGCCCTGACAGGTTACTCGCTTGCCGTCCACATTGCAACTGGCGCTGCCCACATTGTAGCTCCCTTCTATGTCGGCTTGGATAATGTAGGTGAAGCCGGTGGTAATCGAACTGGATATCTGCCCATTTATTATCTGTGTGCTCGACATGTGCGAGGCGTTGGGCCCCGAGAGCACCGAGAAACCCTTGAAATTTGGCCCACGGAAGTCGCTGGCACGGGCATTCACCTCGTAGCGAACCTCAAACCGTTGCCCCACGTCTACCCTGCCTGGCGCACGCACAGTCATTTCCTGTGCCGTGAGTGCTAGGACTGCTAAAAGATAGATACTTAAAACTAAAAGTTTCTTCATATTATCGTGTTTTCTTATCATTATGCTAGAGAATCTATATGAACTGCTTGCATTTTATTCCTCAAATTATTGATTAACCGAACTTCCCATAAGTAAGGGGTAAGCAAACTGATCTTCTCCCCCCTACCAATCCTTCTCAATCCTACCTGCAGGCGCCACCTCCAGTTTCTTGGCATTCTCCTTCATGGTGTTCTTCTCGTTGTTCTTAACAGCTTCCAGCAGTCGTTCTGCATCCTGCTTTTTTTGATCCTGACGCTGTTGTTGCTGTTTCTGTTGCTGGCGGTCTTGCTTCTGTTTCTGTTGTTGGTCCTGATTCTGTTGGTTCTGCTGGTTCTGTTGGTCCTGTTGTTTGTCTTGACCCTTGTTGCCGTCCTTGTTCTTGTCGTTCTTGTCTTGTTGCTGTTGGTTGTCTCCGCCTCCGCCGTTCTGCTGTTGTTGTTGCTGAGCCTGTTGCAACAGTTTCTTGGCATAGGAGAGATTGTAGCGGGTGTCGTCGTTTTTAGGGTTTAGTTTCAAGGCTTCCTGATAGTCGTTCACAGCCTGTTGAAACTGCTGCATGCCTTCGGCTCGGTTCTCTTTTTGCAGTCCTGCCTTCAGGTTGCTGTTTCCCCGGTTGTGCAGTATGCGGCTGCGGCTTTTTTTGTCGAGGTTGGGATGCTCCAAGGCACTGCTGTAGTGCTGCGCTGCCTCTTCATATTTCTTCTGGCGGTACAGACTATTGCCTAGATTGTAGTGTGCCCTGTAGGCGGTGCTGTCGTAATGTAGTGCACGACGATAGTCCACTTCCGCTCGGTCAAAGTGTTTCGCCTTATATTCGCGATTGCCCTTGCGGGTCTCCTTGCGGGCTTCGCTGTTTTGCGCGGTTGTCGTCAAGGGCAGCATTATCAGTAACAGTAGTATGGGTAGGGTGTGGCTGGCTTTCATCATTTTCTCTAGGTTGAATTTTTTATTGCGACGTTCGAATATGAGCAGTTCGGCAATGAGACATAGCAGGGCTGCCACCAAGGGATACTGGTAGCGGCTCTCGTATTCCGAAAAGAGGGTCTCGCCAAAGCTGTCTTTCTCAAGTCCCTCTATTAATTTCACTATATCTTGTATGCCCGAGTTGATATTGTTGGCTCGCACATAGATACCCTTGCCGGCATGTGCAATGGCAGTGAGGGTGGCTTCGTCAAGGTGGGTGGTGACAGTGTTTCCGCTGTTGTCGCGCTTATATCCCACTCGCTGGCCTCCTCGGTACTCTGGTATGGGGGTGCCTTCCGTCAGGCCCATGCCTATGGTGCACACACGCACGCCCTCTGCCGATGCTTTGCGGGCTGCCGCTTCGGCATCGTCTTCAAAGTTTTCGCCATCCGAGATGACCACTATGGCACGCCCTTGGTTCTTCACCCATTCCCGGTCGGGGTCGCCGTAGCCAAAGGTCTCCATGGCCTTGTCGATGGCATCGCCGATGGCGGTGCCCTGTGCGCTGATAAGCGAGCAGTCTATCTGGTCTAAAAAGAGCTTCACCGCACTATAGTCGCTGGTGAGTGGCATCTGCACATAGCTGCTGCCGGCAAACACCACCAGCGATATGCGGTCGCTCCCCAATGCGTTCAGCAGGTTGGCAACGGTGCGTTTGCTTCGTTCCAGACGGTTGGGCTGTATGTCCTCAGCCATCATGCTGTTAGATATGTCGAGGCATATCGCCACGTCGCTGCCCAGCCGTTCTCCCTTCACCATCTTGCTCCCCTCCTGCGGGTTGGCAAGAGCTATGATAAGGAAGGCTGCGCCCAGCATTATCAGGCCGAACTTCGTGGCGGGCCTCCATCTGGAGGCATCGGGGATGAGCCTGCCAAACATGCCTCGATCGGCAAACTCTTCGAGGCGTTTCTTATTGCGGTATTGAAGCCATATCCATGCTCCCACACAGACCGGTATGAGGAGCAGAAGCCATAGTATTTTTGGATGTTGGAAGTGAATCATGGTGCTACTGTGTTAGGGGGTGCTGCGAAAATAAAAGAGTCCGAGGATGATTTCGAGCAGTAGTGCCGCTGCGGCCAATATCAGCCAGCCCAGATACTCGTCTTTAGTCTGTGCATATTGGGTCACGTCTATCTTGCTCTTCTCCATCTCGTCAATTTGTTTGAAAATCTTTTGTAGTGAGCTCTTGTTAGTGGCGCGGAAATACTGGCCGTCCTTAGTGGATTGTGCCATATGCGTCAGTAACTGCTCGTCGAGCTCCACCGGAATGTTCTGGTAGTGTGTCCTGCCAAACTGGTCGCGGAAAGGGTAGGGGGCAAGCCCGTGGGTACCCACACCGATAGTGTAAAGCCGTATGTTGTAGAGCGCGGCAATCTCGGCGGCACTCTGCGGGTCTACGGCACCTTGGTTGTTCACACCGTCGGTAAGCAGTATGATTACCTTGCTCTTCGCCTCGCTGTCCTTGATGCGGTTGATGGCCGTGGCAAGGCCGTCGCCCAGTGCGGTGCCGTCCTTAATCATGCCGCTCTTCACCTCGTGCAGCTGTTTCAGCAGCACACCGTGGTCGATAGTCAGTGGCACCTGGGTGAATGCCTCGCCCGAGAATACCACCAACCCCATACGGTCGTTCTTGCGGCCCTCGATAAAGTCCGATGCCACCTTCTTGGCGGCTTCCAGCCGGTTGGGCTTAAAATCTTCAGCCAGCATACTGCCGCTCACGTCCATCGCCATCACGATGTCGATGCCCTCCACCTTCATCTCTTGGCGGCTGAGCTTGCTCTGCGGACGTGCCAGTGCCACAATGATGGCCCCAACAGCCACCATCCGCAACGCAAACAGCAGCGGGTAGGCCCGTTGCCTAAAGGTCTTGTGTATGCCCTTAAACAGGCTGATGTTCGAAAACTGCAATGCCGGCTTCTGCTTGCGGTAGCGCAGCACATACCACGCTATCAACAGAGGTATCACCAGCAAGAGCAGCAGCAGATATGGATGTGCAAATGTTATATTCATTGTTTATCGGCTTTAGTTAGTTGGAGTGGAATCGGCATCTTCCGTAGTCGCCGACTCCGGTTGTGGCGCGGTGAGTTTCACAAAGCTTACAGCCTGCGTCATCGACAGGTCGTGCTGATAGGGCTGGGGTTGCGACTTGGCAAACTTCACCATGTCGGCGGTCTGCAGCATCTGTTGCAGCAGCGACGAGGACTCCTCCGTGCAGGCACTGCAGCCGCGGAAGGCATCGAGCGTCTGGTCGCTGGTCATCTCGGTCGAAGGTATGCTGTAGGTCTCTTCCAGATAGTTGCGCACGATGTCGGTCAGTTGTGTGTGGTACTCCTTCACCTGCCCCTGCTGCCACAACTGCTGCTGGCGCAGCGTCTCTAGTGCGTTCAGCGCACGCACGTCGGCAGGCAGCGGCGGCGCCTGCGGGATGCTGATGAGGGGTTTGTGCCGTTTCAACCGTATCACCACAAACACGATGGCAGCTATCAGTGCCAGAATGCCCAGCACTATTCCCACCACTTTGGCTATCTCGCCAAAGGTGTAGGGCTGGCGCATGATGTTGGCAATATCGCGGATGTTTGTGTTGGTCGTGTCGACATTGGGCACATCCTTCACCGTTATCATCACCGAGTCCAACCCGATGTGCAGCCAGTGCTCGCCCTCCTCAAAGCTGGTAAGTGCCGTACAGTAATTGCCGTTGCTAGAATCTATCCATTGGCTCACCGCCACGATGTCGTTGTTCGACAGCTCCTCCATCGACGGGTATAGGGTGGCAGGCTCGATGGCCAGCACCGTCTGGTCGCCCAGCATGATGGTGGTGCTGTCCAGATGAAATTGGTATCGCATCGTGCGCGACGACAGCGCCGTGTCCTGCGCCCACAAGGCTGTGCCGAGGGCTGTAAGTAGTAGAAGTATGGTGATGTTCTTTTTCATGTTCTTAAAGGAATAATGTATTAGGCTCCGCGCCGTTCAAACAGCTTTTTCAGTTCCTTCACATAGTCCTCGCCGGTATACAGCACCGTCTGGTCGATGCCATATTTCTTCAGCACTTCGTCCACCTTTGCCACATGGCTCGAATAGCGTGAGGCAAACTCGTTGCGTATCGTGCTGTCGGCGGTGTCAATCCAGATGGTTTCGCCCGTCTCGGGGTCGTAAAACTTGGCAAGCCCCAAGTCGGGCAGACGCATCTCCTTCTCATCGGCTATGCGTATCGCCACCAAGTCGTGCTTGCCGCTGGCTATCTTAATGGCATCGGTGTAGTTGTCGTCGTAAAAGTCGCTCAGCAGGAATGCTGTGCACCGTTTCTTGATTACGTTGGTGAAATAGCGCAGGGCCTCGGCCAGGTCGGTGCCGTTGCTGGTGGGCCGGAAGGTGATTAGCTCGCGGATGATGCGCAAAATGTGGCTGCTCCCTTTTTTAGGCGGGATAAACTTCTCTATGCGGTCGCTGAAAAGAATTACCCCCACCTTGTCGTTGTTCTGTATGGCGCTGAACGCCAACGTGGCTGCCACTTCGGCCACCAGCTCTTCCTTGAACTGGTGATGGGTGCCGAAACGGTTCGACCCGCTCACATCCACCAGCAACATCACCGTCAGCTCCCTCTCCTCCTCGAATATCTTGACGTAAGGGTGGTTCAAGCGTGCCGTGACGTTCCAGTCAATGCTCCGCACATCGTCGCCGTACTGGTATTCGCGCACCTCGCTGAATGCCATGCCGCGGCCTTTGAAGGCACTATGGTACTCGCCCGAGAACAACTGTCTCGACAATCCCCGTGCCTTGATTTCTATCTTGCGGACCTTTTTTAATATGTCGTTGTTCTGCTCTTGCATTTTTGGTTGCTATGCGTTATGTCTTGGCGGTGCCTCGTCGTGCCGTTGAGGGAGCTTCGCCACCCTCCGCTCACAACTCCGCACCGTTGCTTGACAGGTTTGTTGCTTTTTTCGTGTCATCTATCTATCAGTGCCATAGTGCATTTGCTTTCTTGCCAATCGTCTGCCTTTTGTTGTCCAATCATCAGCCGACCTCATGGTGGAAGGTGACCGCCTGACCGGTAGGCATCGGTAATGAACGGTACGTTTCTGCTACGTCAGATAGATGCCGGCATGCCGCTCCGGGTGCTTAGGGATGGGGGTCGGCAGGTTAGGGAACGTCTACGCGGTTGAGGATTTCGTTCACCACCTCTTCGCTGGTAATGTTCTCGGCTTCTGCTTCGTAGGTGAGGCCTACGCGGTGGCGTAGCACATCCATGGCGATGGCTCTCACATCTTCGGGTATCACGTAGCCGCGGCGGCGCATAAAGGCGTAGGCCTTCGATGCCAGGGCCAGGTTGATGCTGCCACGGGGTGATGCGCCGTAGCTGATGAGGCCTTTCAGCTTGCCGAGCTCGTACTGCTCGGGATAGCGGGTGGCAAAAACGATGTCGGTGATGTAGTTCTCAATTTTTTCGTCCATATATACCTCGCGCACGATGTTGCGTGCTTTGAGGATGTCGGCGGGTTTGAGTATGGGCTGCTGTTTCACTGTCTCGCCGGACATCTGCTGGTGGAGTATTTGGCGTTCTTCTACCTTCTGGGGGTAGCTGATCACCACCTTCAGCATAAAGCGGTCCACCTGTGCCTCGGGCAGAGGGTAGGTGCCTTCCTGCTCTATGGGGTTCTGGGTGGCCATCACCAGGAAGGGCTCTTCTAGCTTGTAGGTGTTCTCGCCAATGGTCACTTGGCGTTCCTGCATGGCTTCAAGCAGTGCGCTCTGCACTTTGGCGGGGGCACGGTTGATTTCATCGGCAAGGATGAAGTTGGAGAAGATGGGTCCTTTCTTCACGTTGAACGATTCGCTTTTCTGGCTGTAGATCATGGTGCCCAATAGGTCGGCAGGCAGCAGGTCGGGTGTGAACTGGATGCGGCTGAATTTGGCATCGATGGCGTTGGCCAGCGAGGTGATGGTGAGTGTCTTGGCCAGTCCCGGCACACCTTCCAGCAGGATGTGTCCGTTGCTGAGCAGGCCTATCGTCAGGCTCTCAATCATGTGTTTCTGCCCGACGATGTTTTTGCGAAGTTCCATGGTGAGGGCGTCAACGAATGCGCTCTCTCTCGAAATACGTTCGTTCAGTTCTTGAATGTTGACAGATTCTTCCATATTTATTATTATTGTTCACTTTTTTTAGTCTCTTGTCAGTGAATGGGGTATCGTTTCCACCCCTTTTAATTCACACGTCGTATAACGCAAAGCATTTTTTTTTATTGCAAAAATGTATTTTTTTTTGATTTTTTGACATCGAAAGTGGCTATAACAAAAAAAAAATGTATCTTTGCTAATTAAAATGTATATGCGAAAATTAAATATCTAATTAAATATTAACTTCTTATGAAAAGTAGAAAAGTACTTCTCGGCTTGATTGTGGGCGTCTGCGTCTGCTTGGCAGGCACTGCGACAGCCCAAAAAGCGAATTACCAAAGCAACAAACTTGTGGAAATCGGTCCCGATAATATCGGCGGTCGTGTTACGTCGCTTGTCGTTGCCAAACACATCGACAGCTACTCCTCACTCCTCTATGCCGGCGCAGCCACTGGCGGCCTTTATACCCGCCTGGCTTCCCCGAGAGACACTATCTGGGAATATGTGCCCTGCTATATCAACGATGAGGAAATCACCCTCCCCATCAGCTGCATGGAGAAAATGAACGACAGCACCCTCCTTATCGGTACTGGTGAGAGCTATTATACCAAGGGCAACAAGTTGAACAAGATGGCCGCAATTGGTCGCGGTTTATTCCTTTTCAATATGAATACCAACCAGTTCACCCTTGTCAATGGCACCGACCCCCGCACCAATCTTGATGCCGATTTCGCCAGTGTCAACGACATGGCCTTAATGACTGTGCAGGGCGTCACCTACGTTTTCGTAGCCACTCCTAAGGGTCTCTTCCGTTGGAATATCTCGCAGAACTCCGATTGGAACGCCGCCCCCGCCCGCATCTTTGAGGGCAATGTGCGCAATGTGGTTGTTTCGAAGCAGTTTAACCGCGCTTTCTTCTCCAGCAATGGCAATCTTTACAAAATTGGCGATGTGATTAACAATGCCGCCGTGGTCGACATCACCGGCAGCTGCTCCGCCTTCGGACACAACGCCTCCGCCATCGATCTGGCACTTGCCCCTTCCGACGAGAGCTACCTCTATGCCATGGTGAGCAAGAATAATGGCATGATGGAGGGTCTCTACCTCACCCGCAACACCAATACCTGGATGCTTCTTTCCACCAGCACTGTCACCCCCTTCACCTCTGCAGCTACCTCTAAGACTTGCGGTGCCCTCACCGTCAGCCCCACCGACCCCTCCAAGGTCATTCTCGGCGGTGCCAACGTGTGGGTTGGTAAGGGCTATGTGGAGAATGCCCCCTACCAGTGGACCGTTTCTTCGTCTAACGAGTTGCAGCTGAACTCGGGCGACTATATGTCGTCGGTCTACTCTAGCATGGTGTATGTGCACTCGGGCATCCATCAGATTGTTCCCGAAGTTCGTTGGGTCGACGCTACCTCCTTCATGCATGAGGGCTACTACGTCGTTACCGACGGCGGTGTCTATTATTCTCCCTCTTCCGCTCTCAACTATTTCGAGAATTATAACCGTGGTATGAACAACGTCCAGATCAACAGCCTTGCTGTTTGCCCCGACGGTTCTATCATCAGTGGCGCCAATGCCAGCGCATGCCCCTTCATTGAGGCCCGCGTTGAGCACAATGGTGGCGACAGCGAACCCTCTTGGTATGACCCCCAGGGCTCCCTCACCAACCATATGGCCAATGTTATCTGGCAGGGCAACGGCGGCGCAGTGGCAGCTTCGCGTTTCAACCAGTATTCACCCCTCTCACGTCGCACCATCTTTGTCTCTTCTGCCAATGGCAGTATCGGTCGCTCTTATGCCGACTTCTCCGACTATACCAACACGCAGACTTGGACCAGCGGCTCAGCCTTTATGACCGACCTCGTGGCTGGCGGCCCTGCTATCGGTCAGATTTATCTTTGGGAGACCGACAACAATGTCTACTCCAACGACAGCATGACTTTCATCATCGACACCCTAGGCTTTATTAAGCGCAATGGCGAGCGGATTGACATCACCACTGGTATGCAGATACGCCGTGGCGACTCCATCATGGTTCTCGACCCCGCCCACGCTTCCTATCCTTTCTGGCATGTTTTCGACCATAATTTCATCGTCCGCGACCAGCTGGTGCATACTGTCCACATGCCTTACACCAGCCGTATGCTCGCCGTAACTGTTGAGAACGATATGCCTCAGAATACCAATGTTTCCTACTGCTGGTTCCCCACCGACTTCCGTAAGGTTTTTGACGAAAGCAACGAAACCCGTTTCTGGAGCCATATCTACGCTGTCAACGGTTCTTCCAACCCCCACATGTATGTGCGCTACACCGCCCTTTCGCAGGATGGCGACTGCGCCTTTGTGGTTGTCGAGAACGACACTCTTGGCCAGTCTTTCATTGCCCGTGTGCATGGTCTTTCCAACGCCGACTACAATGCCACCGTGCCTCAGATTCGCGACATGCTCAACTATAAGATACGTACCCGTATCACTACTACCGATACTATCATGGCCACTGCCGACAGCTATTTCTTTGGCCGTCGTATCTCCTCTATCACTCCCGACCCGCGTCCCGGCAAGGACGCCCTCCTCGTCACTTTCGACGGCTACGGCACCAATGCCCCCAACCTGGCCTACATCAATAACGCCAGCAGCAGCAACCCCACCATCACCTATCCTCCCATCCCCACTACAGCACCTGCCTATAGCGCCATGATCGAATACACCACCGGCGAGGTCTATCTTGGCACAGAAGAGGGCGTGTTCCGAGCCTCCAGCATCACCAGAGGCGATTGGCAGCCTTATGGCTCATTCAAGGGCGTTCCTGTTACCTCCATGTATCAAGTCACCAACAACTATCCCCGCATCAAGTATGTGGGTCACGATGGTGTCACCGAGGTGCCATACATTTTCCCCCGCACCAAGTATGCCTACGCCATGTACTTCGGCACCTACGGCCGTGGTATCTTCATGGATAGCACCCACGTTGTCGACCACACTAATGAGATTGTCGACCCGGAAGACTATGCCGGCGAGCTTGTCATCCCAACCGTTGACAATATCGGCGACAATGCCGTCCGCTTCTATCCCAACCCTGCCGTCAGCAATGCCACTATGGAGCTGACCGTCGCACAGCCCGGCAACGCCGTCATGCGCATCTACGACCTCTCCGGCAAGGTGGTCTATAGCGAGAGCATGGGCCGTATCGCCGAGGGTGTCCATACCCGCACCATCAACTGCGAGCAACTGCAGCGCGGCATGTATCTGGTCAATGTCGTCATCGGCGGCCAGAAGGCTACTTCTAAATTGATTGTAAGATAATACTAATTAGATGAAAAAAGAGGTACTGGTCGCCAAGAACTCAGTACCTCTTTTTTATATATTTAATACTATATAATTTATTCCAATAGTTTATTCCAACACTCACTCACTTCACATTTTTTCCTAGATGAATACAAATCTTGTTCAAGAACTACGTTGGCGCGGCATGATTCATGATATCATGCCTGGCACTGAAGAGCACCTCTCCAAGGAGCTCACCACCGCCTATGTGGGCATCGACCCTACTGCCGACTCACTTCATATAGGCCACCTCGTCAGCATCATGCTCCTCAAACATCTCCAGATGGCAGGCCATAAGCCCCTAGCCCTCGTCGGAGGCGCCACAGGCATGATTGGCGACCCCTCCTTCAAGGCTGCCGAGCGCAAACTCCTCACTCCCGAAGAGGTGCAGCATAATGTGGATTGTATCCGCCGCCAGCTTTCGCGCTTCCTCGACTTCGACAACCCCGTCAATGGGGCCGAAATCGTCAATAATTACGACTGGATGAAGGACTACCTCTTCCTCGATTTCATTCGCGACGTGGGCAAGCATATCACCGTAAACTATATGATGACCAAGGACAGCGTTAAGAAACGCCTCGAAACGGGTCTTTCTTTCACCGAATTCAGCTACCAGCTGCTCCAGGCGTTCGACTTCCTCACCCTATATCGCACCAAGGGCTGCCGTCTGCAGATGGGCGGCTCCGACCAGTGGGGTAACATCACCACCGGCACCGAGCTTATCCGCCGCATGGAGGGCGGCGAGGCCTACGCGCTCACTTGTCCCCTCATTACCAAGGCCGACGGCACCAAGTTCGGCAAGACCGAGGGCGGCAACGTGTGGCTTGATGCCACCAAGACCAGCCCATACAAGTTCTACCAGTTCTGGCTCAACTGCTCTGATGTCGACACCGCCCGCTATATCCGCATTTTCACCCTCTTTAGCCGTGAAGAGATAGAGGATCTTGAGCGTCAGCACGCCGAGGCTCCCGAGCGCCGTGTGCTGCAGCGAGCCCTGGCAAAAGACATCACTTGCCGTGTGCACTCCGAGCAAGACTACCAGACGGCCGTCGCCGCCTCTGAGCTTCTTTTTGGCAAAGGCACCACCGAGCAGCTCAACAGCCTTGACCGCGACACCCTCCTCTCAGTTTTCGACGGTGTGCCGCAGTACACTGTCAGCCGCTCCACACTCGACGCCAGAGTAAGCCTCATCGACCTTGCCTCCGAGGTAGGCATGTTTGCCTCAAAGGGCGAGATACGTCGCGAGCTGAAGCAAAACTCCATCTCCATCAACAAAGCCAAGGTGGGCGAAGACTGCCGTCTCACGGCAGCCGACATCCTAACCTGCGGCAGCATCTTAGTGCAGAAAGGAAAGAAAAACTACTATCTCCTCAACGTTAAGTAGCATCTATTCATCCATGGCGCGGCCTGTAAGGTTGCACCATCTTCTAAATCAAAAGGGCGTCCCAAATGGGGCGCCCTTTGTCATAGAAAGCTCTATTCTGGACATTTATTTGTATTTGTCTACATTAGGCAACAATCATTTTTTTTCTTGATATCACTTTCTATAATCCAAACCTTTCGGGTCGCTAAATCTCGTCAATCACCTCGATAATCTTACCATTCGTCTCAAAAGAGAGAACCTTCACCTCAGTTTCCTTCTTGCAGAAGAGGCAGCATTTCTGACGGGCTATGCGGCACTGGTAGGTCATCTTGCCTTTCAGATTGCGCACATACACTTCGGTAATCTTATGCTTGGGAAACATCGAGGCAACTGAGTCCTTGATATCGTGGGGATAGTACTTCTCCTCGATATAGTAACGCTCTTCCGAGGTCTTGGGGGTAAAGCGGAGGGCCTGCTTGTCTCCGTCGGTGTTGATAAAAGTGGCCATATAGGCGGAGCTGTCAACAGCCATCGTCCAAGTCACATTTTTGGCCTCTCTTGCCTGATTTTGGAAATCCTTTACATAGCGTGCTGGCACATCGCTTTCCTTGACGCTTTTCTCTTTTTGAGCAAAAACCATTGTCTGGCACATCATCACTAGTGCTGCAAGAACAATTATCTTTTTCATTTTGTGTTTTTTATAAAGTTATTAATAATTTCGTTTCAACCTACAAAGATACGAAACATTTATCACACCGCCAAATAATTTTTTAGCCAAAAAACAATCTGTACAAAAAAACACTTGTCAGTGCCCTTAATGACTTGCAAATGTCTTACAAATTGCGAATGCAAGAGATGTCTCCGAGTATGGCCGTGCGGGAGCAGATCGCCGCAGGTGCCGGCTATGCTTTATTATGCCGGGCTATCTTTAGTCGCTTGTAGTCGTCAAAGCCTTTCTTTATCCACATCTGGTCTCGCGGATTGTCGCCATAGGGTGCCACCATGGGACACACTGTGGGACCCGCGCTCACAGGGTTGGCGTTAAGCGTAAATTTATGGTGTTCATACTGTTGCCACTCGGGTTTTGATGTACCCGATTTTATCTGATAACTGCCAGCCTGCCGCAGGATAAACTCCTCGGGGAAGAGTCCGTATGCTTTCGAGATAAATCCAAAATGGTGATTTCCTATGTCTTGTGATTTCAGCGACTCCTCTTCATAAATGAAGTCCGTCTTGCTTTTGTTTCCCAAGCCAAAGATGGTTTCTTATTGTTCTTCAAATCCCATTCGCCCTTGGTCTTTACGAGGCTTCGAAACTTGAACGGACTTCACATCGCCTTGGCAGTCGTCGCATTCTGCTGCAACACGTTCGAATAGATATAGTCGATTTCAATCTCTCCGCCCAGCACACCCAGGGGCACCATCTTGTCCCCCTCACTAAGAAACACGCTGCTGCCTGTCTTGCCGGTTTGAAGTATATAGCCATATCGGTCAACTACAATCGCCTCTTCGGTGGGACATGCAATAGGACAGGAGGTTGAATTATCTGACATTGGGGTGGTCATAAGATTCATTCTTTTTCGACAGTCATGAGTTGCAACGCATCTTCTCTCGCACAATTCGATTGCAAATATACAATTTTTCTACAATCTAAGACCTTTTTTAATAGCTATGTTTTGTAATGCTCATAAAATTAATGATGTACGTTTGCCATAAGGCAGTGTCGGCACCTGGGTAATAGGTCCGAGGATAGGGGCGTTTTTCAAATTATCATCCCCCGAGGACTGATGAATCGCGCATATGAAAATTATTATCTTCGTATCGACTCTCCCACTGTCTGCGGCTTCTGTTGTGGCTCATCCACTAAAACTCCAATCACACGCCATGCCTTCGTCGTGGC
>JAFRRK010000062.1 GCA_017428115.1 Bacteroidales bacterium | reverse complement strand
CTTAATTCTTAATTCTTAATTCTCACTTCATGATATAGTATTATATTGTCTTAGTTCAAAGAGTGTATATTTAATTCTTAGTACATAATTCTTACTTCTCACTTCAAAATAAGGTCTGCCACAATGAGGAAGGCTATTTTGTCGTCAATGTCCTCAGACCAGTAGGGTGCTGAGGCTGGACAGAGCTGATAGGCCACGCCCATCCCTATGTCGGTCAGCCCCCAATGTATCAGTCCCACAAAGCCGGTGGCGGGTTCTAGCAGCCCCTTGTTGGGTGACTGTAGTGGCAGCCCCTCCCAGAGGCGCTGCCCTGTGGCATCCTGTTGCAGCAGGTGCCCCCACATGGCATTGAGCTGCAGGAAAGGGCGTGGCGCAGACCACGACAGCTCCCGCAGCGGCAACGGCGCCGTATAGTTTAGGCATAAGTGAGCAAACAGATTGGCGGTGAAACTGTTGGGGCGAACTGTGAGGAATGTGTTGCGGAAGTAGTAGGGCGCGTTGGCGGTGCCCGACAGGTCGAACATGCGGCAGTAGGGTGCCTCGGCCGAGGCGAAGCCCACTTGGGCAAAGAGGTGCAACCCCACCGGACGAAAGGTCTGTACGGCCGGCTGTTCTTCGCCCAGCAGGTTGCCATCGTACTGAGCCAGAGCCCTCCAATAGTGGTCCACCTCGTTGCCAGCCGCACGGCCGGCGCACAGCTCCACCGTCGTTGAGCTGTGCCCATTCCCGATGTGGTCCCAACGCCAGCGGCCCTGAATCTCTGTGAAGGGTCTTACCTCGGCACGCCGCTCCTCCTCCCGGTTGGGGTAGAGGAGGCTGCTGCTGTCAAAGCGGTAGTCCTCCCACGTCTGTCGCACACCCATTGTCAGCTCCATGCCGTAGCGGGGGGGTAATTTCACGCCCATGCCGCCACCCTTCACCCCTACAAAACGGGAGCTTACCAAGCCGTCGTTCAACGATGGCTCCAGCAGATGGTAGCCCTCCATGCGGCGCGAGGCGGCTCGTTCCAGGTCGTTCGAAGCCCACAGCCACAGCCTCACATTCCTCACGCCTTTCAGCCTCAGCTGTGTGGCGAGGCCGTACTTCAGGGCGCGGTCGCCCGTGCTGTAGGCTATGTATGGCCGTAGCGACCACTGCCCCACAACCTGCCGTCGCGTGGCGGCATTCTCGTTGGGTGTAATCCAGGCCATGGCCAATTCTATGCGCGAGCGCTCATACATATTATAGTTATACAGATGGTCGGCATAGAGGTAGAGTGCATTCGGAGCGTCGTAGCGCGTGAGCCGAATGCCCTGAGCCCCCACATGCAGTGCGGGCAGCAGCAACAGTGCTATAAACCACCTCTTAGACATACCATAGCGCATCGAGATGCAATTTGCAAAGATACGAACAATTTGTGAAACGAACGATTTTTTTTTCACACTCGCCACTTTGTTCTCCCCATCTTTTTATTGGCGGCCCTCCCTAATGGCATTGCTTTGCTTTCGCTATTTATACTACATATATTCTATATATATACTTTAGTTATACTACCGTATATAGTATAACTAAAGTATAATTAAAGTATATGTATAGTATAAGTGGCGATGGCAGTACGAACCCTCTTCGCATCATTATGAGTGAAGCAGGTGAGTGGCTAGGACCGACAAGCGGTTGCAAGCGACTGGTAAATGAGATTTTTTGCCACATATTTCTTTTTTGAGTCTGTTGTTTTAAAAAAAAAGTGTATCTTTGCAAATTGTTATTTTTAGGCTCATTCTATATTGATATTATATAATAATTACAAATACTGACAGATATGAACTACGACCTTATCGTTATCGGAAGTGGTCCGGGAGGCTATGTGGCGGCCGTCAAAGCGTCGCAACTGGGCATGAGGACCGCCGTGGTGGAACGTGAAAACCTGGGTGGCATTTGCCTCAATTGGGGATGCATACCCACCAAGGCATTGCTGAAGAGTGCTCAAGTGTTTAACTATATCAACCATGCTGCCAGCTATGGTGTGGCAGCCCAAGCAGCCGAGGCCGACCTTTCAGCCATGGTGCAGCGTAGCCGCGGTGTGGCAGAGACCATGAGCAAGGGTGTCCAGTTTCTCCTGAAGAAGAACAATGTGGATGTCATTATGGGCACCGGCCGTGTGCTGCCTGACCACAAGGTGGCAGTCACTGATGCCCAAGGGGCGGTGACCGAGTACGAGGCGCAACATATCATCATCGCCACCGGCGCACGTAGCAAGGTGATGCCCAGCATGCCGCAGGACGGAAAGCATATCATCGGCTATCGCGAGGCGATGACGTTGCCGTTCAAGCCCAAGAGCATGGTGGTGTGTGGCAGCGGCGCTATCGGCAGCGAGTTTGCCTTCTTCTATCAGAGCATCGGCGTGCAGGTGACGCTTGTTGAGTTTATGCCCCAGATACTGCCCAACGAAGATGAGGATACCGCCAGCCAGATAAGCCGCAGCTTCCGCAAGATGGGTATGAAGGTGATGGCCAGCGCAAGTGTCGAGAAGGTAGACATCGAAGGCGATGTGTGCCATGTGACTATCAAGGATATGAAGAAAAACAGCGAGACGGTGGTCGACTGCGACGTGGTGCTCAGTGCCGTGGGCGTGGTCACCAACCTCGAGGGTATAGGCTTGGAAGAAACTGGCATTGCTTTCGAACGCGGCAAGATTACCGTCGACGACTATTATCAGACCAACGTGCCCGGCTATTATGCCATAGGCGATGTGGTGCACGGTCCCGCCCTGGCGCATGTGGCAAGTGCCGAGGCCATCTGCTGCGTGGAGCATATAGCAGGCCAAGAGCCTAAGAAGGTGAACTATTCCAACATCCCCGGCTGCACCTACACCACACCCGAGGTGGCCAGCGTGGGCCTCACCGAGAAAAAGGCATTGGAGGCCGGCAAGGATATAAGGGTTGGCAAGTTCTTCTTCAAGGCCAGCGGCAAGGCAACAGCGGCAGGCAACACCGACGGATTTATCAAGATGATTATCGACAAAGAGACCGACCAGATATTGGGCTGCCACATGTGTGGCGACAATGTGACCGAGATGATTGCCGGCATCGTCGTGGCACGCGAAAACGGGCTTACCGCCCGCCAGGTGGCCGGTGCCATACATCCCCACCCCACCATGAGCGAGGCTGTGATGGAGGCTATCGAGGCTGCCTACGGTTGCGCAATACATGGATAACCGAAATGAATAAATAAAAACTGAAAAGTATATGAAGCTATTCGAGAAAAGTCGTAAGACTGTCGCCAAAGGTTTGACCGTGCGGGTGTCGAACCATTATTGCCCCACCCTGTTTGGCATCAGAGGCCATTATGAGTCCTCCTACAAGTCGGGACAGTATGTCGAATGTGGTTCGCCGGGAACGGGATTCTTCGTCCGCACAAGCTCGAGCCATTCATACAAAAACTTCTGCAATGCCGAGAAAGCCAAGCTGACCCACTCCTATTGGGATATGCTCAGGGGCAAGGAGTTCTCGTTCGACGAGGAGATTTCCAAGGCCAACGAAGCCTTGCGCGATACCAACGATGAGACCAAGGCCCGCATACTGGAGGCATACGTCAATGTGCTGCCCCTGGCTAAAGAGGCTGAGGAGGGCGAGCGCATCATCGCCGGCATTAAAGAGCTGGGACACCGCCGCCACAAGCTCACCACCTACCAGACACACGTCATCTCCAGCTATAAGTCGCGCATAGCGCGGCTGGGTCACGATGTGCGCGACATCCAGCTCTCTATCCCCAAGCTCTGCTCGGAGGAACGCTACAATCAGTTTGCCGAGGTGGTGATAGCCTTCACCGAGGTGGCTTCGAGCCACCGTATCTGGCATTCGAAAGACTCTTACGACACGCTTGACAATGCTTTCGAGCAGGTCTATTTCGACCTGGGCATCTTCGACTTTATCCAGGCCCCGTTGATGACTCCCCTGATGCGCGACAGCGTGGGATATTATCATTTTCTATTTCCCGACTTCTGGGTGGCAACCCGCAGCGCAACCGATTTCGACGTCTATCCTCTCAAGGACCTCACCATACTCAGTCGGGAGGTGCCATACGAGATGATTGCCAACATGGTGTTGAGCAGTTATGCCGACCTAGATGAGTCGTCGTCGGTGCATCGCCATCGCGACTATGAGCAGTACGGCAGTGGGCTGCTGGTGAACAAAGACACGGTGGCCACCAACGAGATGGAAAAAGAAAACCGTATGCGCGAGCGAGTAGTGGGCGAATTGTACATCCCCGAGCTGAAACTGCGCTATTATGTGCGTGACGTGAGGGCTTTGAAGAAGTTTGCCAACGCTCTGAGCAAGTATAAGGACACTTTGGTTGAGAATTGATGGCTGTTGATTTGCCATTATATTATTATTTAGGAATTCAGAAATAGGGTAAAGTACATACATTGTATTATAATAAGTTATTTGGTTATTATAGGATTTTGGTTTACAATTGAAGAAGAGGTATACATATCGTTTTAACCCCCACACGCTTTCGTATGAGCGAGTGGAGGTGACGTGGGGGGACAGGCTGAAACGAGTGTCGACAACAGCGTTGCTGGGGGTGGTGTTGGGTGTGTTGTTCTCAGTGGTGGCATACAGGGTGTTTGATTCGCCCAAGGAACGTCTGCTAAAAGAGGAGATAGCCCAGTATCGTCGTGAGCTGGCAACGCTCAATAAGAGTGTGGAGCGTTGCAACAAGGTGTTGGCCGATATCGAGGAGCGCGACAGCGCGGTGTATAGGACCATCTTTGGTGCGTCGCCGGTGGCTGAAAGCCAACGACGCCCGGCCCCGAAGGATTACGGCAGGCTGGAAGGGCGCGCCAGCGGCAGCTTGATAAGGCTGACATGCCAGCGCGTGGACACGCTGGAGAATAGGCTGTATGCACAGTCGGTGTCGCTCGACGAGATATTTAAGATGGCCGGCACCAAGAAGCAGCGCATGTCCACTATGCCCGCCATTATGCCGATAAGAAAAAGTGAGTGTAAGTTGGTGTCGGGTTTTGGTATGCGATATCATCCCATTCTGCATTATCGGCGTATGCACACTGGCGTGGACCTCACTGCTCCCAACGGCACGCCGGTGTATGCCACAGGCGATGGCCGAGTGGAGGTGGCAGGTCGTGGCGCAGGGCTGGGCGGCTATGGTGTGTGTATAGTGATAGACCACGGCTATGGCTTCAAGACACTGTATGCCCACCTGTCTGACGTAAATGTGCGGACGGGACAACGTGTGAAACGTGGCGAGCAGATAGGCAACGTTGGACGCACTGGGTTGGCTCAGGGCTACCACCTGCACTATGAGGTGATTCAAAATGGCAATAAGGTGAACCCTGTGTATTTCTTTTTCAACGACCTGACACCAGCGGAATATGATGAGGTGATAGACGCTTCGAATGTTGACAATCAGTGCTTGAGTTAAAGTAATGATAGAAAAATGAACTTTTTCCTTTTAGTATGAAAGAAAATGAGAGTAGTGATTGACGATAATGCCGGCTTTTGTTTTGGTGTGGTGAAGGCCATCGGAACGGCAGAGGAAGAGCTGTCGCGCGACGGTTTGCTCTACTGTTTGGGCGATATAGTGCATAATAGTGCCGAAGTGGAGCGCCTGCGTGCGAGAGGTTTGAGGGTGATAGACCATGCACATCTGCCCGCATTGGCTGGAGGCAAAGTGCTGATACGTGCCCATGGCGAGCCTCCATCGACCTATCGTACTGCCAAGCAACTGGGCATCAAGCTGGTGGATGCTACCTGCCCCATAGTGTTGGCTTTGCAGCAGCGTATCCGCAAGGGCTATTTGGAAATGAGTGCATTGAACCCTGCCGGCCAGGTGGTTATCTTTGGCAAGAGGGGACATGCCGAGGTGGTGGGACTGTGTGGGCAGACGGACGACAGCGCCATAGTGGTGTGTGCTCCCGACGACTTGGAGAGGATTGATTACGGCAGGAGGATCAGGCTCTATTCGCAGACCACCCAAAGCAGGGAGGAGTATGCCCAGCTGGTGAAGAATATCGAGGAGGGGGTGAAAAGGCATTACGGATGCCTGCCAGAGGATCATTTTGTGGCTTACGACACTATCTGTAGCAGGGTTGCAAACAGGGCATTGCAGTTGGAACAGTTTGCCAAGGGAATGGGTGTGGTGCTGTTTGTTAGCGGCAAGGGTAGTTCTAACGGTCATTATCTGTATGAGTATTGCAGCAGGGTACAGCCCAACACGCATCTGGTGGCAGATGCCGATGAGTTAAGGCCCGAATGGTTTGAGGGGGTGGAATGTGTGGGCATCACTGGAGCCACCAGCACACCTCGCTGGCTGATGGAGAAGGTGGCAGAACGAGCAAGGGCTGTATGTTGAGAGTTTAGAGTTTATAGTTTTTATAACTGATAGCACCACTAACTAATAGGGCAGGCGCCATATTGAATGGAGTTTTTGAGATATGTATCTGGCTAATTTGAAACTGAACAACTTTAAGTCGTATGCCGACTTTGAGGCGGATTTCTGCCCTAATGTGAATTGCCTGGTGGGCAACAATGGGGTGGGTAAGTCAAATATGTTGGACGCTATCTATTATTTGTCGTTCAGCAAGGGATGTTTCTCATCGACAGATGTGCCGAATATTCGCCAGGGTGAGGGGTATTTCGCTATTCATGGCCGGTATATGATGGGTGAGGATGAGAAGGAGGAGGTGACGGTGGCGTGTGTGTTGAAGTGTGGTCAGCAGAAGCAGATGCGCTGGAATGGAAAGGCCTACGGCTCGCTGGGCGACCATATCGGCAGGTTGCCGTTGGTGATGGTGTCGCCATACGACCAGCAGATTATAACGGGCGGCAGCGAGACGAGGAGACGCTTTGTTGACGGTGTGCTGTCGCAAACGGATAGGGGATATCTGTCGCACTTGATGCATTATCAACGTGCTGTGGAACAGCGCAACAGGCTGTTGAAGCAGTTTTATGACGACAGGTGTTGGGATGAGGCTGCTATTGGGGTGTGGGATGAGCAGATGGTGCGCAATGGAGAGGTGCTGTATGAGGGTAGAAAAGAATTTATGAAGGGTTTTGTGCCGTTGTTTGATGAGTATTATGCATGGATAACGAATGGCGCGGAGAAGGGGGTTCTGGAGTATGTGAACCATGCGGAGGTACCTCTGAGGCAGCAGCTTGAGGAGGCAAGACAAAACGACAGGTATGCCCAACATACTACTGTGGGTCCGCATAAGGATGATGTGGAATTGTCGATTGGGGGGATGGCGGTGAAACGCTTCGGCTCGCAAGGACAGCAGAAGACTTTTTTGCTGGCGTTGAAGCTGGCTCAGTTTGAATATATCTACCATCATTGCGGGTTGAAGCCGATACTGCTGTTAGATGATGTGTTTGACAAGTTGGATATGGAACGGGTGAGGCAGCTGGTGCAACTGGTGGGGAGCGAACGGTTTGGACAGGTGTTCCTTACCGACACACAGCCGGGACGTGTGGAGGGTATATTTGAGTCGCTGCCTGCGTTGGAACATAGTATTTTGACGATTTCTAAATGACTTTATTCGAAATAGTTTTCAATTCAATAACGGATGTATAGCAACGAACATACTTTGCAGGATTTGCTCAAAAAGGCATATCATAGGCTTGATATGGACGATACGGCCCGTGAGATGGAGGTGGTGCGTGTGTACAGGGCTGTTGTGGGCGACTTTATTGAGAGGCTAACAACAGGGGTGCGTTATGCTCAGGGGGTGTTGACGGTGCGGTTGGCTTCGGCAGCGCTGAAGCAAGAGCTGACTTATAGGCGCACCTCGTTGATGGAAAGGATTAACGATATGCTGGGTTATCCGGCAGTGAAAAAAATAGTGTTTGTATGAGGCAGTTGTTGAAGGCTTTGGATATGATACGCCGCTGCCATCCTACTTCGTTCTATTGGCGTATTTTTTATGTGGTGGTGCTCAATGTGCTGCCGTTGGTGAGCCTGTATGTATTGAAGTATATGGTGGATGCAGTGACTACGGGCGAGCCTGCCGTGCTGCTGGGCATGGAGTTGAATACGTTGGGGCTGCTAGGCTTGTTCTGTGGGTTGTTTTTGCTGAATAGGCTAGTGAGTGTATGCAACGGGGTGAACAACGATGTGATGTCGCAGCGGCTGCAGGATTATATCAGCGACATAATGCAGCGGCAGTCGGCAGCATTGGATATGGCCTATTTTGACAATCCTGAGTATCACGATACTTACCACCGTGCGCAACAGGAGGCAGGCTACCGCCCATTGCGGGTACTGTCAGAGTTTATGGCTCTGTTCGGCTCGCTGATTACTATAGCGGGTGTGGTGGCGATGCTGTGTACGGCTTCGCCTTGGATTATTGTGGTGATGATTGTGGCGGTGATACCATCGTTTGTGGTGAGGGTGATAAAGGCTAGGCAGATTTATGCCTTTCGTCGCAACAATACGCAGAACTATCGTCGCACCAGCTATTATACCGCCTTGCTGGGTGGCAGGGATTACGCCAAGGAGATGCGCACTTTTGGACTGACAGCTTATTTTCGAGAGCGTTTTGTGGCAATCAGAAAGGTGCTGGTGGAGCGGCTGCTGAAGATATCGCGCAGGATAGGGGTGTACGACTCTGTGTGTGCCATTGCTGAAACGGTGGCAATGTTTTTTGTGGTGTTTTTTCTGATAGGCAGTGCCACCAGTGGTGCGATTACTGTGGGTTCGTTTGTGATGCTGTTTGAGGCTTTTCGTCGCGGCCAGGTGGGATTGAACAACTTGGTTGGGAGTGTGACTGGGCTGTACGACAACCGCCTGTTTGTGGGTAACTTGTTCGAGTTTCTGGACCTTAAACCGACGATAGTGAACGATAGGGAGGCGATACCTTTTCCGCAGAAGGTGGATACGGTGGAGTTTCGCGATATCACATTCCGCTACCCCAAGATGGAGCGCGATGTGTTGAGCCATTTCTCGCTGACGGCTAGGGCTGGTGAGGTGACTCAGATTGAGGGTGAGAACGGCTTCGGGAAGACGACATTGCTGAAACTATTGTTGCGACTGTATGATACCGACCAGGGAGCAGTGCTGATAAACGGTGTGGATGTGCGCTGCTATGACCTCAAGGGGTTGCGGCATGGCATAGGTGCCATATTCCAGGATTATGTGCGTTTCTATTGCACCGCCGAGGAGAATATAACCTTTGGCGATGTGCATCATTACGACCGAGAGCGTGCACGTTGGGTTGCACATCTGTCGGGTGCCGATAAATTTATCGAGCGTCTGCCAAAGGGATATGAGACCCCTCTGGGGCGTATGTTCGACGGCGGTGAGGAACTGAGCATGGGACAGTGGCAACGCATCGCACTGGCCCGGCAGCTGTATGGCGATGCACCGGTGCTGGTGTTTGACGAACCGACGGCATGGATGGATGTTCCTTCGAGAGAGCGTTTCTATGAAACTTTGGATATGTTGAAGGAACAAAAAAAGGTGATTATATTGATTAAACATGTTTGAGGTGAGGTGAATTGAAACTTGAGATTTTTTTAATATATTGATTTAAATAGTTTGTTATATGGATATTGTTCTTGAACATTTCAACCCTAAAGGATATGAAGGTGATGTGGTGCTGCTTTATGGCAACGAGGTAGCTGATCGTGCGCTCCCACTGTCGAAAAAGGAGCTGGATTGGCTGAAGGCTAACCGTGAGGCTTTCTCAGCCGACCGCCAGGACCTGACTGCCGGCAAGCAGACTGACAAAACATGCTTGGTGCGGTTCGACCGCCTGCCTTATCATCTATATGTGGTCTGTTTCGACGGTGAGGCACCGCAGCCTGTGGCCCAAGAACGACTGCGCAGAGCCGCCGATAGGGTGGTGCAGATGCTTAAGGCAGATAGACCTTCCCCTTCGACCCAAGGACTGGATGCTGGGCAACTCTCGGTGGCGGTGACTGGCGTGGGGGTGATTGCCGAGGAGGTGGTGGCATTTGTGGAGGGTTTTATGTTGGCAGATTATGCTTTCGACCGCTACAAGAGCAGCAAGCCGCAGCATGTGGAAAAAATGGTGGTGGACGAGGCGTTCCTCTCTGAGGAGGAACTGGAACGCAGTGTGCGCCTTTGGAAAGAGATAGAGTGGTGTCGCGACTGTGTGAACCTGCCTGTGGCCGACCTGAATGCCGACCTCTTCGCCAGCCAACTCTCACAGCGTGCTGACAGTCTGGGGGTGGAATGCACGTTGTTTGACAAGCGGAAGATTGAGGCACTGCGTATGGGCGGCCTGTTGGCTGTTAACAGGGGCAGCGTGGACGAGCCGCGCCTGGTGGTGCTTGAGTATCGCCCTGCCAAGCCTGTCAACGAGCGTCCGCTGGCATTGGTGGGCAAGGGGGTGATGTATGACACGGGCGGCTTGAATATAAAGCCCGACGACTATATGCGGGAGATGAAGAGCGACATGGCAGGTGCCGCCACAATGGCAGCGGTGCTGTTTGCGGCAGCCGAAAACTGCTTGCCCGTGCATCTGGTGGCGGTGCTGCCTCTGACAGATAATCGCCCAGGATTTAACGCCTACGCCGCCGACGATGTGCTGACTATGTATGACGGCAGCACGGTGGAGGTGGTGAACACTGATGCCGAAGGAAGGCTGATATTGGCCGACGCGATTGCTTATGCCGTGGCATGCTATGCCCCAGAGCTGATTATCGATGCTGCCACCCTCACGGGTGCAGCGGTGCGTGCCATAGGCACCTACGGCATCGCTGCCATGCAGCAGCATGCCGAGAACCCGTTCAACCTGCTGCGCATTATGGGCAACCAGGTGTATGAACGTATAGTAGAGCTGCCATTGTGGGATGAGTACGACAGTCTGATAGAGTCGGATGTGGCGGATATAAAAAATTGCGGCATCGCACAGGCAGGTGCTATCACGGCGGGCAAGTTCCTTGCCCATTTCGCCAAACAGACCCCCTATATCCACTTGGATATAGCCGGTGTGGCCTTCTTCTCCAAGAAACAAGACTACTATGTCGCCGGCGCGTCGGGCTATGGCATCAGGCTGCTGTATGCTTTCCTTCAGACATACGATATGACTATTGGTGAAGTGAGAAGTAAGAATTAGGGAGTTTGGTTTAGAGTTTATAGTTTAGAGTTTAGAGTATCACTACGAATCTCAATTTTTAATTCTCAATTTCTTTCGTTTTCTTTCGTTTGTATTCAAAAAAATAAGTGGTTTTCAATAATAATAAGATAAAAATACCGACTCATGGAAGAGAAAAACAATAAATCACGCATTCGTGTGGCTATTTCGCAGGGAGATATCAATGGAGTAAGCTACGAGGTGATACTGAAGACATTCAGCGACAGCCGTATGTATGACTTCTGTACCCCTATTCTTTATGGTTCCACCAAGGTGGCATCGTACCACAAGAAGTTGTTGGCACTGCATCAGGATATTGCCTTCAATGGCATTCATGATGCCAAAGATGCTGCAGAGAGGAAGTTTAACGTGGTGAACCTCACCTCTGACGAGATTAAGATTGATATTGGCAAGGTAACAGATGTGGCCGGACTACAGTCGCGCCTGTCGCTGAACCGGGCTTGTGAGGACTTGCGCAATGGACTGGTGGACGTGCTTGTGACTGCCCCCATCAGCAAGAAGAATATCCAGTCGGCCGACTTTGACTTTCCTGGCCATACCGAGTATCTCTCGCACCAGTTTGGATGTAGCAGCCTGATGATGATGGTGTGCGACCGAATAAGAATAGGCATCGTCACCAACCATTTGGCATTGAAGGATGTGCCTAACGCACTGACCCATAACCTGCTTTTCGATAAGATAATGCTCATGAGCGAGTCGTTGAAGCGGGACTTTGGTGTGCCCATGCCTAAGATTGCCGTGCTGGCACTCGATCCCCATGCCGGCGACAACGGAGTGATAGGCGACTTCGACCTGAAGGTGATAAAGCCTGTCATCGAAGAGGTGCAGCGTAAGGGAGTACTAGCCTACGGCCCATATCCTTCGGACGGTTTCTTCGGCAGCAACGAGTTTAACAAGTTCGACGGTGTGATAGCTCTATATCACGACCAAGGCCTCATCCCGTTTAAGCTGATGTCGTTTACCGAAGGGGTGAACTACACAGCCGGCCTGCCCTATGTGCGCACGTCGCCTGCCCATGGCACCGCCTTTGACATTGCCGGCAAAGATAAGGCCAGCGAGCAGTCGTTCCGCAGCGCAGTATATTTGGCCTGCAACATATTGCGCAACCGCAAGGAGTATGACGAGCTTACCTCCAACCCACTACGCTAACCCCATCAAAAAATAATAAGGTTATGGCAACACCCAATAGCTCGCTACCCAATGGCTCGCGGCTGGTATTGTTTGACGGCATGGCAATGACCTACCGTGCCTACTATGCCTTGAGCGGTGCGACACGCACCAACTCCAAGGGCATGAACACGGGTGCCGTGCTGGGCTTTACCACCAGTTTATACGACCTCGTAAAGCGTCTGCGCCCCACTCATGCGGCTGTGGCATTCGACTTGCATAAACCCACTTTCCGCCACGAGATTTATCCCGATTATAAAGCCAACCGCGATGCCACCCCCGAGGAGATATTGGACGGCCTGCCCTATATTCGTCAAATCATCAATGCTTTCCGCATACCAGTGCTCACCTGCGAGGGCTTTGAGGCCGACGATATTATAGGCACCGCCTCGCATTGGGCCGAGCAGCAGGGTTTTGACGAGGTGCTGATGGTTACGCCCGACAAGGACTTTGGACAACTGGTAACCGACCATGTGAAGATGTATCGTTTTGGACGGATGGGCAAGCCCGACCAGATAATGGGTGTAGAGGAGGTGAAGGAAAAATTCGGCATAGCCCGTCCCGAACAGGTAAAAGACCTGTTGGGACTATGGGGCGACAGCTCAGACAATATACCTGGAATACCTGGAGTAGGGGAGAAGACTGCCAAGAAACTGATTGACCAATTCGGCAGTGTGGAGGAAATGGTGGCTCGTCCCGAAGAGATAAAGAATGACAAGATACGCCGTCTGGTAGAGCAGTATGGCGAACAGGGACTGTTCAGCAAGCAACTGGCCACCATAGTTGTCAATGCACCTATTGCCCTCAGTGAGGAAGCCCTGCGTCTGGTGAAACCCGATTATGAGGCTTTGCAGGCACTCTTTTCAGAATTGGAATTCCGCAACCTCTCAAAACGTATCTTCACCGACCTCTCCGTTTCCGACCCGTCGGAGGCGCAGCGTTTTGCCGCCGCCAAGCCTCAGGCAGCCAAACGGGTTGACGAAGTGGTAGAGCAGCCCTCGCTGTTCGATGTGCCCTCACCCGAGAGCAAACCTCCCCATGAAATCAGCTCTATGGGCGATTTTGCCGACAATGACGATGTGGCCATCTTTGTGTCGGGAGCTACAATTGTCTTGGCATTCAATGCCGATGAGGTTTATTCTTCGCTTGTAGGCGATATAGATGTGCCTAAGCTGCGCACCCTGTTGCAGCGCACCGACACCCTCAAACTATGTTATGACCTCAAGGCACTAAAGTATATTCTGCATGAACTCGACATCGAGCTTAACGGAGTTGTGTTTGATGTGCAGCTGGCACACTATCTCATCGATGCCGAAGCCCGTCATTCTCTAGACAGCATAGCCCTCAGCACCCTCGGCGTGGAGCCGTCAGGTCCCTTGGAATCGGCAGCCCTGCTATGGCAGATTTATCCTCTGCTGGCCGCGCAGCTGTCGGACGCAGGCCTCGACAAGCTGTATACCGATGTGGAACTGCCCCTGGTAGACGTGCTGATGGCCATGGAAGGCGAGGGAGTGCGCATAGATGTGGATGCACTGCGCGACTATTCTGCCCGCCTCACAGCCGAACGCGACCAGATAGAACAATCAATCTATTCGCTCGCTGGCACCAAGTTCAACATATCGTCGCCTAAGCAGTTGGGCGAGGTGCTGTATGAGCAGCTGAAGGTTACCGACAAGCCTCCGCGTACGGCCACCAAGCAATATTCTACTGCCGAAGACGTGTTGCTGAAACTTAAGGATAAGCACCCTATCATTAATCAGATACTCGAGTTCCGCTCACTTACCAAACTGATAGGCACCTACCTCGACAGCTTCCCCAAGCTTATCAACCCCACCACTCATCGGCTGCACACGGTTTACAACCAAACAGTCACCGCCACAGGCCGCCTGTCGAGCAGCAACCCCAACTTGCAGAATATTCCCATCCGCACCGAACGTGGACGCGAGATTCGCCGTGCCTTTGTGGCAAGAGATGAGGAGTATGTGATACTGGCTGCCGACTATTCCCAAATAGAGCTCCGCATCATCGCCTCCTTGGCCAACGACCGCCACATGATAGATGCCTTCGCCAACCACTACGACATCCATGCCGCTACCGCTGCCAAGATATACGGCATCCCCATGGATGAGGTGTCGAAGGAACTGCGCCGCAATGCCAAGTCGGTCAACTTTGGCATCATTTACGGCATCAGTGCCTTCGGCCTTAGCGAACAACTAGGCATATCACGCAAAGAGGCTGCGGCACTGATTGACGAATACTTTGCCCAGTATCCTGATATCAAACAGTATATCGACTCCAATATAGCCTTCGCCCGTGAGCATGGCTATGCTCAGACGCTCTTGGGGCGACGTCGCTATTTGGCCGACATCAACTCGCGCAATGCTGCAGCCCGCAGCTTTGCCGAGCGCAATGCCGTCAATATGCCCATACAAGGGACGTCGGCCGATATGATAAAAATAGCCATGATACGTATCTATCGTGAGTTTCAGCGTCTCGGTCTTCGCTCTAAGATGATACTCCAGGTGCACGACGAATTGGTGTTCGACTGCTACCGTTCAGAAGAACAGCAAGTGCGTGCTATTGTCGAAGAGGCTATGCTCAATGCCCTGCCTCTATCGATACCCATCGAGGTGAGTATCGACACAGGCCCCGACTGGCTCTCGGCCCACTAGATTATTAATATCACGAAACAGCAATTCATTAATCACAAATACTTAATCACAAATGAAAAAGATAATATCCCTATTGCTCATGGTGGCTGCGACGGCTGCGACACTTGTTGCGCAGACCGACAGCAAGCCCGACTTCTCGGCCGTCTGTTCTTCTGGACAGGTCATTTATTACAAGGTGGTCGACTATGGCGAAGTGAACGTATGGTACAACCACGACTACCCCGAGGTGCTAGGTGGTTTTGTTGTCATACCTCGCTCTGTAAAGCACGACGGGCAGAACTATGTTGTCACCGGTATTGCCGACGATGCCTTTGCCAACTGCATCCGTATCCAAGGTATGGAACTGCCATCCACCCTCTTCTTCATTGGCGACCGTGCCTTCTACCGTTGCACCGACCTTCGCTTTATTTTCATGCCCAAGACTCTCACCTACATAGGCGCCAGTGCGTTTGAGGGTTGCACAGCCTTGCTCGATGTGGTGATGCCCAACTCTGTTACCGAGATGGGACCCAACACCTTTAAAGACTGCTCTAATGTACGTCATTTTGTCATCTCTCACGGTCTGGAAGAGATTCCTGAAGGGGCTTTCCTTAACTGCTCCTCTGTCACCGACTATCTCATCCCCCCCTCGGTAGTAACGCTCGGCTGTCATGCCTTCGACGGCTATCAAAAGCTAAAGAGCGTCACCTTCTTCGGCCCGGTGCCTCCTACCCCCGATTGCGAACCTGCCTTTGGACGCGAGATTCCCATCACCGTCATGAACAAGCATTTCGCCGCCTACAAGGCCTCTTATATTTGGGGGCAGTACACCATCCAGACGATGTGACAACCAGCCTACACACCGGTTTGGCGATACATGGATGATAGAACACCAGCGATGGTTGCTCCTATCATCCTTTTTTTGAAGCCATTGCCACTTTTTATTAGAGGTAGGTTCTATTAATTGCTTGCAATAATAGTCTCAAATTCTTATTAGACTCAAAGTGTGAAATATACTAATTCTCGAATTCTCTAATTCTTGATAAATAGAAGCCCCTTGGAGAAAAAAAGTGCCAAAGTGTAGTTTTTTGTCTTTTGGTTTCATTCTTATATAGATATATACTGTTTGCAAAAGAAAAAACTAATCTTATCCTTGGTATCGTTTTTATTATTAGTCAGTGCCAATTCTCAAACGCTGTTTTTCGAGGATTTCGAAGGAGTGGATGTGGTCAACGAGGTGGGGCCGCTGCCCGACGGCTGGTTGATGTATGGCGACAATCTGACCAATGTGTCCAATTTTACCCAATTCGGCTCGGGTTGGGTGATTTCGCAAGTGGAAACAGCCAACAAGGCTGCTGCGTCGGTGTCGGGAAACACTGCTGGCATCGATTGCGACCGTTGGCTTATCACCCCGGCTGTAGCCCTGCCTGATGGAAACTATAGATTAACCCTGCGAGTCCAAGCGCTAGATATCACCGAACCCGAAAAGCTTCGCATTGCCGTATCTACTACCGGCACCTCAAAGACCGATTTCACAGTAACATTGGCCGACTATACCTTCGACGGTACCGGAGGCACCACCGACTGATGGAACACTTTGGATTTGTCGCTCCAGCAATTTGCCGGGCAGACTGTCCATTTCGCCTTCGTCAATCACGGTAGTTCCTACTTCGTCTTTGTGGATGATGTGAAGGTGGGAGCCGAGGCCAACAACATGCACATGGCATTGTTGGAGAACTTCACCTCCTCCTATTGCAGCAACTGCCCCACAGGACATAATAGACTGTCGGCTGCCTACCAAGGCTTGGAGGACAGGGTGGCATGGGTGTCGCATCATGCCGGTTTCCAAAATGATGCTATGACCATCAGCGAATCGCTGCAGCTTGAAGCTCTTTATGGTACCTCTAGCACCTATGCGCCCGCCATGATGATCGACCGCGACATGATCTATTCTGAGGGCAATCCCGGTCCCGTGCATCAATTGGAAAGCTCTTCCACTATCCACTACCAATTGTCGCAAACCACCTCTACCCCTTGTCCGCTGCGTCTGAATCTGAGAGGCATAAACTATGATGCCTCCTCACGCCAGCTGCAGGTCACCGTCGACGGACGTTTTCTTTCCGACATGCAGGCCGACAATCCCCGTCTGGCACTATACCTATGCGAAGACAGTGTGATAGGCCTCCAGGCCAACGGCTATTCTAACAATAACAACTACCGTCACGACCATGTCATTCGCGCCTCTATCACCAATGTGTGGGGCGACCCCGAAATTGTCACATCCAACACCGAAGGAAGCACCTTCGCACACACCTTCACCTACACGCTGCCACAAGGGCTACGTGCCGATAAGTGCTATTTGGTGGCCTTCGTAGCCAACTATGGCAACAGCGTCACCACCGGGCGCAAAGTACTCAACACCATCAAGAGCGGCTATATCACATCCGACCCTGGTAGTCCACCTTCCATCTCTGTCCATCAGATGGTTGAGGTACGTCTGTTCCCCATTCCCGCATCCAATGTCGTCTATATCTCGGCCAACGAGACAATTCATGGCATCACCGTGAGCAATATGCAAGGAGGCAGGGTAATGGAATGTGGCCATTGAAATGCCGATATGGTCGAACTTGATGTCTCACCACTTGCCTCAGGAATTTATCTCCTCACAGTGGAGACCTCCTCGGGCAAAACCACCCGCAAGATGGTCGTGTCCAGGTGAGCCTATCAGTTTCCCACCACATCTAATGCTCATATTATCTAAACCGAATTGAAAGGATATTATATGCTCATTGTTGACAAGTGAGTAAAATAGATAATACTCTTTTCTATTTTTGATTGCTAACCATTTGTTATCTGTATGTTAGCTACTGACTCTCCGAGTTAACATCGTAGAACAAGTGATAGATGGTTGGCTAATAATTTGCCATTCAGCAAAGTATGGTGGGAGGGATACGGTTGTAATTGCATTTTGATATTAAGGCAATGACTAGTTATTCTATAGTATAATAGAACCGGTGGTCGGTCTAATGGCCGAGGGGGAGCTGTATAAAGTGAGAGGCGTCACAATCAAGTGGCGCCTCTCGGGTTATGAAAAATAAAAGAAAGGGTTTACTCTATGAAATACTGATTTCCGCTTACTCCTCTACTTTCATTTGTTGTAGGAATCGGACACTGGCGTGAATGTGTTTGTACATGATTTGGTCGATGTCCACAAAGTTGACGCATTTGCGGTAGTCGGCAACCATTTGTTCGATGAATGGGCTGCTCTTTAGTCCTTCTTGATGGCGGAAGTCGAGGGCTTGGGCGGCATCAAAAAGTTCTATGGCCATAACGCGCTCGGTATTTTCCACCACGCGGTAGCACTTTGTGGCGGCATTGGCGCCCATGCTTACCAGGTCTTCCTGATTTTGGCTGCTGGGAATGCTGTCTACGCTGCTGGGAGTGCATAGCTGTTTGCTCTGGCTAACGATGGAGGCAGCCGCATATTGCGGAATCATAAAGCCGCTGTTCAGTCCGGGTTTGGCAACGAGGAAGCTGGGCAGTCCTCGTTTGGCATCGATAAGCTGGTATGTGCGGCGTTCGCTGATGCTGCCTAGTTCTGCTATGGCAATGGCTAGGAAGTCGAGCACCATGGCGAGGGGTTCGCCATGGAAGTGGCCACCCGAAATCACCATATCGTCGTCGGGAAGGACAATGGGGTTGTCGGTGGTGGAGTTGATTTCGGTTTCTACAACCGAGGCCACATATCGTATTGTGTCCTTGGCAGCCCCATGCACTTGGGGGGCGCAACGGAAGCTATAGGGGTCCTGCACATGCTCTTTGTGTCGGGCAATGATTTGGCTACCCTCGGTAAAGCGGCGCACGTTGGCGGCGGTTTCAAGCTGTCCTTTGTGGGGACGCACCATGTGCAGACTTTCGTAGAAGGGTTCTATACGGCCGTCGAAGGCGTCGAGGCTGAGCGACAGCAGCATGTCGGCCTGAAGGCTTAGTCGTTGTGCTTTTAGGAGGCACCATACGGCGTAGCTGCTCATAAATTGGGTGCCGTTGAGGAGGGCAAGCCCCTCTTTGCTCTGCAGCTCGATGGGTTGCCAGCCCTTTTCGGCATACACCTCGCTCACATCGCAGCGGCGTCCCTTATAGTACACGTCGCCCATGCCCAGTATGGCGGGGAGCATGAGGTTGGCAAGGGGGCAGAGGTCGCCGCTGGCACCGAGGCTGCCTTGCTGATAAACCACTGGCAGCACGTCTTCGTTGTAGCAGTCTATCAGACGTTGCACGGTCTGTAGTTGGGCACCACTGTATCCAAAGCAGAAATTTTGTGCCTTGAGCATCAGCATCAGTTTCACCACCTCTTGGGGCACCTCGTCGCCCACGCCACAGGCATGGCTCATCACTAGGTTTTTTTGTAGTTGGCTCAGTTGCTCCTTGCTAATTGAAATGTTGCAGAGCGAGCCGAAGCCTGTCGTCACACCGTAGATGGGCTCTTTCTGGGTTTCCATCTTAAGGTTGAGGTAGTCGCGGCATTTCTGTATGCGTTTTTTTGCCTCTTCGCTGAGGGCTAGTGTCATATGGTTGTCGACGATTTCTTTTACGCGGGCTATGGTCAGCCGTTCGTCGGGGTTGATGTAGTGTATCATGCGGGTAGGAATAAAATGGTTAGTAGTCGGTATGAAAGCTCTTTACTTCTCAATCTGAGCCTGGGCTTTTTTTGCTATGTCGTCGTCGACGAGTATGCGGCCGCAGTGTTCGCAGACGATGACTTTCTTGTGCATCTTTATTTCGCTCTGGCGCTGGGGTGGTATCTTGCTGAAACATCCTCCGCAGGCGTCGCGGTCGATAGTCACCACGGCAAGGCCGTTGCGGGCTTGTTGGCGAATGCGCTTGTATGCTGTCAGGTATCGTTCGTCGATATACTGCTCCATTTCTTTCGATTTTTCAAGCAGGCGAACCTCGTCTTTGCGTGTTTCCTCGATGATGCCGTCCAGTTCGTCTTTCTTGCTGTCCAGCTCTGCCTGGCGGCCTTGGATGAGGTGTTCGGCTGCCTTGATGTGTTGTTTCAGCTCATCAATTTTGGCGTTGGCGTCGCGGTTGCGTCGTTCGCACAACTGTATTTCCAGGTTCTGGAATTCGATTTCTTTGTTGATGGCCTCAAATTCGCGATTGTTGCGCACGTTGTCCTGCTGTTTCTCGTACTTCTTTATCATGGCCTTGTGGTTCTCCACCTCCTCGTTGCGCTTGCTGATGTTGGCGTTTTGCTCATCGATGCTGCTTTTAAAGTTGTCGATGCGGGTTTGCAGGCCTGCTATCTCGTCTTCTAGGTCTTGGATGGCTTGAGGTAGTTCGCCACGGATGATTTTGATTTTGTCGATTTCCGAGTCGACAAGTTGCAGGGTGTGGAGGGCTACCAGGCGGCGCTCGATGGCAACATCGACATCAAGGGTGGGACGTGCGGACTCCACGATGGTCTGCTCTTCGACTTCGGGTGTAGTGACTTTCTTCGGCATAATTGTAATGTGTGTATCTTGATTTATATTTTTATTTCTCAGCTAGATATAGTTAACAAAACTCTTTCCGCGATGGCTGATAAAACATGCAAAATTACTAAATTTTTTTGATATAATAGAATAAATTAATTCTTTGCTGAACTGTTCGCTTTCAAAATGGCCTATGTCGGCCAATATGATGTCGCCTTCGGCACGTTGGAAATCGTGGTATTTCAAATCGCCTGTAAGGTAGATGTCGGCATGTTGTGCTTTGGCGTCGTCGATAAGAAAGTTGCCTGCGCCGCCGCATACGGCCACTTTGTCTACCACAGGGTTGACAATTCCACTGGTGCGCAGCAGGGGCAGCCCCAGGCTCATTTTCACTTGCTCAAGGAATGCCACTGTGGGCATAGGGTAGGGGAGTCTGCCCACCATTCCTGCTCCCACATCTGGCGAGGGTTGCCCTGCCAGCTGTCGCAGTATGTGACAATCTGTCAGCCCCAATATCTCTGCCAATATCCCGTTCACTCCATGTTTTAGATTGTCTAGGTTTGTATGTGCCGCATATACTGATATGTTGTTTTTTATCAGCTTGAAGATATATCGGCCCAGGGCGTTGGCGGGTGTGATGCGCTTTAGGTTTCCAAATATCATCGGATGGTGGGTCACAATCATGTTGGCACCTTTTTCTATTGCCTCTTCAATCACATCGTCCGTAACATCCAGTGCCACCAAAACCCCGCGGCACTCCTCTGTGGGGTCGCCCAAAAGAAAACCGGCATTGTCGTAATTCTCTTGATATTCAGGATGCAGTTCGGCATCCAGAAGGTCGATAAGGGTTGCTATTGTCGTCATTGTGTTGTTTGTTTGTTTTTTCATAACGTTTCTCTTCTTTTTTTATTGCCTATCCTGCCATTTTGTCACCGGCGTGTGACACGTTGGTCTTTTGGCACGCTTTATGCTATTTTAGCCAACGTCAAATTGCATAACAAAAATTTAAAAACACATAAATATGAACATTAAACCTTTAGCAGACCGCGTTCTGATTCAGCCCGCAGAGGCCGAGCAGAGAACAGCTTCCGGAATCATCATCCCCGACACAGCAAAAGAAAAACCCCAAAGAGGCACTGTGCTAGCCGTCGGCAATGGCACCAAAGACCATGAAATGACCGTCAAGGTGGGCGACAATGTGCTCTATGGCAAGTACAGCGGCACCGAAATCGACATCGACGGCACCAAGTACATGATTATGAAAGAAAGCGACATCTACGCAATTATCTAAAAAAAATCAATAGTCTGACCTGTTTGTCAAGACCGACTTGATTGACTTGTCCGACAAATTAGTTAAGAAAGGAATAATCTATTATGGCAAAAGAAATAGTTTTCAATAATGACGCTCGCGAACAATTGCGCAAAGGCGTTGACGCATTGGCTAATGCAGTAAAGGTGACCCTCGGTCCTAAAGGCCGCAACGTGGTTATCGACAAGAAGTTCGGTGCCCCTCAGATTACCAAGGACGGTGTGACCGTCGCCAAGGAAATCGAGCTGGAGAAGGGCATCGAGAATATGGGTGCCCAGATGGTGAAGGAGGTTGCCTCCAAGACCAACGATCAGGCTGGTGATGGTACCACCACTGCTACCGTGCTGGCACAGGCCATCGTCAACACTGGCTTGAAGAACGTCACCGCCGGTGCCAACCCCATGGACCTAAAACGTGGTATCGACAAGGCCGTTGCAGCCATCGTCGAGGACATCAAGGCTCAGTCTGAGGAAGTTGGCGGCGACATTGAGAAGATACGTCAGGTGGCTACCATCAGTGCAAACAACGACAGCCAGATTGGCGACATCATTGCCGAGGCTATGGAAAAAGTTTCCAAAGACGGCGTCATCACCATCGAAGAGGCCAAGGGCATTGAGACCAGCGTGAAGGTTGTGGAAGGTATGCAGTTCGACCGTGGCTACATCAGCCCCTATTTCGTCACCGACACCGACAAGATGGAGTGCACCTACGACAATCCCCTCGTGCTTATTTATGATAAGAAAATCAGCACACTCCAAACCCTTCTCCCCATCCTTGAGCCCGTCGCCAAGAACGGCCGTCCTCTCCTTATCATTGCTGAGGATGTCGAGACCGAGGCCATGGCCACCCTCGTGGTCAACCGTCTGCGTGGCGGCTTGAAAGTGGTTGCTGTGAAGGCTCCTGGCTTTGGCGACCGTCGTAAAGAAATGCTCGAAGACATCGCCATCCTCACTGGCGGCACTGTCATCAGCGAAGAAAAGGGCTACAAGCTCGAGGACGCCACCCTCGACATGCTTGGAACCTGCGAAAAAATTACCATCGATAAGGACAACACCACCATCGTTAACGGCGCTGGCAACAGCGATATGATCAAGAGCCGTGTCAACCAGATTAAGGCCCAGATTGAGAAGACCACCAGCGACTATGATCGCGAGAAACTCCAAGAGCGTCTTGCCAAGCTTTCCGGCGGTGTGGCAGTCATCTACGTTGGCGCTGCCAGCGAGGTGGAGATGAAGGAGAAGAAAGACCGCTTCGACGATGCTCTGCATGCTACCCGTGCAGCAGTCGAGGAAGGTATCATCCCCGGTGGTGGCACTGCTTTCATCCGTGCCGCTGCTAAGCTCGACACTATCACTCCTGCCAACGAGGACGAGAAGCTGGGTATCGAAATCATTCGCCGTGCCATCGAAGAGCCACTGCGCATGATTGTCGAGAACGCAGGCCTTGAGGGCAGTGTCATCGTCAACGAAGTGAAGAACGGCAAGGCCGACTACGGCTACAATGCCCGTACCGAGAAGTACGAGAACCTCTTCAAGAGTGGTGTCATCGACCCCGCCAAGGTGGCCCGTGTAGCCCTGCAGAACGCCGCCTCAATCGCCGGCATGCTGCTGACCACCGAGTGTGTCATGTGCGACATCAAGGAACCCGAACCCCCAATGCCCGCTGGCAACCCCGGCATGGGCGGAATGGGCGGAATGTACTAAGCCGCAAGGCTTGTTCTCCAGCACTTTAAGAGTAAAGAACAAACGTTTATATTCTCAAAAAAGAGTGTCCTTTTGGGGCACTCTTTTTTTTTACGTTCTTGTGTAATAATCATCTTTCTCTGTACTGTCCTAGAAGATACAGAATCTCAACAGTCTTTCATATATCGAGAGCATAGCAAGATGGCTTGCTTTGCCGGGATGCAGCAGCGTCGCTTAGTTATGAATGTCTAGAGGACTTATGGACCTGAGGGGAGCGATGTATGGAAATCTTTCGATAGCGATGGGGAAGGCAAATAGTCGTTGCTAAAAGTGAGCAAAAAACAGTCATATATTTAACTGAAGTCATGTTTTTTGGGTTAATTTAATTTTGATGTGAAAAGCTATAAAAAATTAGCGATACGATAGAGGAAGAAATCCAGGTCACGGGAGCCGCGGTTCTTTATTGTTGCGAGTTGGATTTTGGCGTTGGTGCTTTCCGCGATGGCATTTGTGCG
>JAFRRK010000061.1 GCA_017428115.1 Bacteroidales bacterium | reverse complement strand
CACTGGAAGCTACCAGCTCCAGAACCTTGCCACCCTCTTTCAGTCGTTAGAGCAGCTCTCCCTACTGGGCTACCATATATCTCTCCCCAACATCCGTCAGGGTATTGCCCAGGTGGTGGATGCCACCGGACTGCATGGGCGTTGGGAACAGCTGGACCATCATCCCCTCACCATCATTGAGACGGCACACAATGCCGACGGTATTAACGCCATGCTGCGCAAACTCTCATCCATACCCTACCGCCAGCTGCATCTCATCTACGGATGTGTCAACGACAAAGATTACCCAAGCATCCTCCGTATGCTGCCCCGGCAGCGCACCACCTACTACTATACACAGCCCACTGTCCCCCGTGCATTATTGGTAGACCTTCTTGTCGAAGCTGCTGCCTCCATGGGCATGGCGGGCGAGGCTTTCCCACGAGTGGCTGATGCTATTGCCCACGCGCGCAGTCAGGCCGACCCTCAGCACGACTTAGTGCTCATCACTGGCAGTATTTTTCTTGTGGCCGATGCCGTAGGCGAATATCAGAAAAAAAGAAGTCGGGTATGATCCCACACCCCCGACTTTCTTTTCTTCCATTAAGTAAGCAGTCAAATTTGTGCCGAGTGGCATTATTGCTGTGCTGAGCCAAGTGCTTGTAGCAGCTGGATAATAGCTGTGGCAGTGCCTACGCTGTTGGTGATGGTGGCAGCATTCACATTGAGGCCCGTCAGACTATTCATTGTGTTGATAATATTGCCCACATTGGCGGAGGTGATCAGTCCAGCCCCACCTGCCACCATGCCTGCGGCAAAGGCCTTTTTATAGCTGTCGTCGCTCTGATTGTTTCGCAAGTTAGTATAGGCCGTGGCAAGGGTGAGTGCTGCCGTAAGGTCGGTAGGGTTACCCAAGTTTACCGTGCCAGTGCTGCGGTAAGAATTGTAGAGCGTGATAAGTGAAGATGCCGCCGTGCGGCCCGAATCCTTGGCGGCCGACGAGCCGGCTCCGCCGAAGAGCGTGCTACACGAAGCCAATGCCAGTGTAGCGACACACAACAAAACGATACTTAATTTCTTCATAAGTCTATTGATGTTTATTGATTATTATCAACCCCGTCCCCTTACTGAGGCAGCCCGCAAACAATTAGACACTTGCAGCCTCTATCTCAGCAGAGGAAACGTTATTTTTTGTTCTGCAAAAATACATTTTTTTTTTCATTTCGGAAAAAATTAGTACATTTGCAAATCATTTTCGCAGTTAATTTTAAGTTATATATTTAATAACAAAGATTTATGAACAACACTCTTTTTTCATTCCCTAAGCCTGAGAACGAGCCTGTTCTAGGCTATAAGCCCGGCAGCCCCGAGCGTAAGGAGATTCGCAAAGCATTGGACGAGCTCTACAACATGGTTACCGACATCCCTGCCATTATCGGCGGTAAGGAAGTGCGTACAGCCGAAACGGGTACTATCGTCATGCCTACTGAAAATCACCATATCCTTGCCAAATACTATAAGGTGGGCGAAAAGGAGGTGCAGATGGCCATCGATGCCGCAATGAAAGCCCATGAGGAGTGGGCCAACACCCCTTGGCTGGACCGTGCCAGTGTGATGCTAAAGATTGCCACCCTCATCAGCGGTAAATATCGTTGGCTTATCAATGCTGCAACTATGTTGGGACAAGGCAAGACCACCATGCAGGCCGAGATTGACTCAGCGTGCGAGCTTGTTGACTTCCTGCGCTACAACGCCTATTATGCCTCACAGATATACAGCGATCAGCCCTGCAGCGACAAGGGTACGCTCAACTATGTCACCTATCGTCCTCTCGAAGGATTTGTATTCGCCATCACTCCATTCAATTTCACCTCTATAGCCAGCAACCTCTGCCTCTCGCCAGTGCTGATGGGCAATGTCTGCATCTGGAAACCTAGCACCACTGCCATGCTATCCAACTTCTTGCTGATGAAGATCTATAAGGAAGCTGGTCTGCCCGACGGCGTGGTCAACTTCCTCCCTGGCAGCGGCTCGCTCATCGGGAAAGTGGCTTTTGCCGACAAAAATCTGGCTGGTGTGCACTTCACTGGTTCCACTGGCACCTTCAACAGCTTCTGGAAGTCTATTGGCGATAATATTGCCAACTATCGTACATACCCCAAGATTGTGGGCGAGACGGGTGGCAAGGACTTCATCTTTGCCCATAAAAGTGCCAGCGCCGACCAAGTGGCTACCGCCATCGTGCGTGGTGCCTTCGAGTTTCAGGGGCAGAAGTGCTCTGCTGCCAGCCGTGCCTATATCCCTGCCAGTTTGTGGCCCGAGGTGAAACGCATTGTGGGCGATATGCTCAAGGAGATTAAGGTTGGCGACGTGCGCGACTTCTCCGCCTTCGTCAATGCCGTCATTGACGAAGCATCGTTCGACAACTGCATGCGCTATATCGACCATGCTAAGCAGAGCCCTGATGCCGAAATCGTCTTCGGCGGCACTGGCGACAAGAGTCAGGGATGGTTCATACAGCCTACCGTTATCCTTGCCAAAACACCCAACTACAAGTCCATGTGCGAGGAAATCTTTGGCCCCATCATCACCATCTATGTCTACGACGACGACAAGTACGAGGAGACCCTCCACCTCTGCGACCAAACCTCTCCCTATGCCCTCACCGGTGCCATCTTCTCCAACTGCCGTAAGGCTTTGCGCACTGGTGCCGAAATTCTCAAGTATGCAGCGGGTAACATCTATTACAACGACAAACCTACTGGCGCAGTCGTGGGTCAGCAGCCCTTTGGGGGTGCTCGTGCCAGCGGCACCAACGACAAGGCAGGTTCCTACCTCAACCTTATCCGCTGGACCAGCCCTCAGGCTATCAAAGAGACCTTCGACCCCGCCCACGACTACAAATACCCCTTCATCAGCGATGCTGAATAATCCTATTCACGGGGTGCAGTGCTTCAGCTCTGCACCCCATTTTTTCCTCTTTCTTATGAATAAACAGACACTCCTACTACTGACGCTTCTTTTCGTCGCCCCCATCCTTTGTGCGCAACAGACCGACACACTAATCTCTCTGCCCCCAGCCTCGTCCCATCACTCCCTTTGGAGCGTGGGCCTCACTGCTGGACTTGGTCGTAACTACCATGTGGTGGACATGTCCTACATGACCGACTATCGCTACTCAAAGTATGCCCCAGGTAGCAGCTTCGGACTCCAGTTGGGTTTCTCCCCCTTACGTTGGCTCACCCTGCGCGTAGATGGTGTAATGTTGCAGAAAAACTATCAGCGTAGTCATGTCATCGGTGGAACCACCATCTCGTTGCCCGACACGACGCGAAACACATACATCAACCTACCTGTCCTGTTGATGTTCAATGTGGGCAAAGTGGTGCGGCTGCATGCCTATGGAGGCGGCTATTGGGGCAGATGGCTTGCCAGCAGGCGCACCGGCACAACCTATGGCATGAATGGACTCGTATCATACGATGAACAGCTTGATTTTGATTCACCCGAATCCCAACTCCGTGACAATCGGAGCGATGTTGGCTTTGTGTGGGGTGGTGGCATTAGTGGCATCATAAAGCAAAAAATCGAAGTGGGTGTGGAGGCTAGATGGTATTATGGACTCTACGACATCCAAAAAGACTATATGTCGCATCCAAATCCTCGATACAACACCACCTTCGTCTTACAGGGTGGCATCAGCTATTTGTTATAAACGGTATCTATTATTTAGAAGTAAGAGATAAGAGTTAAGGATTAGGGCGGAGTCACCTATAAACTATATAGTTCATAATTCTTACTTCAAAGTTCATAATACTTTCTTCACCAAAAATCTCAATTCCTAATGAAATATAGAATCCATAAGTCAGCAGTTATTATACTCGCCCTAACAATCACCCTGGCAGCGTGCCGAAAAGAGTCGGAAGTATCTGACATAATAAACCCCAACAGTCGTACCTGTAAGACCTTCACCCAACAGTTCGAAGCCGTATGGAACGGTATGAGTCAAGGCTATGTCTTTTGGGGAAGAGACACCGTTGATTGGGATGCCCGATATGAGCAGTATAAACCAGTGTTTGAAGAGTTCGATGCCCGCCCCGCCAGTCGTCCTGTATCAGCTGAGGAGTACAACGCCGCTTACCAAGGCCTTTTCCAAGGCCTTCTCGACCATCACCTTTACGGCATGTTTACTGTGCCTAGAGCCAAGTATGAGGCCATAGTGCGCCCTGGCGTGAATAGTTACTATCACGACATGGACCCAGGAAGCGAGCGCCGTGAGCAATTGCGAGTCTTGAAAGACCGCACCGACCTGGTGCCCAACTCCTACTATGCCTACGACCCAGAAGACTATGGGTCATTCTCTATTCCCGGCATGTATTGCGCCTTGATAAAACTCAAAACCGGTAAAAACGTGGCCTACTTCCGTTTCACCAACTTCTACCTCTCAGTGGTGCATGAGGTCTATTCATTCATTGACCATGTCGAGACTGTCCAAGAACCGCTGCGCAAGTTTTTCGGTCCCCGTTATTGGGAGGGCATCACTAGCGAAGGCAGCTATGCCAACGACGAGTCGGTGGTGGGCATAATCATCGACCTCCGTGGCAATGGTGGTGGCAGCACAGCCGATTTGGTACCTTTTATAGGGTCGTTGTCACAAAGTTCTACACTAGTAGGCTATACTCGTGTAAAAGACGGCTTTGGCCGCCTCGACTACAGTCCATGGTCTAAGTATGTGATAGGATGCCCTCGGCTGCATCTGCAAGAGCAGAAACCCATTGTCGTGCTGGCCGACATCAACTCAGTCAGTTGTGCCGAACTGGCCACCATGCTTATTAAAAATCTGCCCAATGGCACCTTCATTGGCGAGCGTACCTATGGCGCCGTCGGAGCCCTCTGGCCCGATTCAGAACATCAGCACGACTATCTATATAGCGGCTGTTTTGGCGATTACAATTATTACCAATACGGCATGGACCTTTATAGGTATAAAGAAACTTATCCTTACTATGTCTACACAAGTACCTACCACATGGTAGATTGCAACTATGACGATATTGAGGGCGTAGGCGTGAAGCCCGACATCGAGGTCAAGTTCGATAGACATTCACTTATGAACAACCATAAAGACCTTCAGCTCAACCGTGCCGTAGACTATCTGCGCGAAGTCTGTATCTGGAACCACTAATCTCCACGGTGACGTAGCCCATCCGTAAATTACGAGGTCTTCTATTAATTGCTTGCAATTAAAGTCTTTAAATCTCCTTAATCGTGAGATGAGTATTCCACATTATCCTATGCTTCGCTATCAGAAGTTTAAGGAACTCTCCTTCGTCTTTTTTTCTCAGATACTTGATATTTATAAAGCCATAACAACCATAGTCCTCAGCCATCGGTTCGATAGTTTCGCCTCATAGAGAGAGCCCTTTTATCTAGAATCCCAATCAACCCCTCCAAAAGGTGCTAAGCAAACATAATGGTGCTTCTATTTATCAAGAATTATAGAATTAGAGGATTTGTATATTTCACACTTAGAATATAATATGAAGGAAGTCCAGTGGACTTCCGATAGCGCAGCGAAGAACAGACAAGAAGTCCAATGGACTTCCGACAGCGCAGCAGAGAAATAACAAAGACTATAATTGCAAGCAATTAATAGAACTCACCCTAATAGTTATGACGAGAATACAGCGACGTTCACCCTACAATAATGTGTTCTACCTTTTTGTTACGGATGGAGACGTTGGTGTATGAACTGAATGGCCTCTATGTTGCGTGGCACCTGCAAATCTATCAGGCCGCTTTCTATGGCAATTACCCTTCCCTCTTTGACGGCCCTAAGGCGGTTGTAAGGAGCCATACGGCAGAACGTTGCGCTGTCCTCGCGGCGTATGATTATGTATTCCGGGTCCTGTTTCAACAGCTCTTCTAGGCTGTAGCTCCACCCAGAGCTGTTCTCGGCAACATTCTTTCCACCTGCCAGACGGATGATGTCGTTGATAAACGAGTCTCCCCCGGCGGTGAAGTTGCCCGATGCGCCATACCCCACCACATAATAAACGCTTTTGGTCTCTGCGTTGCTTTGTGTATTTAGACTATCAAGCCTTTTGCGAATCAATGTATTGAGGCTGTCGGCGGCCTCGTTTTTTCCAATCAGGGTGCCTATCTTGCTAATATTGTCGTATAGACCCTCAAAGCGTTTCTGTTCGATAACACACACCGTTGGCACACCCATTTTCTCCATTTGTAAGGTACTCTTCTTGGGTATCATCGAGCCGCTGATTACCAAATCTGGATTGAGCGACACAATCCGTTCTATATTTAGGTTGCTGATGCCTCCTATGCTAGTAATATCCTTTGCTTCCGTTGGATATACACAGAAGTCTGTGCGTCCCACTAGTAGGTGGCTGCCTCCAAGGGCAAAGATTATTTCTGTTACTGCCGGCGAAGTACTGACAATGCGTTGAGGATGGACTGGTATGTCTGATGTAGTACCATAGTCGTCGGTGTACGCATAGGTTTCTTGTGGGCTTGCCGATGTTGTACCGCCACATGAAACAATGGCACTCGAAATAATGACAACAAATAGACCGATTATTTTTTTTTGAATCATGATGCTGTTATGCTAATCAATTCTTTATTATAATGATAAAAAAACAGGGATACCACTCTCTATCGTCCATTGGTGAATTACAACAAACACAATCTCTTGTGTCAGCCTTAGCCCTGCTATCAGTTTGACAATTCAATCAAATACCTTTATTCCTGAAACTATCTCGAAATGGTACTTCACTATGCCCAAGTCCAGTTTTGCATAAGGACTCCAGTGGCGGGTGTCAATTCTGCATAGTCCGTCGTTGCATTTGACGACAAAGTTCTGCTGGTTCATTGCTGTGGGAGCCAGCAATGCTGCCTCTACGCCTTTGGTAAATAGCTCGGGTGTGTTGCCTGATATTGATGTCACATCTTCAAATCGCTTGCTTTTGCGTGCTATTCCTTGGCTCTCACCATACCCCAACGCTATCACTCCAAATACCTTTTCACCAGTATGGCAGAGGCGTTTCACCACCTTCTTGTTGAATGTCAGACCGACCCAACAAGTGTTTAATCCCAGTTCTTGTGCTCGCAGCACCAGAGCTTCGCCATAGTAGCCAGCAGTTTCGTCCATGCCCTCCTTGCCCATGACGGCTATGTAGTTGTTCACATGGGTGAATTTGCCGTATCTGGCTAAGGCCGAATTAAATCCCTCGGGGTCGTCGTAAACTATTGTTATGTTCAATCCACTCTTCTCTGAGAGCTCATTGGCTAATTGTGTCAGTTCTGTCCGCTTTTCTTCCTCGATGGGCTTTTTTTTGAATTGCCTGACAGAATGACGTTTTCTAATAATCTCGATGGTTTCCATTGGTTGGGAATGTGAAAAATCAAAAAAAAGAGATGTAATGGAGTTCTTATGCGTCCTCCATGCCGCCGCATAGGTGCATTACGTCGCCAGTGCAGTAGCTGCCCAGCTCCGAAGCATAATATAGGCAGGCGTTGGCAACCTCCTCGGGAGTGCCGGGTCGGCGCAGCGGAATGCGGGTCTGCCAATAGTTCTTGAGTTGTTCCGATATCTCGCCAGTCATCTCGGTGGCAATAAAGCCCGGTGCCACTACGTTCATACGGATATTTCTCGACCCAAACTCTTTCACGGCAGTTTTGGTAAAACCTATGATGCCTGCTTTGGCGGCGGCATAGTTGGCCTGGTTGACATTACCCCCGATGCCCACTACCGAGCTGATGTTGACAATGCTACCAAATCCCTGCTTCCACATGGTTGGCTGCACCGCTTTAGTCATGCAGAATACCGATTTGAGGTCGTTGTTGATCACATTGTCCCATTGGGCTTCGGTCATACGTTTTATGGCGGCATCATCAGTGATGCCGGCATTATTGACGAGGATGTCGAGGTGTCCGAATTCTTCTAGTACTTTCTCAACGAATTGTTGGCAGTCAGGCAATATGGTTACATCCACTGCGTATCCCTTGACTTTGACACCTGGGTGTTCGAGTTCTTCCTCAACGGCAATCATCTGTGGGCTGCGGCTACGTCCGCAGAATGCTATGTGGCATCCCTCCACAGCAAAGCGCCGTGCTATGGCACGGCCTATGCCACGTGTTCCGCCAGTGATAATAGCTACTTTGTTTTCGAGTAACATGGGTTGTGTTGTACTGTTTTTTAAAGGGTGATAATAAGGAGCAGTCGCACCCCCAGGGTACGGCTGCTCCTATTGATTACGGCGTTGTTCATCGGTAAAGTATTACAGCAATGTGGCCAGCTTGGCAGCGAGGTCGCCCACGCGGGTGCTGTAGCCTTTCTCATTGTCGTACCAGCTTACCACCTTCACAAAGTTGCCGTCCATCACCTGTGTCAGCAGGCTGTCGAAGATGGAACTGTGGGTGTTGTCGATGATGTCCACGCTGACGATTGGGTCTTCGACATACTGTAGCACGCCTTTCATAGAGCCCTCGGCAGCCTCCTTGATGGCGGCGTTGATTTCCTCCTTAGTGACGGGGCATGCCATCTCGGCAGTGAGGTCAACGACAGACCCGTCGGGGGTAGGCACGCGCATGGCGAAACCGTCGAGCTTGCCCTTCAGCTCAGGAATGACCAGGCCTACGGCCTTGGCAGCACCGCTGGAGGTGGGGATAATAGAGATGGCGGCAGCACGTGCACGGCGCAAATCGCTGTGGGGCTGGTCGAGGATCTTCTGGTCGTTGGTGTAGCTGTGGATGGTGTTCATCAGACCGCGCTTGATGCCGAATTTGTCGTTGAGCACCTTGGCTACGGGAGCCAGGCAGTTGGTGGTGCAGCTGGCATTGCTCACTAGCTGCATCTCTTTGGTGAGCACATTGTCGTTGACGCCCATCACCACGGTGGCATCCACGTCTTCTGCCTTGCTGGCGGGCACTGTCAGTATCACCTTCTTGGCACCAGCGTTGATATGTTTCATCATCTGATCTCTCTTCTTGAAGAGGCCGGTTGATTCAACTACGATGTCAACACCTAGTTCGCCCCAAGGAAGGTTCTGGGGGTCGCGCTCGGCATAGATTTTAACTTTTTTGCCATTCACAACGATGCAGTCGCCCTCGGCATGTACCTCACCCTCGAAATTGTCGTGGATGGAGTCATATTTGAACAGATAAGCGAGGGTGTCAGCACTCGTAAGGTCGTTGATGGCTACGATGTCCAGCTCGGGGTGGTCAAGCATAGCACGGAAAGACATACGTCCAATTCGACCGAAACCATTAATTGCAACTTTTGCCATAGTGTTGTTTTTTAAATTATTATATGTGTAATTACTTATTTTTTGATTTTACAAATATACATTTTTTTTCTTACATTGAGGAAAAATAGTACTTTTGCAAACTCAAAAATGAGTTTTTTTAATGAGTAAGATGCGCGTCATTTTGTGCTTTCAGAGGCTTGGCTGGCGGATTCCTCTGTTGCGATGGGGGCTGCTGACGGTGTGGCTGTGTGGGTGGCTCTGGTTTTTTGTATGGGGCGCTGGAAATATGCCTTCCGCCTGGCATGCCGTCCTTGTCGTGCTGTTCTGCTGCTGGGCATTGACTATGGTGGAGGTGGTGGTCTACCGTTTCCTCCCTCCCTATGTCACCCCCTTGCGCATAGGTCGGTGGTGGAACAGTCTGCGCACAAAAGAACCCTCCGAAGTGATGAGGCAGCGTTTTGTGCCTATCGGCCGTATGAGCCATTTTCTGTATGATGCCGCCAACTGCTCGGAGGATATTGGTTTGTTCTTGTACCATCGTGGGTTTAATGTGAGCAGTATGATAGGAGCCTATCTCAGCAACGAGGCAGGCAATCCGCTGCGTGGCGGTAGCACCATCAGCCAGCAGACTGCCAAGAATGTCTTTCTCGTGCATCGTCGTACCTGGTTGCGCAAACTTTTAGAGGCTTATTTCACTGTCCTTATTGAGATGTTTTGGGGCAAACGCCGCATCATGGAGTGCTACCTCAACGTTGTGGAGTTTGGCAGGGGTGTCTACGGTTGCGAGGCAGCAAGCCAATACTATTTCCACCATAGTGCCGCCGAGCTTACGGCTCACGAGGCGGCACTGCTCATCGCCAGCCTGCCGATGCCCTCCAGGCGCAACCCCGACTCTCCTACCGAAATCTACCTGCATCGTGTGCAGGTGATAATGGAGCGTCTGCACACCATGCCGGCCATCGATTGGAATTACCGACGCGCCGACCTCGACATCGATAAGTTGAATTCTGTCAGCCACTCACTGCTGTTTTTCTTCAAGTGGGTGGCATTACATCGCTGGAAGAGGCATAACACACCACGTCGTTCCAGAACCACCTCACATCGCCTCTTTAGGCCATGGCGGCAGCTGGGTGTGGCGGCAAAGTTATGGCGTGTGGTATGGGTGGCTTTTGTGTCGCTGTGGCTTTTCACTTTGCTGCAGGTGCTGGTGTATAAGTTTGTTGAACCCCCTATCACTCCCCACATGCTGGCCAGTTATGTGCAGCAGCGTGACGACCACCTTCGCTGTCATAAGTTTGAAAGGCAGTGTGTGGCTATTGACGAGGTCTCTCCCCTGATAGTGATGGCCACTGTCAATGCCGAAGACTGGCTCTTCACCTACCATCATGGTTTTCTGTTCTACGGACTTCATAGGGCCTATTTGGACTATGAGCAGGGTAAGGCTCTCAGAGGCGGCAGCACCATCAGCCAGCAGACCGCCAAAAACTGTTTCCTACCCTTTGGCAAAAGCTTGGTCAGAAAAGTGGTGGAGGCTCACTATACCTTTTTGATTGAGACCCTATGGGGCAAGAAACGCATCATGGAATGTTACCTCAACTTAGCAGAGTGGGGCGACGGCATCTATGGCTGCGAGGCTGCCTGCCAGCACTATTTTCATCACTCCGCAAAGAATGTAACGCTTGATGAGGCAGTGCAGCTGGCAGCCATGCTCTCTGCTCCGTTGGAGGCCAACCCCTATCACCACACTCCGCTCTACGACTCGCGTGTGGCTAAGATGAGAAATACATCCATGGTCAACAGCCCGTTGTCTGGAACGAACGGACTGAAGACAGGGACCCCAAAAAGGTGGCCCAGGCCGAAAAGGGTTTGTTCTTTTTCCTCAAATGGGTGGTGGCAAAAAAGATTCGGGAGTCCACTGGACTTGCTTCAGATTAAATCTCAGTACAATAATAATGTCTAAAAAAAAGAAAAATAGCAGAAAAAAAAGCAGCCGCCGTGCTGGTGGCAGACGTTGGCGACAGCTCAGTTTTGGCCGCAAGGTGTGGCGTGTGATATGGGTGGGAGTGCTTGCCTTGATAGGCTTCTCTATCTTCCAGGTGCTCTTTTGCGCAGTGTTCAATCCCCCACTTACTCCGCTGATGGTGAAACGCTTTTTTCAGCAGGCCAAAGACCCCGACCGTGTGGTTCGTTTCGAGCGCGACTACGTGCCGCTCGACCAGATATCAGCCAATCTGGTTAATGCCGTTATTGTCTCTGAAGACGGGCTGTATATGTACCACCACGGTTTCGACATCCGTCAGATGAAGATGGCCTATATCGAGAGCAAGAAAGGCCGTCGCGAGCGCGGCGGAAGCACCATCAGCCAGCAGACCGCCAAAAACTGTTTCCTGCCCCACAAGCATAGTCTCGTCCGTAAGGCAGTAGAGGCCTACTATACTTCGCTCATCGAGCTCGTATGGGGCAAAAAACGTATCATCGAGTGCTACCTCAACGTCATTGAGTTTGGCGACGGCATCTATGGCTGCGAGGCTGCCAGCCAGCACTATTTCGGCCATTCCGCAGCCACCCTCTCCAAACGCGAGGCCGCCCTGTTGGCAGTCTGTCTGCCCACCCCGCTAAAGAGCAATCCCGGGCGCCCCTCGCGCTATCTCAGCCGGCAGGCATCCATAGTGCAAGGCCGCATGAGTAGCTATGGGCACATCAATCTCGATGCCACCCGCGAGGACCTCAACCCCCATTATCTGGCCATGATGGAAGAGGAAAACCTCTGGGACTTCGCCTGGTGGGTGCTCACCGACGGCAAGAGCATGAACAAAAAGAAAAAATAGCTCTTCATAAAAGAATGGACTGGCAACGATACATACGCGAGTTTGAAACCCACCTTCGCCTCGAACGCAACCTGGCCGACAACTCCGTGCAGGCCTACCTCCGCGATGTGGGGCACCTGCGCCGCCATCTCGAGCCCTTGGGCATAGAGCCCCAGGATGTGACTGCGGCTCATATCCAAAGCTTTCTCAAGGAGCTTAACGACTCCGGTATTGCCGTCACAACCCAGTGCCGCATCATATCGGGTTTGCGCACTTTCTTCCGTATGCTGGTCGTCGAGGATGTGCTGCGCGAAAATCCCGCCGAGCTGGTAGATATGCCCAGCCGCCCCCAGCATCTGCCCGATGTGCTCACCGACGACGATGTGTCCTCCATACAGGCCACCTTCGACCTTAGTATGCCCGGCCCTGCCCGCAACTATGTTATCATCGAAGTGCTTTATGGCTGTGGTCTGCGAGTCTCAGAGCTGGTGGGTCTGCGCCTCTCCAATATCTATGTCGAGGAGGAAATGCTACAAGTCATCGGCAAGGGAAACAAAGAACGTTGGGTGCCCATCAACGCCCATGCCCTCCGACTTGTGCAGGACTATATCCTCACCATCCGCAGCCAGATCACCCCACAGCCGGGCGAAGAACGCTACCTATTCCTCAACCTCCGCGGCCACCATCTCACCAGGGTGGCGGTGTTTCAGATGGTCAAAGAAGCTGTTGCACGAGCAGGCATACACAAGAATGTATCGCCCCACAGTTTGCGCCACAGTTTCGCCACCGAGCTGGTGCAGAACGGTGCCGACCTGCGTGCCGTGCAGGAAATGTTAGGCCACGAAAGCCTCTCCACCACTCAGATTTATACTCACCTTTCACACCAATATCTGCGCGACACCATCGCCACCTACCATCCTCATTATAAAATAAACTAAAGGATTATCCCGTTCCAGTTATTATTATGAACCCCTAACCCCTAAACTCTGTCATGCCCCCATTCGTCACATTCATGGTCGGACCTGTAGTAGGCGCCCTTATAGGCGGACTCACCAACCGCGTGGCCATACGTATGCTCTTCCGCCCCTACACCGCCAAGTATATAGGCCCCATCCGCCTGCCCCTAACCCCTGGTATCATACCCAAGGAACGCGAAAACATATCCAAGGCCATTGGCTCCACTATCAGCGACAACCTGCTCAATAGCCAGGTGCTATCAGCCACCCTCCTTTCCGACCAGATGTATGCCAAGCTCACCGCTGCTGTCGACAGTCTGCAGGCGCGTATGATGGCCAACCAAGAAAGCCTCCAGCAGCTACTATTGCACTACCTATCGCCCGACGAGCTTAGCAGCCTCTCCTTGCAGCTGCAGTCCGACATCACCCATGCCCTCTATCTCAAACTGGCCGACAAGGCATTGGGCGACCGAGTGGCAGCCTTGGCCATCGACCAAGTGATGCAACATCTGGCCGACAGCCTGCTGGGCAGCGTCAAGGTGGCTCTTTTCGACCTCCTGCGCAGCTCCATACAGTCGCGTCTGGCCGACATCATCAACGAGATGATGCGGGACAATGCCGAGCATCTGCTGGCCGACCTGCTCCACACCGAGGCCGACCGTCTGCTGGCAATGCCCGTGTGCAACCTCTGCCGTGACCGAGAGGCCCTCTTCGACCAGTTGCGCACCATCCTGCTCAAAGCCTACCGCACGGTGGTCGAAAACAGCCTCCCCCGAATGCTTGCCACCCTCAATATCCAACAAATTGTGGAGCAGCGCATCAATGCCATGGACATGGCAGAAACCGAGCACCTCATCACCTCCATCATGAACCGCGAGCTCAAAGCCCTGGTATGGTTTGGCGTGCTGCTGGGCTTTCTACTCGGCTTTGTCACCAATATACTATAGCTCATCCACCTTTGCATCATGAGAGAAATCAACGATATCATTATACATTGCACCGCCACTCGCCGAGGCCGCAACCACACCGTCGACCAGGTGCGCCAGTGGCACCTGGCACGCGGTTTCGACGACATAGGCTATCACTACCTCATCTACACCGACGGCACCCTCCACCTGGGCCGGCCCGTAGAGCAGGTAGGGGCCCATGCCTATGGCCACAACCAACACAGCATAGGCATCTGCTATGTGGGAGGGCTCGACCGCCTTGGCCGCCCTGCCAACACCCTCAACGCTGCCCAGCAGCGCACCCTCGTCACCCTCGTCAAGACCCTCCTGAGCATCTTCCCCCAGGCTCAGCTGCATGGCCACAACGACTATTCCGACAAGCAGTGTCCCTGCTTCGATGTGGCCGAATGGTGGAACAAAAATAATGTCTAATATATGGAAAAAGAAATCTATCTCGCTGCCGGCTGCTTCTGGGGCGCCGAGCATTACCTGAAACAAATCGAAGGCGTCACCTTCACCGAAGTGGGCTTCGCCAACGGCAATACCGCCAACCCCACCTACCAAGAGGTCTACACCGATACCACCGGCTATGCCGAGACCGTGCATCTCCGCTACGACCCTTTGCGCGTCAGCCTACGCTTCCTGCTGGAGATGTATTTCAAAGCCATCGACCCCACCAGCCTCAACCAGCAGGGCGAGGACCGCGGCACCCGCTACCGCACCGGCATCTACTATACCCACCCCGACGACCTGCCCCTCATCCAATATCTCATGGCCGAGGAGGCTAAGCACTATGCACTGCCCCTGCAGGTGGAGGTGATGCCCCTAGCCAACTTCTACCGTGCCGAGGACTTTCACCAGGACTATCTCGTCAACAACCCTACCGGCTACTGCCATCTGCCCGTAGAGCTTTTTGCCTATGCCCGCACTCATAGCGACAGCGCCACTCTTGAGAAGTCGCACACCTACACCCTCCTGCTGCGTCAGGCCAAGAGCCTCGCCGACGGCGAGACCGACACCATCGCCCTCATGGCCAACATGGCTGCCCTGCTGCACGAGACCATGCACTTCTGGTGGACGGGATTCTACCGTGTGGTGGGAGACGAGCTGTTGCTGGGTCCCTTCCAAGGTCCCGTGGCCTGCATGCATATAGCCTATGGCCGTGGAGTCTGCGGCTCGGCCTGGCAGCAGCGGCGCACACTCGTAGTCCCCGATGTGGAGGCCTTCCCAGGCCATATAGCCTGCAGTGCCGCCTCGCGCAGCGAAATAGTGGTGCCGCTTCAGGTCGATGGCAATGTGGTGGCAGTGCTAGATATCGACAGCCAGCACTATGCTACCTTTGACCATTGCGACAGCCACTACCTCAGTTTGTTGGCAGATATCATCACCTGCCATTAGCCCTGCGCCCGAGTCCATTCAACGCTAGTATGCAGCTACAGCGAGAAGATGTCTCTTACCCGACAATTCTCGATTTGTTGGCTGATTATAGAACGGTGATAGAACCCTTTACGGCCTTCTATGGGCAGGAGTAGGGACGTATCATAGCCTTTCTCTCAGCCACGCACTAGGTGCGGCCGAAAGAAGGCGAGGGAGGGCCGTAAGGTGTGAGCCGGCTACTTTTTGCCCATCAGGCCGGAGGCCATGTTTTTGAGCTGGTTGGTCAGTTCTTTCTTCTCGGCATCGGTCAGTTTCTTGTCCTTGAAGGCCTCGACGGCGGTGGAGATAAGGCTCTGCATTTCGTTCTCGTCTTTGGCATTGGCCAATTTCGACATAAAGTCTTTGTTGCCAGTAAACGATTTCAAAATTTCCATGATGTTGGCGTTGCCTAGGAGGCTTTCTGCCTGCTTGATAATGTTCTTGTTTCCAAGTAATTTGTCAAGAAATCCCATAATATCTTTTTTAATAAAACAACTGCAAATGTACACAAATTATTGGAAATAGAATAAATAATCTATAGTTTGACAAGCCATTTTTCTTCAAAAAGTGACATGATATATTTGACAAATAGCTGTTTTTTTTGTATTATTTGTTTTGAAAATCAGTTGGTTGTCAGTCGGGCTGCTCTGGTTTGTCACCCCTAGGGGCGATAGGTGCATCCATCCCTGTTGTCATCGTCATCATGTGCCGCTTTTTTTTTCTAAAAGTGGCACCCTATTTTTTTGCTTTTTCGGCATAATTATAGCAGACGGCCGATAGCACCCACTCCAATCACACACCATGTCTTCGTCGTGCCCTCGTTCTGGATTCGTTCCTATAGACGAAGGGAGGAGGGAAGCTGGTGGGAGGGAATAGGGAATTATGAGGTAGGGGCTAGGAACGCTGGTGGATGAATTTTTTTGCGAGAAATGTGTTGATTGCCAATGGTATGTGACATTTGTTTAAAAAAATATTGTTTTGAGTGGCGTTTTTTTTCATTTTTTGCATCTAATATATACAAGCAAGGGTTTGTCAAAAATAGAATAACAGTCAAAAGGGAACTATACTGCGTCCCGAAGATGAAGCAAGTCCTATGGACTTGCGATAGTGGAGCAAAAGCGAAACGGAGAACACAACGACATGAAAACAGAATTAATTGAACACACCGATAGTTTGTATTAAAAAAAATCGTATATTTGCAAAACAAACAAAAAAAAAAAAAAAGTTATGTTATGAAAATCTTCAAAATCAGTATTTTATTTGCATTGTTCCAAGCATCGCTGATTGCTGCATTTGGTCAAAATGTAGTAGCAGAAATGCCAGTGATTGCATCCGACACCTCCATTGTGCGTTTTTGGAAAGGAGGTTACAACATTATCTATTCCCACAATACTGATGATGAAAATTGGTTCATATTGGTGGATGCTTCAGCTGATTTTGGGGGAGCACACCTTTCGATGTGACTGAAATAGAAATGAATTATATTTGTAACTAACAATAATAAAATTACTGATTATGAAAAAAATATTTTTAACTTTGGTATGTGTGATGGGAGTATGGGGGGGTATGGCTCAGTCGCATAGTTTCAGTGACACTTCGTATCTGAGGTACAAACAGTTTGATTTCGACGCATGGATCTATGCTGACTCGCTCCATCATGGGAATGGAATAAGCAATGTGATTCTATACCCTATAATACATAATGCATTGCTGTGCGATGATGTGTTGCAATATAACTTTACTGACAATCCGGCAGGGGTGAAGGTTGTTGGTCTGTCTGCTGCAATAGCACTTTCGCGACAAGTACCTTTGGTATATCCGATGTTCCCTCCGGAATATCTGCTGCTTTACGAAGCAACGCCTGACACTTTCGAGCTCAAGGCCATGGTCCAGTGGGAAGAAACCGACACGGCTGGCAGGCCTTCGTACGATTGCTTGTTGAATACGCTAGAAATAGGGGAGGATAGCAATTATTATTCACATATATTTCATGGAGGAGGAGGTCAGTTTGATAGAATCTTTGACTATTATTTCGACAAACCGATAACTGTGTATGATTCATTTTATGTGGGTTGTACGTCTCGTTTTTGGTTAAGGACACCAGGGGAGTCGGGGACTCGCAGCGGTTCGGGCTATATTACTCTTCTCACATCTAAACTACCGGACGAACCATACTATTGCCCCTCATTGTGGAAGATGTATCATTATGAATCGTATGGATATTTGCTTACTAATCAATGGCATTGGGCCATGTCTGACCAGTTTTTGGAGGTGTTGCCTATTATAGAGGTTGTGGACACCTCGTTTGCCAATGCGCCTGAGTGTCCGATGGTAGGCGGGCTGTTCGCTCGGGGTAACTATACCGACATGGTGACTGTTCAATGGTCGCCGGACAGCTTGCATAATGAGTATGAACTGTCGTACGGACGGGAGGGAACCCCACCTGATGCCGGCACTATTGTGTCGCTGCGCAACACTACCAGATGGCAGTTTACGGACACCTCATACAGCGACACTCCAATGGTGGCGTATGTGCGGACGGTATGTCGTGAGTACGACACGCTGCGGTGGAGCGGTTGGGGCAGCCCCGTCTACTGGCGGTTGCATTATGATGCACCAGTAGACACTACTCACCAGGGCGGCATAGCGGTGCCAGATGAGGACGGCGGCTTGTCTCGTTTTGTGCGGCTGATGCCCAACCCGGCGAGTGGGAACGTGGTTGTGAGGTCGTCCTACGGCATTGACCGTCTGGAGGTGTATGATGTGAGAGGCGAGCGGGTGCTTGACAGGAAGGTGCCGACACGTGCTACATCGGCAGGCTTCAGCGTCTCCGGCTGGGCGAAGGGAGCCTATGTGGTGTTGGTGCACACGCCCGCAGGAGTTATGGCCAAACGATTGCTGGTAAAGTAGACTAAATATTCTCCGAGGCGCCGATAGAGAGCATTTCCTATCACCGCACTGCGCTTCGCTTGTACGGTGTTATTGTATAAGAGCCATTTTTTGTCATTACCAAAGAGAAATAAGAGGAGAAAAGGAGAAAAAAAAGATAACATAAAAAAAAAATGTATATTTGCATATTGAAATAGAATTTTATGGTTTTTATAAAGCTTTCATTATAAGTTGATTAAAGGCTACTAATAAAAAAGAAATATAAAAAAAACAAATGAAAAAAATCTTATTTATAATTTTGATGCTGGTTGTGTGTGGGGGGATTCATGCGCAAAGCACATCTTTCTCTGATTTTTCTGAGGGTGTTGGTACAAGCCGTGGGATAGTCCGTGATCAGGGAATTTCATATTACGAAAAAGATGGACGGGGTTATTTTTTGTACCTGTCATCGTTTAGTGGAAGCATCAATCAAGTGAAGATACCTGTAAAATGGTCTGTAAGAGACTTTCGCGTAGTGGATGACATTGCATATTTTTGTGGAGTGGATTCAAATTATGGCAGGGCGTTGCTGGGTTATTTCGATGTGTCGGACCTCCAGACGGGTGCAGGGAATATAATTTTTTACTATGATACGGTTATTACGACACGTCTGACAGTGCTGAGCCGTATAGCGGTAAGCAACAAGGGCAAGGTGTCCCTAATGGCAATTGGGAGTGAGAGAATGGGGTGTGACCCTGATCTGGACGGAGCCAACAGGGTATTGTATGTGGAAGACTATGCCTCCAATAAAGGTACCATATTCGATCCAAGCAGCCCAGAGCTGTTTTGGGACGTGGTGCTGACCAATGATAATTTTGTGACGACAGGTACGAGAGGGCGAGCCACCAATGAATTGTTGATGCGCAAACTGCAAGTTGGCACAGGCCTATCTGCTTTCGTGGGACAATTTGGAGGCTACAGATATACCTGTTCAAATGAGTTTGTGAGCGGGGTCCGTGCAGCTCATGTGAAGGATGAATCGGTAGTGGTTGCCGCCTATTTCGATAGCACATCTTTTTTCAACACCCCGGAGAATTGGATGCACCTATTTACGATAAATATGCAGGACGGCAGTATGGATGCTCACCAAAGCCTTATCACGTCAATATCTGTTCCATATTATGGTAGGCGTATGCTGCCACCGAGGGAACTGGTGTTCCTGCCTAGCTACGACACTCTGATGGTGATAGATACGAATTCAGATACCCGAAATAAAAAACACATTTTGCGTCTTACGCCGTATCCCAATGTGGCTGTAGGGGGCTTTTATATGCCATTTAGATACAATAATCCTAACTGTCTTGTGGATTATTATTCGCTGACGGCTGTTGCTCCCAACAGCTGTATGGTGTCAGCTGGAGCCTTTTGGCTGAGGCTAGAGCTGGGATTGCTTCCATCGCCCATGTATACAAATGGTTGTGTCGAAGCATACACTACAGACTGTTTCAGGGAGGCACCACATATGCCCATTCCTTTTGTAGGAGGGTCGGTAAACGATGACATCATGGCAATGAAGGCTGAAAGCTGTATGTTGGATAGTTTGGTTGTGAGAAGTTGTACTCCAGGGTCTTATGAGACTATTTTTAATTTAGAATACAAAGACAATGTTATTATAAAATAGATTAGATTATGAAGAACCCTTGTAGGTCAAAACTATTATTGTTTGCGCTGCTGGTCGCGTTTTTATGCCGTGCAGAGGCTCAGCCCGAGATACGTTATCCGAATCCTGCATATTTGCATTGGGAAGAGCCCTGCATAGAGAAGTATGGCTTAAATCCTACTGCTGGTTATACTCATGGTAGTCTTGAATACAATAGAGATAGTTGTATTGTATTTCCGTTTCGTTGCGAGGAAGATGATAAGTTGACTCTGTATGGAGTGGCAGTTTCTATAGCTGTGACAATTCCGGAGGTGAGGGAATTGATACCTCTTGATATAGTAAAAGAAACGGAGCTTGACATACTGTTGTATGAGTTCACAGAAGGCGATTCCAATGTGCGGCTAATAAGGCGGCAGCATTATGTGCTGGATAGTGGCAAGAGGGCTGATGTGATATTGGACTATAAATACCTGAATTATTATACCCATTCGGCAGAGTGGAGGGCGAATCATGATTCTTTGCTGCATGTCCCCATGTATGAATTCTATTTTGACTCACCTGTATCCTTGTCAGGTAACTATCTCGTTGGGGTTCATTTTTATAGTCATGAGCATCCGTCGGTGTTTGTAGGGACAATGTATATTCGGAGAGGTGTTCTGGACGTTACTGATAGACCTTGTTGCCATAGTGGATTTTGGGGGATTGTAGACATGCAAAGAAATGTCTTGAAGTATTATAGATATTCATGTGGAGATATGTGTAAACGGGCTTGCACTAGGGGTGGTGCCTTACATGCTGCGTTAGCACCATCGTTGGACACGGTTAGCATCGAATTAGGGCAGGGGATTCTGCCTATAATTAAGCCTCAGGGGTATCTTTCAGCCATTAGGGCTGGTGGTGAGGAAGGTGATGTGCGGCTGATGCCGAACCCGGCAAACAGGATGGTGACGGTAATGTCATCATACGTGATAGAGAAACTAGAGGTGTATGACGAGAAGGGTGCCCGTGTGCTGGAACAGAAGGAACAGGGCCGCATGACATCGGTGAGCCTCGATGTGTCGAAATGGACGAAGGGAACCTATGTGGTGTTGGTGCACACGCCCGCAGGAACTACCTCCAAGCGGCTGGTGGTGAACTGAGAATATGTGAATTCGCCAGTTTGTTTATGTTGACGTGTTAGTCTTTGATGCGTTAATTATTAGGCTATTGATTTGTTCTATTTTTCAATTATTTGTTTTTTTGTGTATATTTGCGAGTTGGATAGGGGTGTGCCTGTTAGGTGATGTTCGTAGGTAACTTCTTGATAACAAGTTTGTAGAACGAATTGATAATTGAATAATGGTAATTGAAATGAGGATGAGAAATGTGATATGGCCGGTGATACTGGCTGCGACATTGTTTCTGTCCTCCTGCAACAGGGAGGAGAAAGAGGACGCTTGGCAGCAAAGAATTCGGCAGGTGTCAGAATTGGGCACGGTGCAGTACACGGTGCAGAAGGTGGTGAGTAATAGCGACGAGACGTGGCAGATATTCGGTAATAGAAAGATATTGTTTTCGTTCAAGGCTATTATCAAGGCGGGTATAGACATGGACAAGTTCGATGCTGAGTCGGTGCGTATTAGTGTAGATAAGAATCATAAGACCAAGAGTATTTCGTTGGTGCTGCCTCAGCCTGAGGTGTTGAGCTATAACATTTGTCCCGACGATGTGAAGATGATTTACAATCAGGTGTCGTTTCTACGTACGGAGTATAGCAACGAGGAGCGTAACGCTATACAGAGGAAGGGGGAGATGGAATTGAAGGAGGACAAGGAGTTGACGGATATGATATTGAAGGATGCACGGCAGAATGCGGCCATGTTTATGGAGATGTTGCTGCACGAAAATGGGTTCACGAATGTGAATATTTCTTTTAAACAAGAGGGACAGCGGCGTACCGCAGTGGGCAATAAAAACACAAAAACGATAGTATGATGGAAGAAATACAGAATACAGGCCAGCTTGAGGAAAAGCCAGCGGTGAAGAAACAGGAGTTGGTGCATGAGGCTGATGCAGCAGAGGAGCAGCAGGAACAGGAGCCGACAGATGCTCCCGTGGAGGGCAATGAGGAGAATGATGATGGGAGGTGCGCTGTGCTGTGGAAAGCGTTGAAGGAGTTTCTTATAAAGAAGAAACGCATGGTATTATATGTCGCGCTGGCACTTGTGGCTGTGGTGGTGGCAATTCTTATCATTCATCGCAACCAGGTGGGGAAGAACCGCTATGAGACCTTGGTGCAGACTATCACTGAGATGAAGAGGATATCGGAGTTTTGTACGGCCAACTATATAGGCGAAGTGATGATTCAAGACGAAGAGAAACGTTTTTTGAACCATAAGAATATTGTTTTGATAGTGCGGGGAAAGGTGAGAATGGGCTATGACCTTTCGAAAATGGAGACACAGGTGGTGAACGACTCCACTATCAACCTTACGCTGCCTCAAGCACAGGTGCTTGACATCATCACAAACCCGTCGGACATTCGCATCTTTAGCGAGAAGGGCACATGGTCGCACGAGCGGGTTACTATTACCAAGAATGCAGCGCGTGCCAAGTTGTTGGAGCTGGTGATGGAGGAAAAACTGCTGGCCACTGCCGAGATTAACGGGAAACGTCAACTGGAGGCAATCTTCTCATCGTTTGGTTTTAAGCATGTAAACATAGCTTTTGTGGCAGATACGACAAGTGCAGAACACTCTGCGATGGTGGGTGATTCGGTGTCTGAAAATGCCAAGACATTATTTTCAAATTGAGAACATGGCAAATTGGGAATTATCGGGGTGCGGCAACATTTTTCAGTTTTCATTTTTTTTGAGTATCTTTGCAGATTTATTTAATTGAACATATTTGGTTATGGCAGAAGATAACAATAGTATAATTCAGGAGGTTACAAACGAAGAGTATAAATGGGGTTTTGTGACCGATATTGACACAGATACCATCGGCAAGGGGCTTAATGAGGATGTGGTGCGCCTGATTTCGAAAAAAAAGAACGAGCCTGAATGGCTCTTGGAGTTTCGTTTGAAGGCTTTTCGCAAATGGCAGACTATGGAGGAGCCCTCGTGGGGTCATCTGAAATATGACAAGGTGGACTACCAGGACATTATCTATTATGCCGCACCCAAGCAGCGTGAGCAGAAGAAGAGCATGGACGAGGTGGACCCCGAGCTGCTGGCCACGTTCGACAAGCTGGGCATACCGCTGCGTGAGCAGAAGGCTTTGGCTGGGGTGGCGTATGATGCCATCATGGATTCGGTGTCGGTGAAAACCACCTCGCAGAAGATGTTGGAGGAAAAGGGTATCCTTTTCTGCCCCATTAGTGAGGCGGTGCAGAAATACCCCGACCTGGTGCGGCAGTACCTTGGGTCGGTGGTGCCGATAGGCGACAACTTTTTCGCAGCGTTGAATTCGGCGGTGTTCAGCGACGGCTCGTTTTGCTATATCCCCAAGGGGGTGCGCTGCCCAATTGAGCTGTCGAGCTATTTCCGCATCAATGCCCGTGGCACAGGCCAGTTTGAGCGTACGCTGATAGTGGCCGACGAGGAGGCCTATGTGAGCTATATGGAGGGCTGCACGGCCCCGCAGAGGGACGAGAACCAGCTGCATGCCGCCATTGTGGAGATTGTGGCGCTCAAGGATGCCGAGGTGAAGTACAGCACCGTGCAGAACTGGTATCCCGGCGACAAGGAGGGAAGGGGCGGTATATACAATTTTGTCACCAAGCGAGGTATCTGCAAGGGGTCGCGCAGCAAGATATCATGGACCCAGGTGGAAACGGGCAGCGCTGTGACATGGAAGTACCCTAGCTGTATATTGCAGGGCGACGACAGCACGGCCGAGTTCTACAGCGTGGCAGTGACCAACAACTACCAGCAGGCCGACACGGGCACCAAGATGATACATATTGGCAAGAATACCCACAGCACTATTATGTCGAAAGGCATTAGCGCGGGACATAGCCACAATAGTTATCGCGGCTTGGTGCAGATAAACAAGAGTGCCGAGAATGCCCGCAATTTTTCGCAGTGCGACTCGCTGTTGCTTGGCGACACTTGCGGGGCTCACACATGGCCCTATATCAAGGCCAACAACAGCACTGCCATTTTGGAGCATGAGGCCACCACGTCGAAGATATCGGAGGATCAGCTCTTCTACTGCCAGCAGCGCGGTATCTCACCCGAGAGTGCCGTGGGGCTGATAGTGAACGGCTACGCCAAGGATGTGCTGAAGAAACTGCCCATGGAGTTTGCCGTGGAGGCACAGAAGCTGCTCAGTATTTCGTTGGAAGGAAGTGTGGGCTGACGGTTGAATCAAGAGTTAACATTCCTGCCTGTCGGCAGGGAGCAGAGGACGAAGATTATGGCACGCAAACTGACTATGGAAGAGCTTCATCGGTTGTCGGTACCGGAGTTTAAGGAGGCGGAGAAGCTTCCACTGACGGTGGTGCTGGACAATGTGAGGAGCCAGAACAATATCGGCTCGGTATTCCGCACGGCCGATGCTTTCAGGGTGGAGCGCATCTGCCTGTGTGGCATTTGCTCCACTCCTCCGCACCGCGACATCCACAAGACCGCCCTCGGTGCGGAAGATAGTGTGGAGTGGAGCTACTATGCGCAGACAGCCGACTGCCTGCAAGAGTTGAAGAATCAAGGCTATAAAGTATATGCTATTGAGCAGGTGGACGACAGTATTAAGCTGGACAACCTTTCGGCTCTCAATTCTCAATTCTCAATTCT
>JAFRRK010000060.1 GCA_017428115.1 Bacteroidales bacterium | reverse complement strand
CGGAGTTGCTCCCCAGCAGAGCTCCGCTATGCTTCAAACTGCGCGGCAAAAGTACTGATTTTTTTTGAAATGGCCATCCTGCAATTTGACCTATTGACAACAAGTACAAAAAATCATCCTGCAAAATGACCTATACGCCTCTTTTTCAATATCTTATATGGAAAAAGAATGAAGTATAAGCAATTGCGTTTTAATATTTTACCATTCTTTAATCCTACGCAACAATGCGGGATTATTTTTCTTCTCCTTCAGCAGCTATCTTTCCTTTTGCTCCTTGATTACTGCTAAAGAGAAGAGCCTTTATAAAAATGTATATCCTTCATTATATCAATTCAATATTCATTAACATTAAAAAAATGTAATTATTATGGCTGAATAAAGAAAACAGGAGTACGACGCTCCAATGGTAGAACTGATTGAAACCCGTGTCGAAAAGGGTTTCCAGACAAGCAACACCGAAGAACAGATCCGCAGCAGTAACATGGAAGGTGTTACAGGCAGCGGGAACAACTACGACAACTCCTTGTTCAATTAAGTGTAGAACCATTAAAACCATCAATCAGATGAAAAGACATATTGTATCTTTGTGTCTGTGGCATTGTTAGCCGGACTAGTAAGTTTGACCTCATGAAAGAAGGAATCACAAGTGGTGGCGACTTTCACCGCCACGATGGAAGACTGCGGCGATGTGCATAATGCCAAGACTGTGCTGAACGGCACCGCCCTACAGTAGGTTGAGGGTGATCAGATTAAGATTCACTCTGGCACTAGCGCGGTCTTTACCGCCACACCGCTCGACCCCGCCACTTCGGCAACGTTTGCCACTACCGACGAAAACTTCAACGATGCGGGTAGTTATATAGCTTATTATCCTGCCGACAACAATTTGAACCAGAATACGGTGAGGCTGCCTGCCACGCAGGAGAGCGAGGACGGCACGCTGCGGGGATTTCCGATGCACGCCTATGCCAACGGCAGCAAGAACCTCCAGTTCCGCAACCTGTGCGGAGTGCTGAAGGTGAACCTGCAGAAGACGGGTGTGACAGTCACCTCCATTAAGCTGACTATGGGCAGCCCAATTAACGGGGATTACACTGTGAGCGACATGGGTACCAACGAGGCCTCGCTGTCTTCTACCCCCATCTTGGGGACGGGGAACAACACCACCACGCTGGTGTGCAACCAGGACATCACCACGGCACACGTCTTTTACATCTACCTGCCAGCCGGTACATACCGCGGGCTGACGTTGGAGATTACAGGCTCTGATGGTTTTGTGTGCAGCAAAGGCCCTGCCACAGGCAATGTGGTGATTGAGCGCAGTAAGTATAGCACCCTCACCCTGGGTGGCGACGACCTGGTGTTCGTTTCCCCCTATCCCGAAGGAGTGCTGCCGGGAGTGTTCACCGTTGTGAACGAAAACAATGTAACGCACACGGTTCATTTCTCGCAGGGCAACCTGCAGTATAAGCCCAGCACGGGAGCATGGCGTTTTGCCGAACACCAGTACCACTTTGTGGGTAATGACTCCCAAGGTAATGTCTACGAAAATGGTGTGACATGCGATAATAATCTTATTTATTATCAAGCATCATATCCTGGTTGGATTGACTACTATCATTGGTGTCCGGGAAACAACCCCATGTCTAATGATTTCAGTCATTTTGTAGACTGGGGTGTGAATGCCATAACGGGAGGAGGCGCGGCCAACACATGGCGTACACTCTCTGCTGCAGAGTGGGACTATATCTTTGATAACCGTCCCAACGCTTCATCCAAACGTGGCATTGCTACGGTAGATGGGGTGCACGGATTGGTGCTTTTGCCCGACAACTGGACTACAATGCCTAACGGCATAACCTCGCTCAATACTACGCTGAGTGATTGGACTGATAACGAATACGATGTTTCCCAGTGGGCCCAGATGGAGGCTATGGGTGCCGTATTCCTGCCCGCTTCTGGCCAGAGTTCATATCAGATAGGCGATGTCGGCACTTATTGGTCGTATATATCTGCCGAGGGTAATGATCATCCCGCAGATCCCACAGATCCCTATGATTATGAATATAATGATGAAGATGGCATTGGACTGCGCTTTGCAACCTTCAGTATCGGTTTTGTCGGAACGGGTTATGCAGGCTGGCCAAGCTTGAGTCTATCGGTACGTCTTGTGAGAAATGAGAATTAAGATAGTAAAACATTGAATCTTGCAGGCGTTCGTCGCCCCCAACACTTGGGAAGTCCTTGCCATGATGGCAGGGACTTCTTCGTGTTTTACGGAATAGTGTGTTAGTAGCTTTGAATCAAGTGTTTGCCGATTGGTGTGGAAAATAAATTTGTCTATATTAATTATTTTCCCTATCTTTGCAAAATTAAAAAGTAATATATTAATAATTAAAATATTGGATATGTCGAAGTTACTCCTTTTAGGCGACGAGGCAATCGCTCAAGCCTTTATTGACGCGGGCGGCAGTGCCATCAATAGCTATCCTGGCACCCCCTCCACGCAAATCACTGAATATGTAATTAAATCGAAAGAGGCAGCCCAAAAGGGCATACGCGCCAACTGGTGCGCTAACGAGAAAACTGCTCTTGAGGCCTCGATAGGTGTGGCATACGCTGGCAAACGCGCCATGACATGCATGAAGCATGTGGGTTTGAATGTGTGTGGCGACCCCTTTATGAATGCCTCTATCATCGGCACCAAGGGCGTCATCATCGTGGTGGCCGACGACCCCAGCATGTTCTCTTCGCAGGACGAGCAGGACAGCCGCTTCTACGGTCACTGGGCCATGATCCCCATGCTGGAGCCCAGCAATCAGCAGGAAGCCTACGACATGGTCTTCTTCGGCTACGAGCTGAGCGAGAAGATGGGAACCCCCATCCTCATGCGCATCCCCACCCGTCTGGCCCACAGCCGCGCCGGTGTGGAGCGTCGCGAGCCGCTGCCCCAAAACCCCATCAACTATCCTACCGACCCTAAGACGTTTGTGTTGCTGCCCGCCAATGCCAAGGTGCTGTATCGCGACCTGATTGACAAGCAGCCCAAGTTTGAAGAGAGCTCCGAGAAGAGCGGTTTCAACCAGTATATCCCCGGCACCGACAAGAGCCGCGGTATTGTCACCACTGGCATCGCATACAACTACCTGCTGGAGAATTTCCCCGGCGGCAAGTGCCCCTATCCCGTGGTGAAAATTACCCAATATCCCCTGCCCACCGCCATGCTGGGCAAGCTGTATGACGAGTGCGACGAGATTCTGGTGCTCGAGGATGGCCAGCCCTTCGTCGAGGAGCAGATTAAAGGCTGTTTGGGCAAAGGCAAGCCCGTGCACGGCCGCCTGGACGAGGTCATCCGCCGCGACGGCGAGCTGAACGCCGAGAAGGTGGCCAAGGCTTTGGGTATGGCTGTTGCCAACGGCCCCGCAGTGCCCGAGGTGGTCACCAACCGTCCTCCCGCCCTGTGCGTCGGCTGCCCCCATATCGACAGCTATACCGCACTGGTTGACGTGATGAAGAAGTACGAGCATGGCCGTGTGTTTGGCGACATCGGCTGCTACACCCTCGGCTTCAACATGGGTGCATTGAACACCACCGTCTGCATGGGTGCTTCCATCACCATGGCCAAGGGTGCTGCCGAAATGGGCATATTCCCCTCGGTGGCAGTTATCGGCGACGGCACGTTTGGCCACAGCGGCATGACCGGCCTGCTCGACTGCGTGAACGAGAAGGCTAATGTTATCGTGATGATTCTCGACAACGACATCACCGCTATGACCGGTGGTCAGCCTTCCAGCGCCAACATGAAGCTCTTCAACATCTGCAAGGGCCTCGGCGTTGACCCCGACCACATCCGCCATATCGTCCCCCTGCCCAAGAACCACGACGAGTTTGTCAAGATTCTGGAAGAGGAGATAGCCTACGACGGCGTGAGCGTCATCATCCCGCAGCGCGTCTGCATCGTTGAGAACAAGAAACGCATTGCAGCCAAGAAATAATTAGTTAGAATAATCGGAGGAATCAGATTATCCTGAATAATCAGAATCCTCCGATAAAAAAGAGATTACAACAATGAAAAAAGACATCATTTCCAAGACGCTGTTTTGGGCGATGTCAACCAGTGTAGATTGAGCTAATTATGATAATATGGTATTATTATACAATATCACCCATTATCATATAAAAGTGTGTATAAATTCTGCATAATTGGAAAGAATGTGAACATAAGAATCTCTCCAAGCTCATGGACCGACAAGAAGGGCAGGTATTCTGTCCGCTTGTCGGTCTGTGTTATGCACAGGCGTTACAACACCACCATTGGAGTCAATATGTCCCTCGAGCAGATAGAGGCTCTTCGGGCAGACTACAACAACGAGCCTTATGACAAGTCCAAGGCTCACCCCAACCACAGGGAGTGCATGAAGATACTGCGCACGTTCCATGATGACATCGAATGGGAGTGCCAGAAGATTGCCCGTGGCGAGGGCGACGTGGAAGACATCAACTTCTCCGCACTTATGGCCAAGGCGAAAGGAAAGCCAGGCAGGAAGTCCCCGGCAAGCAGGCGTACACCGTCGGACGTGTGGCTGGAATTCCTCACGTCCGAGAAACACCGCCGTGACCTCGCAGACACTACCCTTGACAACCTGCGCGGATTCCTGCGCAAGCTGGGCGAGTTTGACCCCGACACCACCATTGCCAAGCTGGCCACACTGGACGGTGTGACGCGCTATATCGAATGGTGTGTGTCAAAGGGTATGTCCAACCGCTCGGCAAAGAACCAGCATGCCTACCTGCGTTGGTTCCTCCGTTGGTGCTTCCGCAAGGGGTATTGCGGGAACGATTTCGAGCGGTACAAGTTCGACCTTAAGACACCGAGCAAGCGCGAGAGCCTTGTGGTGTTCCTCACGATGGACGAGATAGGCGCGGTGGAATCCCTCGAATTAGAGGGTGCAATGGACCTCTCACGCGACATTTTCCTGTTCCAGTGTTACACTGGTCTGCGGCATTCTGACGTGATGGCGTTGCGAAAGACGGACATTGAGGACGGCTTTATGCACCTCACCATCCGCAAGACTGGCACGTACATCGAGAACAGGCTGAATAGATATGCCCTGCGCATCGTCGAGAAATATATGCGTCAGCCGGGCGAGAATCTGTTCCCGTTCCTCAACATGAACAGCGTGGAACTATACCTAAAGCAGATTGGAAAACTCGCAGGGCTGACACAGCAGATCCGAAAGGTTGAGTACAGGCAGCATGAGAAGTGCGAGACGGCCTACAAGAAGTACGAGCTGATGACAACCCATGTCGGAAGAAAGACATTTGTCGTCAATTCCCTCGACATGGGGCTGACGGCTACACAGGTCATTGAGTACACAGGCCACAGCAGCATACAGGCCATGGAGCCGTACATCAGCATCAGCAGGAAGAAAAAAGATGAAGCCATGAACGTCTGGGACGAACATGGCTCACGCAAGAATGAAGAAGAAGAAATCGAAAGCCAGATTGCGGAACTGACCGAGAAACTCAGACAGATACGCAAGGGCAAATGAGCCGGTGTGTCACCCACCTTCCTGCTCTGCCAGTTTGTTCATTATTTTTTCAAAGACCACCACAGCGGCAACAGCGGTGACGATAAGGCCTATCGCCACCCACAGCGGCCACCAAACGTACACTTTCTTTTCGACAATCTTTGTTTCCTCCTTGGATTCCAACTTCTGTTTGAGTTCCGCTATACGT
>JAFRRK010000059.1 GCA_017428115.1 Bacteroidales bacterium | reverse complement strand
TGCGGACATCTCGGCATACACATACTCATAGGCTTTCTCAAAGAACTCCACATTCATTTTCGACAGCCTTGTGGAGATGGAGCTACGGCTAACTGTCATCCCTTCTGCATAATCGAAGAGTGTCTTGAACTGTTGGCTGTTGAACATTGTTTCGACACGTCGTTGGCTTATCCTGTCCGTCATGCAGAATGCGTACAGAAGCAGATGGAACATCCGTTCCCCGCTTAAGACCTTGCTATAGTAGTCGACTTTTGTGTCTGTCGCAAGACGCGACAAGACTTCATCGGGTATGATTCTCACCAACTCCGGTGCTCGGTATTTTATGTCATCTAATTTCACGGCTATAGGGCGTTTCTTTTGATAACGCCATTACCCTATCTTAAGCATGCTCGACACCGCCTTATTATCAACGGGTAACTGTTAATCAAGAATCTTTCGACCGCTCATGATTTGCAATCCGACACAATAGAGTATAGGAATTTGCAATTCGTACACATTGTTATCGGGCGAAGATGCCCACGCCTTGAAAGTCCCTGCTATTGCGGCGGGGACTTTTGTTTTGTGCCACCATAGGGGCATGGATGAAGGTAAAGATATGAGATTTTTATAGTATAATCAAAAATTCTTATAAGTTTTTTTTATTATAATCAAAAAATATTAGTATCTTTGCAGTCGGTATTAAGACATGAAATATGATTGAAAGGCTGCTTAGAGATTTGATTGAGAATCGATTGTATCGTAATAGGGCAATCATTGTGGTGGGTCCAAGGCAGGTAGGAAAGACTACACTGCTCAGGATGTTGGTGGCGGACACACAGAGAAAGGTGCTGATGTGGAATTGCGATGAGCCTGATGTAAGGCGAAAATTGTCGGGGCCTACGTCGACAGAACTGAGGGCAGAGATTGGCGACGCGGACTTGCTGTTGATTGATGAGGCGCAGAGGGTCAAGAATATAGGTATCACGTTGAAGTTGATGATTGACAATTTCCCTGAAAAGCAGCTGGTGGTCACGGGGTCGTCGGCTATTGAGTTGTCGAACTCGATAAACGAGCCACTGACAGGGCGTAAGTATGAGTATGTGATGTATCCTTTTTCGGCAGAAGAGCTTATCAACGAGTTTGGGGTGCAGGAGGAAAGGCGTATGTTGGAGCGGAGGTTGGTGTATGGCTCATACCCAGAGGTGGTGAACAATGTCGGAGAGGAACGCGAGGTATTGACGGACTTGGTGGGCAGCTATCTGTATAAAGATATATTTTCTTTTCAAGATGTGCGCAAGCCTGAAATCATTGAGCAACTGCTGCAGGCTTTGGCCTTGCAGGTGGGGAGCGAGGTGTCGTTTAACGGGTTGGGAAGGCTGTTGGGCTTGAACTCGGTGACGGTGCAGCGGTATATCGACCTGCTGGAGAAGTCGTTTGTTGTGTTTCACCTGCGGTCGTTCAGCCGCAATGTGCGGTCGGAGCTAAAGAAAAGCCGAAAGATATATTTTTGGGATAACGGGGTGCGTAATGCGGTGATTGGCGATTACAAGGCATTGGGGCTGCGCTCGGACGTGGGGGCGTTGTGGGAGAACTTTGTAATTAGCGAGAGGCTGAAGCACAACGCATACAGCTTGTTTTATGGAAAAAGCTATTTTTGGCGGGCACAGTTGCAACAGGAGGTGGATTATATAGAGGATATTGACGGAGTGCTTCATGCTTATGAGTTTAAGTGGAGCAAAACGAAGCAGCCACGGCTGACGGAGACATTCGCTAAGAACTACCCCGACCATACATTCGAGGTGGTCAGCCCTAACAATTATCAGGCTTTTGCAAGAGGGATTATTTGAGACGTGATGAAACTATCGTCAAGTTCATGTGCTTGTGTTTTATAGTCGCTATCAATGCTCTTTTTTATGGCCCTTTGAACGTTAAACATTGCACATTATTTCGCCCTTTTAACTAATAATTGAAAAATTATTCGTATCTTCGCAGATGTCTTTGTAAATTATTTAATACTATAATATTATGAATATTAAAGATTTAGAACCAAAAGAGCTGTGGGGTAACTTCTATCACCTCACGCGTTGTCCCCGTCCGTCGAAACATGAAGAGGTTGTTCGTGAGTTTTTGGTGAACTGGGCAAAAGAGCGTAATATTGAATGCCGCGTTGACAAGGTGGGCAATGTGATTATGTCGAAACCTGCCACTAAGGGTATGGAGAATGTGTGCCCTGTGGTGCTGCAGGCCCACATGGACATGGTGCCGCAGGCACGTGCCGGCAAGGTGTTCGACTTTGAGAAGGACCCTATCGAGACTAAGATAGTGGATGGCTGGGTGTATGCCTGCGACACGACACTGGGTGCCGACGACGGCCTAGGTGTGGCAGCTGCCATGGCTGTGCTGGAGAGCAAGACCATTAAGCACGGCCCCATTGAAGCCCTTATCACCACTGATGAGGAGACTGGTATGACCGGTGCTTTCGGGCTGAAGAAAGGCGAGCTGAAGGGTAAGTATCTGCTGAATTTGGACAGCGAGACCGAGGGCGAGCTGTATGTGGGTTGCGCCGGAGGTATTGATGCCACAATCTCTATCCCCTACGCCACAGAGAAGGCTCCGAAGGACTATTGCGCCATGCGCCTAACTATTGGCGGTTTGAAGGGCGGCCACAGCGGCATGGAAATCAACACTGGCCGTGCCAATGCCAATAAGCTGATGTTCCGCCATATCCGTTGGGTGGCTGATTGTGGCATCCGCCTGATGAGCATCGATGGCGGCAATATGCGCAATGCTATCCCGCGCGACGCTACGCTGACCTTTGCCATGCCTAAGGCTCACAAGGAGTGCATCGTGGCCGAGCTGGAGAAGGTGGCCGGTTGGGTGAAGAAGGAGTTGGGCAATGTTGAACCCGATTTCTTCATGAAGCTAGAGCCTATCCGCATGACTCCTAAGGTGATGACAGAGGCCGACACACAGACGATTATCAACACTGTGATGATTGCCCCCAACGGCGTTGTCCGCATGAGCAAGGATATGGAGGGCTTGGTGGAGACCTCGCTCAATCTGGCTATTATGAACACTAATGGCAAAACCTTTACCATTAAGGCATTGTTGCGCAGTTCGGTGGATACAGCCAAAGAGGCTCTGGCCGAGCGTCTGGTGTGCCTGGCCGAACTGGCCGGTGGCAAATGCCAGCTGACGGGTGCCTATCCCGGCTGGAAGCCCAACATGGAGAGCGGCCTGCTGAAGACCATGAAGGCTACCTATAAGAAGCTTTATAAGAAAGAGCCTGCCGTGGTGGCTATTCATGCCGGTTTGGAGTGCGGTCTGCTAGGTGGCAAATATCCTGAGATGGAGATGATTTCGTTCGGTCCCACTCTGCAGAGTCCCCACAGCCCCGACGAGCGCGCCAATATCGAGAGTTCGCAGAAGTTTTTCGACTATCTGGTAGCCGCCCTCGCCAACATGCCTGTTGATAAGTAAATGAGAATGTTGAGTGCCCGAATATGCAAGTGTTCGGGTACTCTCATATTTATTTAATAACACAATCAAAACTGAACTATGATTTGTAAGGAATTATTAAACCCTAGAAGCATTGTCGTGTGCGGTGCCTCTTCTGATATTCACAAACCTGGCGGCAAGGCTCTGAAGAATTTGCTGGAAAGCAATTTCAAGGGCGAGGTGTATGCCGTAAACCCCAAGGAAACTGAGGTGCAGGGCATCAAGTGCTATACTAAGGCTGACGACCTGCCACAGGTGGACTGCGCCATCCTGTGCATTGCTGCCAAGTTTTGCGCTCAGACGGTGGATGTGCTCACCCAGCAGAAGGGTACCAAGGGCTTCATCATCATCAGTGCCGGGTTCTCGGAGGAGAATGCCGAGGGTGCCGCCATCGAGAAGCACATTGTGGATAGCATCAATGCCGTGGGAGGCTCGCTGATAGGTCCCAACTGCACGGGCTTTCTGAACACGAACTATGCAGGTTGTTTCGACACACCTATCCCGACGTTGGACCCTCATGGCGTTGACTTTATCACCGGCTCGGGTGCGACGGCAGTGTTTATCAAGGAGTATGGTATATCGAACGGTTTGACGTTCAACAGCGTGTGGGCTGTTGGCAATAGTACGCAGCTGGGTATCGAGGATGTGCTGGAACACTTGGATGAGACTTTCGACCCTGAGAAGTCAAGCCGTGTGATTATGCTCTACATGGAGAAGATTGGCGACCCGCAGCGACTGCTGAAGCATAGCCGCAGTCTTATCAACAAGGGATGCCATATTGCTGCCATCAAGAGCGGTGGCAGCGCTGCCGGTAGCCGTGCCGCCTCGAGCCACACGGGTGCCTTGGCCACCAACGATGCTGCGGTAGATGCCCTGTTCCGCAAGGCGGGTATAGTGCGTTGTCAAAACCGTCAGGAACTGACCACCGTGTGCGCTGTGTTTATGCACCCCGAACTGAAGGGCAATCGCTGCGCTGTGATTACCCACGCCGGAGGTCCTGCCGTGATGCTGACCGACGTGCTCAGCAATGGCGGCATGGAGGTGCCTAGCCTGAAAGACCATCCTGCCAGCCCTGCCCTGCTGGAGAAACTCTTTGCCGGCTCGTCGGTGGGCAATCCTATCGACTTCCTCGCCACAGGTACGGCTGAGCAGTTGGGCTACATTATTGATGCCGTCGAGAACGACTATGAAGACATCGACTTCTCGGTGGTTATCTTTGGCAGCCCCGGATTGTTCTCGAACCGCGAGGTGTATAGGCTCCTCGACGAGAAGATGAAGACCTGCAAGAAGCCTATCTTCCCTGTGTTGCCCTCGATTATCAATGTGAAGGAGGAAATTCAGGAGTTCATCGACCGTGGTCGTATCAATTTCCCCGAGGAGTGTGTGCTGGGTAATGCACTGTGCAAGGTGTATAACACACCAAAGCCGCAGCCTGAGCATGTGGAGCAGCCCGCTATCGACGTGGAACGTATTCGCAAGACTGTGGACCGCTGCAAGAACGGGTATATGGAGATAGCCGACTATAACGAGCTGCTAGACGCTGCAGGCATCAGCCGCAAGAAGAGTGTGGAGGTGTCGAAAGTGGAAGATGCCATCGCCTTTGCCAAGGAGGTGGGCTGCAGCAATGATGTGCCGCTGGTGATGAAGGTGGTAGGCCCGTTGCATAAGAGCGACGTGGGCGGCGTGACCCTTGGCGTGAAGGATCTCGAGACGGTGGAGAAGGAATTCAACCGCCTTATCGTTATCCCTGAGACCTACGCCGTGGAGATGTATCCCATGTTGGATGGCACAGATGTGTATATCGGTGCTATCAAAGACCCGAAGTTTGGCCACCAGATTTTCTTCGGTTTGGGCGGTATCTTTATCGAGGTGCTGAAGGATGTGCAGAGTGCGCTGGCTCCCATCACCGCCGCCGAGGCGAAAGAAATGCTCACCAAACTACGCGGCTACAAGATTCTTCAAGGTGTGCGTGGTCAGGAACCCGTGAATATCGACCTCTATGCCGAGCAGGTGGCCCGTGTGAGCGCATTGGTGCAGGCTGCTCCCGAGATAGCGGAGATGGATCTCAACCCGCTGCTGGGCAATCCTCGCTATGTGACCGCTGTGGATGCCCGCATCCGCTTGGAGAAGTAATTATCTAATTGAATATTGAGAGTTGAGAGTTCTCCGGGTGCGGAAGTAATTCTCAACTCTCATTTCTCATTTTTTTACCCTTATGAGGAAACTATTACTGAAACTGGTTGTCGCAGTGGCGATGATTGGCGTTGTATGGACGTCGCAGGGACAAAGGTTGTCAACCTATTCGATGACGGTAGACACTACGGTGTTCAATACGATTGTGTCGACGGGTACAGCCATGTCGTTCACCAATCTTGATGACGGCTATGCTGTGGTGACTCTGCCGTTTGCCATCGCTTTCGGTGAGTCGTCGTTTGCTGCTGGCACACCTATAGCCTGTTCGGCTAACGGTTTTCTTCAGTTGGGTGTTTCCTCAACGTCGGGTCTGGCGGCAAGCCATATTAATGAGACCAACTGTTATATCAGCACCATCCTAAGAGAGGACGGCCATCTTGGCCGCAACGAGGGGGCGGGTGCCTACTATGAGTATGATGCTGCGGTTGGCACTTTTACCATTGAATACCATCTGCTAGGGAGATATGACTCCCCTTACGGTGCCATTTCTTACCAGATAGTGTTTCACGACAATAGCACTATCGAGTTGGTGTACGATACAGTCGATTTGGAAGGGGACACTACCTGCTTGTTGGCGACGTTTATGACTGATGGCCCTCATGGCGACCGCGTATATATTACCGACACATGGGCGAGTCCAGTCTTCTCGTCGTCGACGTTTGCTTTCCGCCCAACCAGCGACCTTCCTGCCCATGGGCTGCGGTACACCCTTACTCCTCCGCCAGCAGCCTGTCCACGCCCTATCTCGATTGCCGCGAGCGATGTACGTAACAATGGTTTCGACATTTCGTGGGTCGACACTTCTGGTGCTAGCAGTTGGTTGGTGAGGGTGGTGGAAATGGCTACAGACTCGGTTGTCTATTATAATGATGTAACTGCCAATCCTGTTTCTATTACTGGACTGGAGCCCAATACTGACTATACGGTCAGTGTCGCAAGCCTATGCCCGAACGTTGACACTAGTGTCTTTCGCACCATGGTGGTGCATACCGCATGCGAATACATCACGGTGCTGCCCTATACGATGGGGTTCGAAGTGGCGGACGGTGTGGCAGGCACGGGCGGTATATGGAGCAATGCTTTTGTGGACTGCTGGCACCGATTGAATCGCGGTGGCGCGTATGTGGGCATCCCATTTGTGGAGGAGGGGGCAGCGGCACGTACAGGCTCGCGCGGCTTGGATTGGAACACGATGGACCTGCGTAGCCATCTTGTGGTGCTGCCTGGCATCGACACCACCACGCATGTGCTCAGAGACCTCTACCTTAGCTTTTGGGCAAGGGTCTCCTACCCTGGTTTTTATGATTCCCCACCTCGAATACAGGTGGGTGTTATGACCGACCCCGACGACTCCACCACCTTCCAACCGGTGGACGTGATAGATGTGGGTGACTCCGCGGTGTGGGCAGAATACACCGTCCCCCTGTCGGGCTACACGGGCAGAGGCATCTATGTGGCGTTGCGTTCGGTTGTTTCCAATTCGTCGTGGCAGGCATATCTCGACGACTTCACCCAATATGAGGCTCCAGACTGTCGCGAGGTGGTCGAGCTGACCGCATCGGATGTTACCGACAGCTCTATTGCCATTCATTGGACGGAGATAGGGGGAGCCTCGTCGTGGCTGGTGGAACTGGTCAGTGGGGGTACTACCATCCTCACCCAGACGGTGAACGACACCCATGTCAGTTTCGCCGGACTCACCGCCAATACACAATACACCGTCAGGGTGGCTGCCCGCTGCCTGCACGACACAGGCTTGTGGCGGGCCATCACCCTGCGCACCCAGTGCACACCCCTCGACACGCTGCCCTATTTCTACAACTTTGAGGACTCACCGACGGGAGGAGGCGCAGTAGGCACCTGCTGGTCACGTCTTGGAGTGGGGACCGGCCCCTACGTGTCTTACTGCTACGGCTGCAACCATACGCCTGATGGCAACAAGGTGCTTCGTTGGGAATATCTTGACAGCTACCACCTCGTCATACTACCGAGCGTAGACTCTGACCGCTATTCCATCAACTCTTTGCGACTCAGGTTTTGGGCCAAACCAAGTTCAACCTACTTGAACAACCCTTCATTTCAAGTGGGGATTATAACCAACAGTTCCGACTCCAGCACTTTCCAGCCTATAGATACTGTCGATGTGGACACCCGTACTGCCCGATGGCAGGAATATGTCGTATCGTTGGCATCGTACAGTGGTGCCCATGGGCGCGTCGCCATCCGATCCAATGCCAGACATACCTACCTCGACGACTTTACCCTTGAGCTCAATCCCACCTGCCACCCGCCTGAGGAACTGACTGCATTGTCTGACAGCAGTTCGGGCAATGTCGTTGTCAGTTGGACAGAGACCAATGCCGCCACCGCATGGCAAATGGTCATAGTGGGAAGAGGCGAAAGCCCCGACACCTGCACCACAAGCGTGACCGTCTACAACAACGAAGTGCCGCTCCAGCCCGATGCCGACACCGCCTACGACGTCTATGTCCGTTCCATCTGTCAAGAGGGTGACACCAGCGAGTGGAGCAGTCCCTTTCTCCTGCTGACGAGCCAGCATGTCGACATGGACACGCTGGGTAGTGCCACACTCTTCACCTGTCGCTCGCTGATTTGTGACCCGGGTGGAGCGGACGGCTCATACGGCAGCAACGACCACGCAACGCTATATGTCTATCCGGGCAGTCCTGACTCGGTGCTATCGTTTTGGGGCACCATCCGTACCGACGCCTTCGACTACCTGTTGGTGTACGAGGGCATCGGCACCGACGGCAACCTGTTGTGGAGTCCTCCTACTTACAACAGCTATGTCAACGAAACCATCCCCAACACCATATCAAGGACGGGGCCTATCACGCTGGTGTGGCACAGCGACTACGGGACAGGAAGAGACGGATTTGCCCTCAACGTGCGCTGCCTGCGTCGTGCCGACTGCCCACGGCCTATAGACTTCACCCTTGTGAGCAGCTATACCGACACCGTGCGAGTGGCATGGCACGATACTGCCTATATAGGCAGTTACCAGCTATGTCATGTCCCCGTAGGCGCAGACCCCTACGCGATGGCGGACCATATAGTCTCGGTAGAAGACACAGCATATGCTTTTACTGACTTGGTGCGCGATAGCGCCTACGACATCTATGTCCGTACGGACTGCGGCAACGAACAGAGTTGGTGGGTGGGGCCCATAACCGTGATTCCGGGAACATTCTTTATGGGCACTAGTGGCAGTGCTGAGATTACAGCGTGCTCATTGATAGTCTACGACGATGGCGGCCCTATGCGCCCATCTGGCGAAAATGCCGACTATATCCTCACCATACATGCCGTGGACCCAGACTCGACAATAGCACTCCATGGTTCTTGCTCAACCCGTGGCAGCTACTACGACTGCCTGCGCATATACGACGGCGAGGACACTACGAGCCCACTCTTATGGCAGAACAGCACACGGTATACCCTTTCGGAGGCAAGGGAGGTTATTCCCACTATCCTCTCTTCGTCCAATGCAATCACGCTGCTATGGCATACCTATCACTTTGATTCTTGTGACGGCTTCGAGTTGCATGTCGACTGTGTCGCGCCTCCTGCCTGTAGCTATGCGAACAACCTCAGGGTCTACAATATAACTAGCACCTCGGCGTTGGCAGATTGGGACGTTAACTCATTTCCAATAGACGTCGAGCCAGCATACTATGAGGTGAGACTGACTGAGGGTAATACTACCGTTCGTGTAGACACCACGTCAGCCCATCCCTACTGGATTTCGAGTCTTAACCCCCTGCGTAATTATAGCTTAGAGGTGCGCAGCGTTTGTGTGAACAGCGACCGCTTGCCATGGGACATCACGACGTTTGCCACCCCCTGCATGGGTGGCGACACCGCCGAAATAGCTGGAGGCACCATCCCCACCAACACCTTTCCCACTTACACACAAACGGAATACTCCTACACCCAGACGATATATCCCTCCACGCAGGTGGGTGGCGGTGGCAAGATAGCTGCCATCGCCTGGCACACCGCCGACAGCTGCCCACAGCGTAGTGTGTGCCTATACATGGGCGAGGTCGACCGCAGCAGGTTTGCATCACCTCACGACCACATTCCCCTGTCGCAGCTGCATCTGGTATATACGGGTACATTGGAAGGTGCAGCTAATTCGTGGGTACTCGTCCCCTTCGACAGTCTGTTCCACTATAGCGGAATGGGCAATATGGTGGTTGCCCTTGACGACAACACGGGTACAGGAAGTCTGCCTGCCACCTTCTACGCCTCTAACAATGGGCACTCGTTACACTGGCATAGCGGCACGGACATCGACCCCGCCGACCCCGGACCTGCCATCGGCACCAGCATCCAACAAAACGACATCCGTTTCATCATGGCATGCGACAGTGCCCTCGCCTGCCTCCCACCAAACCCTATTGTGCAACGTATCACTGCACACGAAGCCACCCTCAGTTGGACTCCCGGTATGGGAGAAACATCGTGGCATATCGCCCACCGTGAAGTGGACGACACGGTGTGGACGACCGACACCGTCGGCTGCCACAGCACCACATACACCATTGCAGGCCTTCATGCCAATACCCAATATGTATTCCGCGTAGCTGCGGACTGCGGCACGCCGATGGCAGCCTTTGTTTGGGGACATACCGACTGCGACCCGCAGAGCATACCTTTCAGTGTCGACTTTGAGACATGGACTGCCAACGGTGCGCTACCCTACTGCTGGCACAGGGGTTCCAGCATTCCATTTGTCACGACCACTTCTTCTGCACATAGCGGCAGCAATGTACTATATATGTTTTCCTCCAGTATCGACTATAGCTACATTGTATTACCACTCATGGCTGCACCCGTTGACTCTCTACAACTCTCTTTTTGGATGCGAAAGCCCAACGCCATCCACACGCATGAGATAACAGTTGGCATAATCACCGACCCCGACGACATATCCACTTTCCAACCCTTGGATACTGTCGGTTGCACATTCGTGTCTATATGGGAGTTCTTTGAGATAGCACTGGACGGTTGTACTGACACCGGCGGACGAATTGCCTTATGCTCGAATTACGGAAGCAACCCCTATATCGACGACATCGGGGTTTCCTATATTCCCCTTTGTCCACGGCCTCGCGATGTGTATGCCGACAACCTGACACCCACTACCGCTACGCTGCATTGGAACGACTCCTCGACGAACAACTTTGAAATAGAGTACGGCCCCACAGGCTTTGCCCATGGTAGCGGCACACTACTTACAACTGCTGGCAACAATGTGGTTCTCACAGGCCTCAGCATCAACATGCGATACGATGTCTATGTCCGAGGCATCTGCACGCTTGATACTAGCCAGTGGTCGTTGCCCTACACTTTCAGTCCCTCTTGCGACTTGATTGACAATCTGCCATGGACTGATAATTTGGAGAGTTACTCATATGGAAGCAGCATCACTGGCTCCGACTTCATTCCGTGCTGGAACCGCCTCAACAATGGCACTAACTATGGCGGCATTCCGATGGTGTGGAGTGACAACCATACTTTGGGTGGGTCGAAGTCGTTATATTGGTACAACAATACCACCCTAGGCACCTACGGTGACTACCAGTGCGTGATACTTCCTGGTGTTGACACTGCCATCAATCCTATCAACAGTGTACAACTTCGATTCTGGGCAATGACCTTTAGAGGCTCGCCTACCCTCTTCCTTGGCATCATGGGCGACCCATACGATATTACCACCTTCCAATGCGTGGACACGGTTGTCTTGGGCAGCAATCGTGATTGGTGTCAGATAGAGTGCCCTTTCACCTCCTTTGTAGGCAGGGGATGCCATCCCGCCATCATGGCGTTGCGAGCCACCTCGCAGTGGGAGGCCTATCTCGACGACTTTGTCCTCGAAACAGCAACGTGTTCCACTCCCAACCGCTTCCGCAGCATAGGCAATACTGCCAGCACCATCGAGCTCAACTGGAACGAACGCGGCACTGCCACACAATGGCAGGTGGCTGTAGAAACATCCCCTTTGACACCACCTTCACCCGACACATTAGTCGTCTCCCGTCCCATCACCTTTGCCGACCTTGTTGCCGGGACGGAATACTACTTCTATGTGCGCAGCATCTGCGGCGAGGGCGACACCTCGCCATGGTCCGATGCCCTAGTGTGCGTTCCTGGCAGTTGGGACATGCGAGCCAACCAAATCGACACCCTCCGTATGTGCGGTGGCATCATCTACGACGATGGCGGTGCCACAAGTTCCTATAGCAACAACCAAACCTCGCTTATTGTCATCTACCCCAATGCTGCTAACAGTTTGGTGACCGTTAGCGGCACAGTCTCCACCTCGAGTGTAACCGACTGCCTGACCATCTACGACGGAGTGGGAAGAATGGGGACTGAACTGTCCAATTTTCACGGCTACAACAACAATATATCGTTTGGTCCCATTGTCTCCTCCAACGGGCCTATCACCATTTACTTCTACGCCGACGGCTCAAGCGTCAGCGATGGCTTTGCCATTGCTGTGAACTGCATCAGTAGGACCTGCCGTGTTGCAAACGTGCGGCCCGACAGCACCCAAGCGGCTTCCGACACTCAGTTGGCAGTTACCTGGGACACCAACGAAGCCGACTTCTATGAGGTGGCGTGGGGTCCCCTCGGTTTTTCACCCACCGCAGGCATGACTACCACCTACACCAACTACGTCACTATCACAGGACTCTCCCCGCTTACCAGCTACGATGTATGCGTCCGCAGCATCTGCTCACGTGGGCTGGACACGGGTTCATGGACCCGTGCAACATTCCAAACCACCCTATGCGACTATGTAAGTCAGCACTATAGCTACGACAACACAGCAAATGCTACGGACAACAATCTCCCTTTGGGTTGGAGCGCCTATGGCTACAGCTATGTGCAGACCCTGATTGACAGTGCACAGCTGGCAGGCCTCACCGACCCCATCAACGCTTTCGCATTCAGCACCGCCACTACCACCAATGGCTATTACTACAATCACATAGACGTGTACATGGCCAATGTTCCAGAAAACGACCTCTCGGGCGGTTTTATCCATCCCGACTCAAACCACCTGTTCATTCCCGTGATTATGGATGGCGACTTGCGCTACAATACCGTAGGTTGGCAGACGCATCTTTTCGCTACCCCTTTCAGCTGGGACGGCCACAGCAATGTGCTCTTTGCAGTCAACCGCCACCATGGAGTCTCTTCCAACGGGTACGCTGCCAGCTTTAACACGCACACTACTTCGAATATCCGAACCCGATATATCAATCAGTCTAACACTACCTTTAATCCCTCTACAGTCACGGGTGGTTCAGCCAGCCGCTGTGTCGGCGACCTTAAGTTCATGACTTGTGGTCCTGCCAGTTGCCGTATGCCTATTATCATGGGTGTGTCGCACACTTACGAGAACGCAACTATAACTTGGACTGGCGAAGGCAGTCATTATCAAGTGAACTTGAAAGAAAGTACGGCATCAGTCTGGCCTGACACCAATATCTACGTGACGGGCAACACCTACACCTTCACAGCTCTTCAGCCATCCACCAACTACATTTTCCGCATACGGCAGGACTGCACTGCCGACAGCCTCGGCTACAGCGTGTGGACCTCCAGTATCTTCACTACAGACTACCTACGTTGTTTAGCACCTTACAATCTGACCGCTTCAAACATCACCAACTCCACCGCCACCTTCGACTGGGTGCCATTTGGCGAAGAAACAATGTGGCAAATTCATGTATGGTTTTCTGGTGGACTTGACAGCGTCTACACCGTCAGCAGCCATCCCGTTACCATTGGTGGATTTACTGCCAACACCTCCTATCAAGCCACTATCCATGCGCTTTGTGGCTCAGCTCACAACATCGTCAGCGACGAGTCCGACCCGATTGAATTCACCACCGCCGCCTGCCCCGATGTGGTTGGACTTGGAACCCGCACCATTACATACAGCAGCGTAGAAGTCTACTGGTCCCATGACCCGATGGCTCAAACATGGATACTAGAATACGGCTACCACGGCTTCGACATGGGCACGGGCACTACTGTCACCTGTCACTCCAACACCTATGTAGTCACCGACCTGGATGATGATATGGAGTACGACTTCCGTGTCCGCGCTGTCTGTGGCTCCGACTGGCAAAGCGAGGGATGGGCCTCCACCACAGCTACCACACTGCCTTACGTTGTTGTTTGCGATGTTCCCACGAATGTCAGCGCTGAAGTCTCTGGCAATACTGCCACTATCAGTTGGACTGCCGGTGAAGGAAACAATAGTTTCGAAATTGAGTACGGCAGGCACGGCTTCACCCACGGCAATAGTGCCATTTTCCCCGTCAGTGTATCGCCCTTCAGGCTGTCCAACCTCAGCTATAATACCGAGTACGATGTTTACATCCACGCTGTTTGCGACCAAAACATCTACAGCGACTGGAGCGATATTGTCAGTTTCACCACTGGGTCAGTAGGCATCGACCACGAAACAGAGCCTGCTTGTACCATCTATCCAAATCCTACCAACGGCACGACTACCATTAGTGTAGGCGGCATCAGCGGTCGGGTAATAATAGCTATAGTAGATATAAACGGTCGTGAAATTGTCAGCAAGATACTCGACTGCTCGTATGAGTCCTCCAAGTCAATGAGTATCGATAATCTTTCACCTGGTGCCTACTTTGTTCGTGTCACCAGTGAGAACGCCAATATGGTGCACAAGCTGATAGTTAGATGAATACTGAGTACTTTTATTGCTCATAATAACATTCAGGCCACCCCATTGGAGCGGCCTGAATTATTATCGTTTTACGTAGTAACGTTCTACTTGAAATGTCCTTTTCTGCTAGTAGAGCGGGAACGGTGCATATTAGGAGAGGCAAAGGAGTGCAGTGAATGTTACTCGTCTACGTGGGTGACATTGCCACGGAGGTCGAACTGTATCTCGAGTCCGTTGGTGAGTGTCACCTCATAGCCTCCCTTTAGCTTTTCGCAGTCGATGATGAGCTGTTTAGGGAAACGGTTGACTATGTAGCGGGTGATGTAGCCCGGCACAAGTGTGACGGGCAGGCCGTCGGTACATTTCATCTCTTTCCATATCCCTTTGGAGTCGAACTGGATGATGGTGCCGTCGGTGAGAAGTGCCTCATATTCTTTGCCGTTGATGTAGGCAAAGTCGATGGCGCAGGATGGCCAATGTTTCTGTATGAGCTCGATTGCATTTTTGGGCAGTCGGTCGGGATCGATTACTTTTTTGGGCCCGACAGCTTGTGCTGTGCCGGCAAAGAGCAGGATGGCCGCTAGGGTTAAAAGGAATTGCTTCATGGTGTATTGTTTCGTGTTGATATGTTAATAGTGTTGTATGTCCGTTGTTAGGATTAGTCTTATAGTTCTTCAGGGGGGATTGAGACGATGGCCTCTTTGCCGCTGGTGGTGCCGGTATAGAAGTAGCGCAGTCCACGGTTGGTTTGTTTCAGCATCGCCATCATTTTGACAAAGGAGGGGTCGCTGCTGGCTGTCAACATTGAGCGAACTGCATCGTGGTTGGTGGTGGCACTGAACTGCATCTCACTGATGTCGAAAAGATTTTCGTCACATTCGAAATAGTAGGTGAAGTAGGTGCTGTCTAGCTCGATGCGGGTGCATACCATGCCTTCGGCATAAGTGTGGGGGAGTTGTAATTGTGACGACTGCAGGGTAGACTGCAGGTAGGTTTCGGGGTCGCCAATATATGAGGGCATGTTGTCGGCCAGTTCTTGGCATGTGAAATGGAGTGTGCTAGTGTCGCCCTCTGGTATGGAGAAGACTACGTCTAGGTCTGCCTGGGCATTTACGATGGCGTTGAGCAGTTGTCGGAAACTTTCGTCACTATTGCTCCTATAGTTGTCGAGCATGTATTGGTGGAACTGTTCTCGGTTTTGGCGGAAGGTGGTGGTGTCAAACAGGCCAGTGATGGTATAGTGGAAGGTTACGGTGTGGCCGTTGTACTGGGCTTTGTCCATGTGTCCAAGTGCCCCCAGCGGGATGGGGCATTCTTTGTTCAGCCCTTCGATCATCAGACTGAGGTATTTCTGATAGTCGTTTTGGCAGCCCATGAGGCAGGCAATAGTGAGGAGGCTTATGGCCCAAAGTGTCTTAGGTCGTTTCATCGTTCAAATTGTAACTTCATTGCGGTGGATTGGTTGGAGGGCATGCCATTGAGGAACACTTGGCGTATTCGTGTATGGAGGGTTTGCCCTTCGAGGGGGCTCCATCCGCATTTGTATAGTAGGCTGTCGTGGGTGACACGTGTTTCCCCCTGTTCCACCACAACTAGGTCTGCGTAGTAACCTGGACGGATAAATCCACGTTGCTGAATGCCGAATATGATAGCGGGGTTGTGGCACATTTTCTCTACGATAAGGGGCATCCATTCGTGAAGCAGTTCATCGTGGTCGCCGTCCTTGAGGACGGTGGGGTTAAAGAATCCTTCCAGCATCATCTGCAGGCTGTGCTGTATGCTGGGTATGCCTCCTGGAGCGTCGAAATAGCGTTGCTGTTTGCTCTTCAGGGTGTGTGGGGCATGGTCGGTGGCAATGGTGTCGATAAGTCCGTCGACAAGCCCGCCCCATAGTGCCAGACGGTCGTCGTTGCTTTTGATGGCAGGGTTGCACTTGATGAGGTTGCCCAGCTTGGTATAATCACGATCGTCAAACCATAGGTGGTTGGGCGTTACCTCGGAGGTGATATGTTTGTCGGTCAAAGATTGGTTGCTGAGTAGCGAAAGCTCGGTGGCTGTGCTGATATGGGCTATATGCAGTCGGGTACCATACTTGCGGGCACGTTCCACTGCCTTGTAGGTTGAGATGAAGCAGGCTTCAGTGTTGCGAATTTTGGGGTGAAGTGAAGCATTTTCCTGTTCGGTGCCAGCAAACTCCAATTTGTAGTTGCGTAAATTGGCTTGTATGATTGACTCTTCTTCGCAGTGGGCCACAATTAGTTTGTGGCTTTCCTTAAACAGCTTTTCCAGCATTGGCTCGCTGCTTACGAGCATATTGCCAGTGCTGCTGCCTAGAAAAAGCTTGATGGCAGCATAGCGGTTGGTGGGTATGCTGAGCAGTTGGTCGATATTGTTGTTAGTGGCACCAAGCATGAAAGCATAGTTTACAGCACTCTTATCGGCCGCAATCTGCTCTTTGGCTTCCAGCGTTTGAAGTGTTGTGGTCTGGGGGTCGGTGTTAGGCATGTCGACCACTGATGTCACTCCACCTGCAAGAGCGGCACGGCTCTCGGTGTAGAAGTCGGCTTTGTCCGAAAACCCGGGGTCGCGGAAATGTACGTGTGTGTCGATGATGCCGGGCAGCACAAAACATCCTCTCGCATCGTACACTTGTGGTTTGCGTAGTTTGCCTTCGTCCTCTGCGAAACGGCCGTCGTGTATAAAAAGGTCGCGAATGGACATGGAGCCTTCGTTAACAACTGTGCCGTTTTTTATTATGTAGTCCATTAAGGAATTTGAGAACTTATTGAATTGAGATTTGAGTTATTTTGTATCGTCTACTTTACCTCACTTTTTTATCTTCCATTGGAGATTGCTTAGGGGTGGGATTGTCCTAATAGTTTGGTTCGTCTGCTTAGAATTTGCGTTTCCCCGCCCAATTGCGCGCTGCCACATAGGCGTCGGCCGAATTGTTGTAGATGGGCTTCACCACAAATTGTCCGGTGTGGTCGATGCAGCCCCATCGTCCCTCTTCTTTAGCAGGGGCCACGCGATTGTTCCATGTCTGTATGAATGGCTTGGCATCTTCCAGTCGGGGCAGGATGACCCACTCGCCCTCAAAGTCGACATATCCCCAATGGCCTGTGCCGCTTTCCTGTATAGGATATAGCCAATGTCCGAGCTCTGCTTCTTCGATACCTTTTTCGTTGTCGTCCCACTCCTGTCCGGCTTTCTGTGCTTCGCTGGAGAGGATGAACACGGGTTTAGACAGCAGTCGGCCATCTTCGTGAATGCTGGCCCACAAACCATTCTCGCACTTGGCGGTGGCAAACAGGCCTGTATCGTTGGTGAAGTGCGAAACCTCGAGGTATATAGGCTGTATAGCCCAGCTGCCATCGGCTTTCACCCAGCCCCAGAGGTTGGTGTCAGTACGCATTTCGGGCAGCCGCCAACCGTCAATGTCGCGACCATGCTCTATCTGTGAAAGGGCATATACGCAGTCGTCCTCGTTGCTGAAGATGAACTCGCTTATTACATTGCCATTGCGGTCGATGTTGCCCCAACGGTCGTTTTTCAATGCCTGGGTGTAGATATAGTTGTGTTCGTTGGCAAATTGGCGTATCATGGCATATTGCGGCTGCACCACCCAACGGCCCAAGTAGTTGACGATACCCCATTGGTTCTCGTTCTGGGGGTTGGTGACGCTGATGCGCCAGGTGTCATAGTGGCGACCCACTATCCACTGGTGTCCCGCCTCAGTGGCATCTTCCATCGACACAAAGATGTTGTTGATAATCAGAATACCCTTGGCGTCGATACAACCCCAGCGGCCATCGAGTTTTACGGGTGCAAAACTCATGGGGTCTGTGCCATAATACTTGCCGGCCCCCTCATAGGCAGGCTCATACTTCCAGTTGCCATAGTAGTTGACAAAGCCCCACTTGTGGTCGGCGGGATTCTCAGCAGGGTAGATCCATTTGCCTGGCTCCTCAGCGCTGTACCAATGGTCGCCCGCCTCCTGGGCCTCTTCTTGGCTGTTGAAGATGTTGCGTACAATCATGTTTCCTGCGTCGTCAATGCAGCCCCAGCGACCATCGTATTTCACCACAGCAAATTTGCGCTCCTGATGTTGGAAGGGGAAAGCCACCTGGTAGCGTGGAGGTATCTGCCAGATGCCGTTGCTGTTTTTGTATCCATACTTCATGCCGATGTCGTCGAAGGCCAACGTTTGAGCCAACAAACTGCTGCTCAGCATACATAGTGCGGTTAAGATTAAGATGTTGCGCTTCATGTCTATATGTTTTCAAAGTTGCAAAAATACATATTTTTTTTTATATAGTGAATATTTTTTATCAACAGTTTGAAACACAGGTCCGATACTTGTAGTCTTTTTTCTTCTTTATGGTTTAGTATTGTTGTTTATGTGATGCTTGCATGGTGTGTACCATATTTTTCTCATTATTGCATGATGAATAAAAGTCCGAGACAGTTTTTTTTCACTCTGTCTCGGACTTGGCTTGTCCACGGTTGCACCTCTTATTGCTTGGGATTATAGAAGACAAATTGGTCGTCAATAACATCGATGATGATTGTGTCGTTGGTCTTGATTTTCTCTTCCAGTATCTGTCGCGACAGCTCGTTGAGTATTTCCTTCTGGATGACTCGTTTCACTGGTCGTGCGCCCATGGCGGGGTCGTAGCCTATGTCGGCCAGGTGGTCTATGGCTTCGTCGGTGGCACTGATGAGCACGTCGTTCTTCTCCAGCATCTTCGACACAATGCCCAGCTGTATCTTTACTACTTCACGTATCTGGCTCTTGGTCAGCGGGCTGAACATGATTATCTCGTCAATTCGGTTCAGGAACTCGGGGCGTATGCGCTCTTTCAACAGTTCCATAACAGCCTTCTTGGTCTCGTCGAGTTCGTATTGAGAAACATTGCCACTGCCTTCCAGCCGTTCGCGAATGATGTCGCTGCCCATGTTCGAAGTCATGATGATGACCGTGTTTTTGAAGTCGGCAGTACGGCCCTTGTTGTCGGTCAGACGTCCGTCTTCCAGCACTTGCAGCAGTATGTTGAACACGTCGGGATGTGCTTTTTCAATCTCATCGAACAGTACGATACTGTATGGTTTGCGTCTCACAGCCTCAGTCAGCTGGCCACTCTCGTCGTAGCCCACATATCCCGGAGGTGCACCTATCAGTCGCGACACGCTGTGCCGCTCCTGGTATTCGCTCATATCAATACGCACCATCATCTCCTCGTCGTCAAACAGCACCTCGGCCAAAGCCTTTGCTAGCTCGGTCTTACCTACGCCGGTGGTGCCTAGGAAGATGAAGCTTCCGATAGGCCGCTTGCCGTCGCTCAGCCCTGTACGGCTACGGCGTATTGCATTGGCAATGGTGCTGATAGCCTCGTCCTGCCCCACCACACGCTTGTGCAGTTCCTCTTCGAGGTGTAGCAGTCGCTCGCGTTCGCTCTGCATCATACGGGTCACGGGTATACCGGTCCATTTGGACACCACCTCGGCTATCTGCTCCGAGTCCACCTCCTCGTTAATCATGGCGTTGTCGGCCTGCATCGCTTTCAACTGTTCCTTAAGGTCTGCCACATGCTTCTCGGCCTCTTTGATGCGACCGTAGCGCAACTCGGCCACCTTGCCGTAGTCGCCTGCGCGCTCCGCCTGTTCGGCCTCGAATTTGTAGCTCTCGATGTTTTTCACCTCGGCCTGAATGTTCTCCACGATGTTCTTCTCGTTTTGCCAACGCACTTTCATCTGGTTGCGCTGCTCGCTCAGTTCGCCTATCTCCTTGCCCAGCTGTGCCAGCTTGTCCTGGTCGTCTTCGCGCTTGATGGCCTCACGCTCAATTTCCAGTTGGCGTATGCGGCGTTCTATCTCATCCAGCTCTTCTGGCACCGAGTCAATCTCCAAACGCAGCTTGGCGGCAGCCTCGTCGATGAGGTCTATGGCCTTGTCGGGCAGGAAGCGGTCACTGATATAGCGGTGGCTCAGCTCGGCAGCTGCAATGATGGCCTCGTCCTTGATACGCACCTTGTGGTGCACCTCGTAGCGCTCCTTCAGTCCACGCAGTATGCTGATGGTGTCGGCCACATCGGGCTCGTCTATCAGCACACTTTGGAAACGGCGCTCCAGTGCCTTGTCCTTTTCGAAGTATTTTTGATATTCCGCCAACGTGGTGGCACCAATGGCGCGCAGCTCGCCACGTGCCAGAGCGGGCTTCAGTATGTTTGCAGCGTCCATGGCACCCTCGCCGCCGCCGGCACCCACCAAGGTGTGTATCTCATCAATAAAGAGGATGATTTCGCCATCGGCCTCGTTGATTTCGCGGATGACGCTCTTCAAACGCTCTTCGAATTCACCTTTGTACTTAGCGCCTGCTATCAGTGCGCCCATGTCAAGGCTGTAGATGGTCTTACTCTTAAGGTTCTCAGGCACATCGCCACTGACGATACGGTGCGCCAAGCCCTCGGCAATGGCTGTCTTACCCACGCCAGGTTCACCTATCAGAATAGGATTGTTCTTGGTGCGTCGGCTGAGTATTTGCAGCACGCGGCGTATCTCCTCATCACGGCCTATCACAGGGTCCAGTTTGCCTGCCTGCGCCAGTTGGTTGAGGTTTTTGGCATACTTGTTCAGGGCGTTGTAAGTCTCTTCGGCGCTCTGGCTGCCCACCTTGCTGCCCTTGCGCAGGTCGGCGATGGCGGCTTTGAGTCCCTTCTCGCTCACGCCCGCGTCCTTCATCAGCTGAGCCACTTTGTCGCGGCCCGAAAGCAGCCCTAACAGCAGATGCTCCACGCTCACGAACTCGTCGCCCATCTCGGTGGCGAGCTGCGAAGCCTTCACCAACGCCTGGTTGGCATCATTGCTTAGGTATTGGCTGCCGCCGCTCACCCGCGGCAGTGTTTCCAGCATCGCATCCACCTGTTGCGTCAGCCGAGGCACGTTCACCTCCAGCTTCTTCAGCAAGAATGGCGTAACATTCTCGTCCTCGCTCAGCAGTCCTTTCAGCAGATGGCTCGTCTCGATGGCCTGGTGCTGCTTTGCCATGGCTATCTCCTGCGCCTTCTGTACCGCCTCTTGCGATTTGATTGTGAAATTGTTCAGATTCATAGTTATTTGGTTTTATTTGTTATTACTCATTTTTAATTGTGTCAATGCGCTAGCGTGTTATCTTGTTTATACTTCACGCATTTCCACTGCCCCCCCAAGCAATAACCATACCAAACACCGGGAACTGCCAATTTGTCAGTCCCCTAGTGCCGGTTCGATGATTTGCCTAAAATAGGTCTCCTTATCCTATGGGAGGCCGCTGTTTCCTTTCATTGCGGAACCATTATTTATCCTATATTTAGTCTACCTTTTGTTTAGATTTTATTTACCTTTTGTTTAGGTAACATAAACAAAGAAGAGAGTAAATAGAAACAAAATAGAAAGTAAATAGAAAATACATAAAGGAATAACTAGGGTGCTGAAATGGGATTTGGCAGACGTGGGGGAAGACGTTTCAAAGAAAAAAAATCAATTTATGCCAAAAGGGATGTATTTGCAAGGGAATGGCAGTGGCCAACGCCCAAGATGGCATGGGAAAAATGAGCCACGGCAATCACATCACGCTAGTATGGGGACATTCTTGAGTGATAGAGGAAATGCCAAAATTGTGTTTGAGGACCTAGTTTACATCATGTCCAGACTAATGTAAATCAAGAAATGCCAATTAAAAACAATAGTATTTAACATGCAGATTATTAAGTATATACCCCCCCCTATAAGAATACTGCAGAATATTCATTGTCAAATAAAAAAAAAGTTGTATCTTTGCACCCGTGAACCGAGTGTTAAACAACGGTTGTCTGGCAGATTAATGGGTTCTGTCTGTTTGGATGACCAAAAAGTGAATAAATAGAACCTACCTTTAGTTACACCTTAATTCCGCAAGCGCGATGTTATTAAATTAAGCGACAGATTGTTGATAACTTTCAGAGCAATCTGTCGC
>JAFRRK010000058.1 GCA_017428115.1 Bacteroidales bacterium | reverse complement strand
CCATCAATATCTTTCCGATACTGGACACGCTGTTTGGGACGCCGTGCGCGGCGGTGACGGGGTTGGATACGGCGGAGGTGGACTCGGTGCAGGCGACGCTGATGTGGAGCGCAGACGCACGGCATCACGGCTGGGAGGTATGGTATCGCCCGACGGTGGACAGCATCGACAGCAGTACAGTGCTAACGACTTCTGTTCCTACGGTAACGCTTACGGGACTGATGCCTGGGGTGGAGTACAGTGTGGCTGTGAGGGGATTATGCGACATAGAGAATTACAGCCCGTGGTGCGACACGTTGCTGTTCACGACGCCACATGACACGACGCAAATCATAGATACCAATACCATAGACACTACACAGACGCAAGACATACGGCGGCTGGGCAACCTGGATAGGTTCACGCGGATAATGCCCAATCCAGCCCATGACGTGGTGAACGTGCTGTCGTCGTACAGACTGGAGTCAGTGGCGGTATACGACCTGACGGGCCGCCAGCTGTTGGAGCAGCCCGCCGACGGTATTTCCACGGTGGTGGATGTGTCAGCCCTGCCCCGCGGCACTTACATCATGGCGATACGGACACAGCAAGGCGTGGCGACGAAGAAGCTGCTGGTGGAGAGATGAGAAGTAGGAAGTAAGAGCTAAGAACTAAGAATTAGGCTGGCGCATCAAATATAGCTTAGGCTCTAGTTTGATAAAAGACTGATTTTTTACAGCCTCAAAGAGGCTGAATCTCAACAACCCCACACAAACGGGAATGGGGTCGCGACCGAAGGGCGCAACCCTGTTCCGTATGGTAAGATACGATAAGACTCGGTAAGGGGTGAATAATTCTGCTTACTTTTTGCACACCGATTAAAAAAAAAAATGTGTAAATTTGCAAAGCGTAATGTAAGATTGTTAGGCCGTTTAATTGTTTGAGTATTTGGCGTATTGGTATTCATACGATTAGATTGTCGGGCAATCAAAAATATAATTGACAACCATGAAACGTGTTTTTATTATAAATTTTTTCTTCTTGGCGGCACTTTTCACAATGCAGGCGCAAGCACCGGTCCGCCAATGGAAGATGGGGCCACTGACGTGGAACGATTTTCAGCCCAACAGCTCCATTGGCGACAAACATTCCCACTTGGAATACTATATGGGCATACAAGGAAGTATGGAGAAACATAGAGGTATAAAATACCTGCACCCCGCTGTGACTGCCTTTATGAGCAACGATTTCTCCTGGGCCGACACTGCATACCGTACACCACAGCTGTTGGCATACCATCAATGCACTTTCGACCTGGTAGAGCTGCACCGCCGACGGTTGGAGAATTATATTTTCGACGGCCGTTGTTCGCTGCTAGAAATCATCGACCCAGACCAGCTGCTTGACAACACCATGCTACGCCTTGCCGACGATGTGGCACGGCTAGAGAGCGAAACCCATGTGGGAACTGACAGCACCCTTCTCAGCCAGTGGCAGGCACGAGTGAAAACCATGCTAGACAGCACCCCTCGCCACACTTTCAATCACCACGCAGACGCCTTGTTCCGCTGGGGATTCTCGTTTGATTTGGGATACACGTTTTTAGGGGGCGGACTGCAGGACTATCTGGGCGACGGGGTTACACTAGGCTTCACCGGAGACATGGGCATTGGCCGGCACTTCCTCACCACGGCCATGTCGATAGGAGGTAGCAGATGCCGCCAGCAAATGCTACAAATAGACGAACGGAATGAAATACGGGACCTCTACCCTACTGACGATGTGTATCATCTCGACTTTTATGTGGGCTATGGCTATGCCGTGATAGACAACGCACACCTGCGTGCCACCCCCTTCGTGGGCTATGGTTGGCAGCAATACTACTATAACGCCATGGACGAAAGTTCTCACGGGCCCACTGACGGTGGACTTCATCTAGGGGTGGACCTACACTATATTTTTTCAAATCAGGTGGAGATTAACGAGTTTCTGTGCGGACAACATTATAATGCGTCGCACGACATAATGTCGTTCCACGCCAAACTGTATGCCACCTACAACCGTTTCAACACGGTGGTGGGCACTCCGTCGGGTTTTAGCATCAACCTACAACTAGGCATAGCTCTGATGACCGGTCGCGCCCATTGCGAGTAAAGCCATGTAATGCAATAATTTAGACCAAGAAATAGCAATCAACAACTATGAAGAGATTCTTTTTATTCAACATCATCCTATTACTATCACTTCTCGTCCCCACCACCGCCCAAGAGAAGCGTGGCTGGGAGAAAGGCCCCCTCACCTGGGCCGACTTCGCCCCCATGGACCAGAGCATAGGCCCAGAGCATTCCTATCTGGAATATATCCTTGATGTGGAGAGACGCAACGACGTAGTCAACGGCATCGAGTTGCAGAGCCGGACGGCTGTGCTGTATGTAGACCGCAAGATGTCGTGGGTGGACACCCACTATCGCACATCGCAGCAGCTGCACTACAACCAGGTGGCATTCAACCTGGCCGAGCTGCATCGGCGGCGCCTACAGCTGGTGATAGACACTGGCGGAGCTGTGAATATGGACTACTATACACGCCTGCTCACATACATGGTGGACAGCTTTTGCCATCAAACCTATTATGGTGCCGACACACAGATGGTGGCCTTCTGGGAGCAAGATGTGAGGCGTAAAATGGACTCTATCACCCCCCTCATGGTGGAGCAGCATCAAAAAGCAAACACCATAGAGAAGATAATACCCCAATGGAGCATGGCATTCAACATTGGCGGTGGCGCTAAAGTATTTGCAGGAGAGCAGCACAAACTGTTTGCACCCAGCGGCGGCATGTACTTCGACTTCGAGGGCAGCCTGTGGCGAAATCTGTTTGCGATGGGATTCTATATAGGTGGAGGGCGCTGCCTGCCCGACTCAATCGAGGCCGTGGACAACATCAACAAACTCTACGCCTCCGACAAAATATCCACTATCGACTTCTATATCAACTATGGCTTTATAACCATCGATCGGCGGAAGTGGAGCCTTACACCCTTTGTGGGATACGGCATGCAGGCCTTCCTATATGACGAGGGCGACGGCACCTCCAGCAATGGCCCCAGCGAGGGCTGCTGGCGGGTGGGAATAGATGTGAAATACCATATGGCGAACGACGAGACCTACTATCGCACCCAATTGGAGCAGTTCTTACTGTCGGCGCACGGCAAAGTTTACCTAACTTTCGACCGATACAGAGACCTGATTGGCACACCCACAGGTGTCACCATCAACGCGCAGGTAGGTTTTTCGCTCGGCATAAAGCAATCCAAACTGAGGCGCGCCGCAACTAAGAAGAATTAAGAAGTAGGTCGGAAGCCCCAAAAAACACATAGTTCTTACTTCCTAAAGAGGACTTCTATAAATCACCTCGAAGAGGTAAGACCGTTAATAACGTTGCGGAAGTCGAGAGCAAAGCAAGCTAGCTTGATTTGTCGAGATGCAGCAACGTCTCGGAGAAACACCGTACAAGCCGTAAGGCGCAGTGCGGTGATTGTCAAAACGCTGCGAGACTGCGTCCCGAAGGGACGCGACATAAAAACTGTATTTATAGAACCCACCTAAAGTCTGACAAGTCATTTTTTCTTCAAAAAGTGATATATACATGCATCCCTATTGTCATTGTCATCGTCATTATGTCCCACTTTTATACTTCGTGACGTTGCTTTGGCTCGGCAAAGAGGGCTGGCTTTCATTTCTCTAGCTCTGTGAAACTATATGCCACTTTTATTTTTTTCGCTCTAGTATAAAGTATGACTGATTTTTGCCAACATGTCCCAATGTCGCGTCTCTCGTATATTTGCATCGTGAAATTATGAGTAACTTTGCAAAATAAAAATGGTGAAGGCAAGGGTGTGGCGACAAGCCAATGCGTT
>JAFRRK010000057.1 GCA_017428115.1 Bacteroidales bacterium | reverse complement strand
CGGAGTTGCTCCCCAGCAGAGCTCCGCTATGCTTCAAACTGCGCGGCAAAAGTACTGATTTTTTTTGAAATGGCCATCCTGCAATTTGACCTATTGACAACAAGTACAAAAAATCATCCTGCAAAATGACCTATACGCCTTATTTTTAGTTCTTTTACGAAAGTTTGACAAGCCATTTTTCTTCAAAAAGTGACATGATATATTTTACAAATGGCTGTTTCTTGGTGTTATTTGTAGTGAGAGTCAGAGTGTTGCTAACTTGGCTGTTCTTATTTGTGCACTAAGGTGCGATACGTGTATCCATCCCTATTGTCATTGTCATCGTCATCATGTCCCAATTTACTTCGTGACGTTGCTTTGGCTCGACAAAGAATGCTCGCTTTCTTTGTTCTCGCTTTGTACAACGTTGTGCCACTTTTTTTTCTAAAAGTGGCACCCTAAAATTTTGCCTTTGTCGGTATAATTGTATCAGAAGGGTGTCAGCACTCACCTCAATCACACTCCGTGCCTTCGTCATGCCTTCGTTGTGCCTTCGTTTCCAGAGACGAAAACAGAAAGAATGCAGGAACAAGGCGGTAAGCTTCAATCAACTAAACAGCCCGACTGACAACCGTGATAAGGGAAACAAAAGCGTATGGCAAAAATGACTCAGAATGCAAGCTGGATTATACTTGTCAAACTTTAGTTCTTTGATAGTTCGTCTATTATTAATATGGAATTGCAACGGAAGGGAAGTAAAAATGAAGTGGTTGTGGCCACCTTGGTGCGCACCAAGGTATGTGCCTTCAATGGTTGATTATGAGTAGGGGAATAGTGGCAAGGGGAGTACATCTGTTTTGGGTGGGCTGCCGTTTATTCGCGGAGGGTGGCCAGGGTGCCGTCGGGGTTGAGGCGGATGATGCGGCTGGGGGCGACGGGCGGGTGGTGGAACGAGGTGTGGTCGGGTAGGCAGCAGTCGATACGTTGCATGAGTATTGGGTCGATATCTGCATAGCATGCAGGGGAGGGGTGGCCCGATAGGTTGGCCGAGGTGCTTACCAAGGGGCTGCTGAGTTCGTGAAGCAGCTGCTGGCAAAAGTCGAACTGGGGGATGCGCACACCGATGGAGCCATCGGAGGCTGGAAGGTTATCCGATATGGTGACTGCAAGCATGTCAATAGGAAGAATGACTGTAGTAGGCCTCTGGCTATGGAGGAGCAGCTGTCGGACCTCGGATGGGATGTGCGGTGCAAGCATCTGCTCGTTGGCAAGGACAAGCATTGACTTGTTGTGGTCGCGCTCTTTGATGCGGTAGATTCGTTCTACGGCATCTTCGTTGGTGGCATCGCAGCCTATGCCCCAGATGGTGTCGGTGGGGTAGAGAAGAGTGAGTCCTTGGCGTAGGGCGTGGAGGGCGGTATCAATCAGGGTTGGGGTCATTCCTTTTTTGTTAAATTGTAATGCAAAGATACGATTTATTCAGAAATATTCGTATCTTTGCATGTTTAAAAAATTCATAATACTCGTATAGGACATTTTTAATATATTAATAATCAAAAAAATCAAACTATGAACGGTATTACTCATTTGTGGGAGACAAATAGGCCGCTGTGTGTTTTGCTGGCTGTTTTTGTCATCGTAATCCCATTTCTAATCTATTACCTTAACAAGGCAAAGAAGGAACATCCTAAGGGCCTTATCGCTGCTGCGCTGAGCAACATGGGCGAGCGTTTTGGCTATTACATTATGAATGCCGTATTGGTGCTGTTTATATGCTCCAAGTTCGGTATTTCGGATGAGGTTTCGGGCATCATGTTTGCCGTGTTTTATTTCCTCATCTATGTGTTGGCTTTGCCTGGCGGCATTATTGCTGACCGTACGCAGAACTACAAGAGTACCATCATCTGGGGTATTGTGGTGATGGCCGTTGGTTATGCCATTCTTTCGATACCTGTTTTTAGCGACCATGGTGGATTCTCGTGGGTGTTGGTCATCACGATGCTCGCACTTGTGCTGATAGCTTGTGGTAACGGTCTTTTCAAGGGCAATCTGCAGGCTATTGTGGGCCAGCTTTACGATGACTTTGAGGCTGAGGCCGCAAAGAAGGGCCCCGAGGCACTGGCACAGGCAAAAGAGAAGCGCGATTCGGGCTTCCAGATTTTCTATGTGTTCATCAACATAGGCGGAGTTATTGCACCTTTTATTGCTCCTATCATTCGCAATTGGTGGCTCAAGACCCAGAGTATGGTCTACAATGCCGACCTGCCCCGCCTCTGCCATAAGTTCGTGCAGAACACCATGGAGGGCAACGACATGGAGAACCTCACCAACCTCACTCAGCAGTTTCCCGATGCAGCAACTAATATGCAGGGCTTCTGCCAGAACTATCTCGAGGTCTACAACACGGGTGTGCATTTTGCCTTCATTGCTTCGGTGCTGGCCATGCTGACCTCGTTGCTTATCTTCTTGGGTGTGAAAAACCGTCTGCCCAATCCTGTCAAAAAGACTGCTGCTAAAACAGAGGACTACACTCCCGAGGAGCGTCAGGCCAATGCCAAGGAGATCAAGCAGCGCATGTATGCTCTCTATGCCGTTCTTGGCGTAGCGGTATTCTTCTGGTTCTCATTCCACCAGAATGCACAGTCGCTCTCTATCTTTGCTCGCGACTTTGTGGACACCAGTGCTATTCCTCCTGAGATTCTGCAGTGTATCAATCCCTTCTTCGTCATTATCCTTACTCCTATTGTGATGTGGATATTTGCTTCTTTGGCTCGCAAGGGTAAAGAGGTTTCCACACCCCGCAAGATTGCCATTGGTATGTTTATTGCAGCATGTGCCTATATTTTCCTCATCTGTGTGGCTGTGGCCAACAACTATCCTTCGGGCAACGAGTTCAAGGCTTTGCCTGAGGAGGTGAAGGCTGGTATGCGGTCGACCCCGGCAATACTCATCATCACCTATTTCTTCTTGACTGTAGCCGAATTGTTCATCTCGCCACTCGGCCTGTCGTTTGTGTCAAAGATAGCTCCTAAGCATCTCCAAGGTATCTGCCAGGGTCTCTGGCTGAGTGCCACTGCTATTGGCAACCTGTTTATCTTCTTGGGCGTAAAGATGCTCAACTCGTTCCCCCATCAGTGGATGACTTGGGGCGTGTTTGCTCTCTTCTGCCTCATTTCGATGGGTGTGATGCTGGGTATGCTCAAATGGCTTGAGCGCATCACGGCTGACAACAAATAGCATTATTGTAATACCCTAAAGTAACGAAGCCGCCCACTAATGTGAGGGCGGCTTTGTTTATGATGTTCGTGTTGACTATTCGTTTACTATTGTTACGAGGCTGCGGCCTTCGCCGTGATGTCTTATTTGTATTTGAGTGCTGATTCGCTCATTTAGTTCTTCCCGGTGGGAGATGATACCTACGCGGCGGTTGCTTTGTCCGGCAATGTCTTGCAGTTTCTCAAGGGTGGACATTACGCTGTCGAGGTTTTTTTGGTCGAGGGTGCCGAAGCCTTCGTCGATGAAGAGGATATTGACATTGAGGTTGGGGCGGTTGAGTGAGGAGAGTGCGAGCGACAGGGCGAGCGACACCATGAAGCGCTCGCCGCCAGAGAGCACGGTGACGCTTCGCACCTCGTCTTTGTTGTAGCGGTCGAGGACTAGTATAGAGAGTTTGTCATTTTCATCGTTGCAGGTTAGGGTATAACGGTCAGTTATTTGTTTCAAGTAAATGTTGGCACTGATAAGAAGCGGACGTAATATATAGGTCTGAGCCAGTGTACGGAAACGTGTGCCGCCAAAGTGCCTGTTGAGTTTGTCCCATAGGGCATAGCGGTTTAGGCTGGCTTCCATCCTTTGTTTGCTGGCAGCTAGTAGTTCTAGGTTTTCTACATTTGTTTCTAGTTGTTTTTTGGTAGCTACGAGTGTGGCATTTGTTTGCTCTTTTTGTGTTGTCAGCTCTGTTTTCTGTTGCTTCAGAGCCTCGAGGTTGGGTATGGGTTCAGAGGGTTGCAAGCCCATTTTTTCTCGGCTGGCGAGGGCGTTGGATTTGGCTTCTGACAGTGCATCAGTGGCTGAGCGGATGGTTTCGTCGGTTTGTCGTACAAATTGTTCGGCAGCTTGAAGCAGCGGTTGTTTTTTGATGAGGTTGTCAAGGTCTGCCTCGGTGTGATGTGTGTTGAGGTACCATTCGTTTAGGAGCGTGTTGCATTGTTGTATGGTGTCGTGGTGCAAGGCGATGCGGCTGTCGATGGCTGTCACTTGTGAAGACAGGGCGTTCCACTCGGCCATAATATTTGAGGAAGGATGCTGTTGCGGGAGATAGGAGAGGTTCCATAGGCCATGGTTTGCAAGCAGGGCATTCCGTAGTTCCTCTATATTGTTGTGGGTGGCTTGTTCTGTTTCTATCCGTTGAGTGAGTGTGTCGTAGGCTTTTTTTTGCTTGAGGTATTCGTTGGCAGATGTTTTAAGGGTATGTTGAAGGGCTTGGAGTTGTTTTCGCCATTCGGGGTAGAAAGAGGCAATCCTTTGGTTGAGAATGTCTGATAGTTGCATCAATTCCTCTTGCTCCGCACGGATTTGTACTTTTATGCTGCTGATAGTATCGGCATTACTTTGAAGGGCGTGTGATGCGTCTGATAGTTTTTGCTGTGCGTTGCCGAGGTTCTTTTCCAAGGGTTTCTTTTCCTCGAGTAGTTGTTGCCATTGGCGTTGTAGTGTTTCAACTTGAAGGCGTTGCTGTTCTAGTAGTGTTGTTTTCTGTGTGATCTCCTGTAGGATGTCCTCGGCCTGTTTGGGGAATGTATCGTCATAGTGTAGGTTCTCATTCTCAATCTCTTTGCTTAGGATGCTTTCTTCCTTTTGCAAGGTGTTTTGAAGTGTATTCAGGCTTTCCTCTCTCACTTTTATTTCTCCGGCAAGGGTGTTGCGCTGCTTTTGTATGTCGTTCAGTTGTTGCGACGCATGGTCATATTCTTGACGACGCTTTTGCTGTTCCTCCTTTAAAGGAAGAAGTATCTGTGACATTTCCTCGTCAAGGGGAAGCTGCTTTATACTTTGTCCGCATAGGGGGCACCTGTCGGCATGTATCTCGGCTAGTCGTGCACGAATTCCTCGCAGGGTGTCGTCAACGCTGCTGCTCATTATTCTATAGCGTTGCAAAGCCTCTTCGTATCGCCTATGGGCAAGGTCGCTCACTTGTGTGGCATTTGTGCATTGCTCATCTAGTGCGTTTAGTAGCTTACGGTCATTGGCTATTTCGGTAGAAGTGTTGGCAATTGTTGTTCGTTGATTGGCGAATTGTTTATATTTTTCAATCCAATGTTCGATTTGCTTCTTGCGTTCGGCGTTGGAGGAGAGCTGTAGGGCAATGGTGTTGGGCTGCAGACTGTCTCGTTGCTGTTGGATGCGATGGATGGCCTGGTCCTTTTCATCCACTTGTTCCTTGGCGTGGGCGTGGGCTGAAGTGGCTTCAGTGACTTTATCTTGCAATGCTTGTGTGGATTCTTCAGCTTTCGTTAGGTTGTTGGTCAGTTCGCTATTTTTTTTCTCACGGGTGGCATAGCTGTTGAGGTAGGCTATAGTCTCATCGGCCTGTATATAGAGGTTTTCGTGGTCGGCTCGTTCAGCTAGCCATTGTTTCAGCTGTTTCAGCTCTTCTGTGGATTTGGATAATTGTGTTTTGCGCCAGTTCAAGTCGGAGCTGAGTACTCCAAAAGTGTTCTGCTGTGTGGCTAGTTCGGCTAGGGCATTTGCATGTCCCTGTTTGGCTTTGCGTAGCTCTATCAGCTGTTGGCGTTGTTGCTCAGTTGCGCGCCAGTCGGTGGTAAGTTGTTTGTATGTCTTGTATTCTTGCCCTGATTGTATGGATAGGGCTTCGGCCATTCGTTGACGTGCAATAGCTGCCTTCTGTTCGCTGTCTAGAATAAATGATACATTTGCAATTGTCTCTTCTATTTGGTTTATCTGTTGTTGGAGCTGGTTGGCTTCCTTGCCGCACACTTCTACCTGTTGCGAGAGCTGGTTTACTGTCTCTGGTGGCAGAATGTGTGCTGATTCGGTCTGGTAGGTGTTTTCAGCAATCTTTTTGTCCTCTTTAGCACGGTCGAAGATATTCTTGATTGCCGCGCCGTAAGTGGAAAATATTTCGGTATTCGTCAGCTGTTCCAGTATCTCTTCACGTTCTTTTTTATCTCCGCAAAGGAATGCGGCAAATTGTCCTTGTGCCAGCATGGCCATGCGGTTAAATTGCTGGAACGATAGTCCGATGGCTCGTTGTATCTGATTGTCGCGATTGTCCACCCTCTCCCAATCGGCTTCACCAATCTTCACGGTCCAACGGCTCTCCCGGTAGGTACCATTACGGGTGTAGCCCAACTCCACTTTCGCTCTATATTCTAATCCGTCGTTGCCCTCGAAGACCACTTCGCTATAGCAATCGTCCTTAGGAGATATACCCAGTCGGGTGTATTGGCTAAGACTATTGATGCTGATTGTTTCACCATTGCGATTTTCAAAGCTGTTCTCTTTGGGGTTCACCACGCCCGCAATGCGCGGGGTGGTTTTATAGAGCGCGAGGGCTATGCCGTCTAGGAGTGCCGTCTTGCCTACACCCGTGTCGCCCGAGATGAGGAATATTCTTGACGGTTCGCCAGTAGAAGGGTCAGTGAGGTCTTTTTCAAAGTCGATATCGGCACGCTCAATTGAGGCGATATTGCGTAAATGGAGTTCCTTGATTTTCATTTATGAGACCTCCCTTCTTCCTGCATACGATTACATTCTGTTTCAATCTCATCAAAAGCACCCCGTATCTCGTCGAGGGTGAGTCCGCTATAGTGGTCAATGGTCTTTTCTATGAATTCCATGGGGTTGGTCATTTGCTGTAGGTCTGGTACATCAAATACAAGCCGTTCTGCCGATTCTTGCTTGTCGGGGATGTCGGTCCATATTATCTTTGGGTTGTAGCGTAGTTCGTTGTTGTATTCCTCCAGCAGTTCGTATACCTGTTGGTTAAAATCCGAAGGGATATCTGTGCTGTAGTCCATCTTGAAGCGAAAATATCCCCGTCCTCCTTCTTGAGCAAAAGTTTTTAGAGCCTCCAGAGCTTCGTTGCAGCTATGGGCCGAGTGGTCTGTCGGCAGTTCGTAGAAGTGTCTCAGCTCGTCAATGCGTAGTCGTTTTAGCCTCACTTCGCCACCGTGTTTCGCTATCTCCACTAGGCTTACCGTATGGGGGTAGCACTCGTCGCAGCTTACATGCAGAGCACTTCCCGAATAGCGAATAGTTCCTGCCGGATAGACACTTTCTGTCTCCTGCTCGTCTTGCAGGTGTCCTATGGTTTGAGGGCGGTGAATGTGGCCTAATGCCACATAGTCGTAGCCTTTTCCCAGTTCCTCAATGTCGAGCGCCTGCAGGTTCCCTATGTCGAAATTGTGGCCGGTGTAGTCGGTGCCAACCACCGCAGTGTGGCCCATCATCACCACGGGTAGGCCTCGCTGGTTATCGTGTGCCACATAGTCTAGAAGTCGTTGCATCACCTCTCGTTTTGACCCCACCATATAGGGTAGGCTGATGATGTAGCCTTTTCCCTCCAGCCTTACGATGTATTCCTCCTGCCAGCCGTCGGGTAGTTGTGTGCAGCCACTGGCAGGCGGACGTCCCACCAGTGTCACATTGCCCAGCTGCCACACTACGTTGTCGGCCTGTATGCGCGATGCCGAGTCGTGGTTGCCGGCAGTGACGACAATGCACATCTCGGGATAGCGGTGATGTAGGTCGACAAAATATTCGTTAAAGGCATGCTTAGTGGCGGCACTAGGCTGTTGAATGTCGAAAATATCGCCACTGACAAGAAGCGCATCGGGTTGGTATTCGCCACACCAGCGCTCCAGCTGTTCAAAAAAATGGCGATGTTCATCCTCTCGGCCGTAGTTCTGATACATTATCTGTCCCAGATGAAGATCGGCAGTGTGTAGGAATTTCATGGTAATAGAGTCTAAGTCATTAAGAAATTGCGGGCTTGGCGTATCAATTCGGGGTGGCATTCCAGCAGTTCGGCAATGCGCAATGCTTCTTGTGGCACCTCGTCGCTAGTATCAGCAATTAGTGAGTAGTCGATAAAGCGGTTGATAGTCTGAGCTGTTAGAGGCATATCGGCCAGTTGTTCTACAAACCCTTTCACCCGCAGACGCCTACAGGCCACACCCAATTGGCTGTAGTGGGTGGTTATCATGGTGAAAGAGTCGTGTTGCTGCATGATGGTGACTATTGCTTGCACCAGGGCCTTACCTTCTACGGGGTTTGTGGTGCGGGCAGGCTCGTCAATCAACACCATCAGGCGTTCGCTCTCGCTGCGGTGCAGCACGTCGCTCACACGTGTAATCTCGGCGGCATAGCTGCTGAGCCCGTTCATCTCGTTCTGCTCGTCACCGATACAAAACACCACATCGTCAACGGCTTTCATCCTTGCGCTAGTGGCTGGGATAGGAAATCCAAACTGGTACATCAATTGTGCCACTCCAATACTTTTTAGCAATACGGTCTTACCCGCCATGTTGGCTCCCGTCACCAGGGTTACCCCTTTGATTAGCTCTATGTCTATCGGCTGATAACGTAGTCCTACGGTTTCGTTGTGTTGTTTGAGACGTGGGTTGAAGAGTCCAAGCAGCATCGGTTGTGTGGTATCTTCTGTTGATAGCGCTTGTGGCTTTTGCAATCCCCATTGCTCGGCCAGAGTGGCGCGGGCTAAGGCAAAATCGATGTATGCCATCTCTTCTAAGGCCTGGGTAAGCCTGTCGGCGTAGGGGTGCAATGAGTCGCACAGACGTCCTATCACCTCCTGTTGTATCTCGTTCTGTTCTGCCAGCAGTTCGCTCATCAGCCTGTCGTCGGCCTCTTTCATTTTTCGCCGCAGGGGTGCCAGTCGGTTGTCGTAGCTGTCGTAGATATAGAAGTTGGGTATACCGGTATGGTCGGGGTCCAGCAGCTCAAACACCTCGGTGAGGTCAGGCAGATTGAACATTTTGTCCGCCTCCATCCCTGTCAGGGCCTTCCGACTGTGATTACATAAGAAGGCGAGGCTCTTTATTTCGAACAGTTCCACCTCGCTAAGTATCATATGTGAACGCAGGCTGTTTAATGTGCTGCGCAGGTCATGCAGCTGCATCAGTTGGTGGCGCAGCACCATTAGAGGTTGGGCGTATGCGGCAGACGCTATGCGCCCTCGCAGAAAAGCCACAATGGATTGCTCGCGTTCCAAATCTGAGAGTGTGGTGAAAAAAGGCTGTTCCAACATGCGTCGCCGTCCTGCCGACGACATCAGCTCCATGTTCTCTGTCACAAAAGCAAGCCCCGGCACCTCTTTTATTTTCTCTTGTAATGTCATGTTTTGCATTTTTCTTTTACGGTGCAAATTTACACATTTGTTTCCATATAATATGGGTTGAATTGAAAAAAAATCATAATGCCACTGCCTAATAATATGTTGCAGCGACTGCCTATTTGCCAAGGTGGTGAAACAAAAGAGGGTGCCCCACCTGTGAGGCACCCTCTATAGCGATATACAAAAATGGATTAGTATTCGCGGACAAGACGGACCGAGCAGCCGGTCGAATAAGTGACCGTGTTGTCCATCTGATTGGCATTAGGGGCTATGTGGAAAGTGTAGCCAGTGGTTCCATTTACGTGGCTGGTAGACCAGTAATTGCCAATGGTACCCACATTAGTGGTGTTGCTGCTGCTGCGCTGGCCGGCAGCGGGCAGGAACACAGCACCTGCAGCTTCCATGATGGCCCAGTTGGCGGCGCTGTACACGTTGTCGGTGTAGCTGCTGTTAGAGTTCACAAAGGTAAGGCCGGTGGGGCATACCCAGGTGTCGGGAAGAATAACATAGCCGGGGGTGTTCTCCACGGTGGCCATACCTTTAAGCTGCTCGGCATTAGTGCGCTGGGTGAGGAGATAAGTCCATTCCGTAGAGGTGAGGGTGCGCCACAGGGCAGTCTGATTGCCACCGTTGATGATGGGATTGTAGTAGCCCCAGTCGGCGTTGGCATAGAATCCCGTCAGGTCGTTGCCGTTCGGGTCCTCGGTATACTCGGTATTGTTCGTTGTGGTCTCGTAGGGCATGAAACGGCCTGCGCCACCGTCCCAACCGCTGGTGCCATAGCCAAAGAGGTCGATCCAGTCAGAGCAGTAAGCCTGCATATAGACATTGTTGTTGGCGCTGCCGGCCACATCGTATTGGTTCACAGCAAAACGCCAAGTCTTGATGCGGGGGCGGTACTGAAGGTTGCCCTGGGAGAAGTTGATGCGGGTGTTGGCGCCTACGCTGAAGATTCCAGGAAGAGCACCATTGATGCGGGGGTGTTCCAACTGGTAGATGCGGTTGTTCACACTGTCGAAATAGTAGTTATAGGTGGCGTTAAGGCTGTCCAAACGGTTGTTGAGGCTGTCGATGCGGGCATTCAGTGCTGCCACCTCTGCGGCGAGGGCAGAATCCATATAGGCCTTATTCACTGCATCGAGCGGGTCGGTGGGGGCATAAACGTTCTTAATTTGGTTGTAGGCATTGTTGTTGATGGCTATCACATCGTTGAGTCCTTGGGTCTCATCGGTGATAAATCCGAGGTCGTTGATAAACTGGCTGAGGTGGGTGGGGTGGTTCAGCACGCTGTCCCACTCAATGGTGCCGCGCATGTTGAACGGCAGGATGACATAGCTGCCGCCATTGATGAAGAGCGTGTCGCCGTGAAGGGTGAGCAGGAGGTCGCCCGCGGTGAGGTAGTGCACATCGTTGTTAAACTGGCTCAGATTGGTCGGAACATTGCGCAGGCTGTCGTACAGGTAGCCCCAGTCGCGGAAATAGGGGTCGTGCTCGTTATACGTCCAGTCGTCGCTCACGCTCTCGGCCTTGCCCGCCAGGTTGGCATAGAGTGCATAGGGCACGGCCAGAATCTTCTGAGTGGTAGAAAGGGTGTAGTTGGTGCCACCGGCGAGGTCAATCTCACTGTGGATGTAATAGGGGCCGTTGGCCCAGTTGATATTGGCAAAATCGGCCGAATTATCACCAACGATAAGGGTGAAAAGACCGTTGGCGTTGGTGTTCACCGGAGCTTCTTGCTGATAGATGATGGTGCCTACGCTTGAGCCTTGTAGGATGCTGATGCGCACTCCAACGGTGCGGTTGGTCATCAGCTGTCCGGCAGCGTTGCGGACGGTAGCTTGATAGTTAAACCCTTGGGGAGCCTGTGCATAGAGTGTTGCAAAGGTAACGATTGCTAATAGCGTGGTAAGTACTTTCTTCATGACTATTTGGCCTTAATAATTTTGTAAATGTTCTTTTTTGATTGATCGGGTGTTGTAATGTGCAGCATATAGGTGCCGACGGCATATTGCTGGAGGTCGATTGTCTGCTGTCCTCCTTGATATGTGCCGCGCGACAGCATCTGCCCATTAGTGTTATAAAGTGTGTATGACAGCTGTGTGGGCTGGTCGCACTCAAGGATGACATTGTCAGCCGTGGGGTTGGGATAGAGCGCCACACTGACGTTGAGGGCGTCAATGCCTTGGTACTGCACGTCGCGGGCAGTAAGGGGCTGCTGCACACCTTCTGAGAAGGACTCGGTGACGTTGACCACGGTGATGGCTGGGGCATAGGCGGTCTTCACAGCTATTTCGCCCCCGCTGTAGCTCAGCGAGCCCGTGATACTGGTGGCGTCACCGCCAAAACTGGTGATGGCTTGCTGTGCTTGCATGCCGCCACCCCAGCATAGCAGTGCTAGGAGCACGATGGCTGAAAAACGGAAAGGTGTTGATTTATACATATTTGTTAGTGTTTGTTTTATTGATTACCATCGGTATTGCGGATGCCCACATTCAGCACCTCTATCTCCACTCGGCGGTTGTGGAAGCGGCCTTCGGGGGTGCTGTTGGTGTCGATGGGATACTTCTCGCCAAAGCCCTCGGGCACCATGCGGCTCTTGTCGATGCCCTTGGTCTGCAGGTAGCGTATCACCGACTTGGCACGATTGAGCGAAAGTGTCTGGTTATACTTGTCCGAGCCCAGGCTGTCGGTGTGGCCGATAATCTTGATGCGCATCTCGGGGAAGGCATTCATCATCATGGCCACCTCGTCAAGGTGCGGATACGACTCGCTGCGCAGGCGGTACGAGTCAAAGTCAAAGTTGATATTAAACAGGCATATCCGCTTGTCGCTGATGTCTACACCCAGCTTGATGAAGGCATACATCTCGCCAAACGAGTAGCAGTCCTTACGCACATACTCAAGGCTGTCGTTGTTGTTAGATGTCGGCTGCAGGATATAGACCGTGTCGGTCTGCCTGTGGATGGTGGTGTCGTGCGTCACTACAAATACTGTGTCGGAGTGATACACCGTGTCAGAATGATACACCGTGTCGGGGCAGGGAATGTCCACCACATTGCGGCGCTTAGCCTTCCAGCTGTCGTCGATAGGCAGGGCAACACGCACTGCCAACTCGATGCCGCGGTTCTTGCGGGTCTCCTGATACAGCTCGTCTCCATAGAACGGGTTGGCTATCACCGAGCGGCTGTCGGCGGCAACGTTGGGATTGTCCAACCTCTCGCGATCGGCAAAAGTGTTGCGCAAGCCAAGGTTATAGCCTGCCTCCAACGACAGCAGCACCGGGACGCCCTTGGTCGGAATCAGGAAGTCGACACCGGCACCGAACAGCAGGCTGGCGTCGTAGCCGTTGATATCAGCCTTGGTGATGTCGGCAAAGGCCCCTGCGGGGTAGTCGTCGGCCCAGTAGCTCACCTTGCCGCCATAGGCCATGTTCAGCTGCGGTGCCACCATCAGGTAGGGCGACACATACCGGTTCTCGAATCTGAAGTTATAGGTGACCGGTAGGCGCAGGTCCAGGTAGTGTGCCTTCAGCCGGTAGCGCACGTCAAGCCAGTTAAGGCTGTCGGCGCGGCCCACAAACGAAATCTCGGGACGGATGGCAAAATTGCTCTGGCCCAAGTGGAAGTGGCCAAACAGGCCTATCATGCCCTGTGGCTGCAGGTGGCGGTCGTAGTATTGGTTAATTGGGTCGTAAGAGTAAGCCATGTTGGCAAGGTTCAGGCCCCCACGTATGCCCACCAAGTTGCGTGGAAACACAACGGTGTCCTTGTCCGCTGCATCAGCCCCCTTGGGTGCGGGGCTTTGAGCCACAACGATGTTGGCGATCATCGCCATTGCTAATAAAAAGAATACGTTACGTTTCATAAGCTGCTAGTCTGTGAGGTTGCTAAAAATCTTTGAGGCAAAGTTGTCGCCATCGTTCCAGAAGCGGAAGGTGCCCACCTCGGGCAGGCGGCTCACATCGCCCCCACGGTCGATGATGTATTGGGCATACTGGCAATCCTTGATGCCTGTCTTAGTGAGGGTGCCCGATACGACAGAGGCCGTCGTGCACCACCAGGTCGAGTCGGGCGAGATGGTCTGGATGCAATACATCGTGAAATCCTCTCCCTCGCCTATCACATGGGCGCGCATCGCATCGCCAATAGCATCGTTCAGCTGCTGCTCATTGAGGAAGATGGTGTCGTACTGTATCTGGCTGTAGTTAATCTTGCCACGGCGCTGCTGGCCGGCAAACGACATATACAGATAGCGGAAATTGGGATTGTAGTATTCATCAGAGGCGTGCTGCAGGTCCATGGGGGATGCCACATACTTGCCTTCGATGGTGGGAGGATACACTCCCTCGTGGATGACAAAGCCCAAGTCGGTCAGCGAGTCTTGCACCTGCTCGGGAATGACATCGTAAGGGATTTTTCCATTGGGGAAGGGCAGCACTATCGTCTCATCGCCCTCTTTTAGGCAGCCCGTAAACAAGAAAAAGGGCAACACCAATAGTCCCAAAAGAATGGTTAAATGTTTGTTACACTTAGTCATAATTATATTATTATTAGTATTTCAATATTGCAAAGATACATTTTTTTCTGTAAATAACAAATTTTTAACCAAAAACACCCTTGCAATAGATTCCAATTGCCGATGCCCCCTCACCCCTATTGTCATCGTCATCGTCATCATCTCCCACTTTACTTCGTGTCGTGACGTTGCTTTGGCTCGGCAAAGAAAGCGGGCTATCTTTGCTCTCGCATTGTACAACGATGTGCCACTTTTTTTATTTCAAAACGGGCACCCTATTTTTTCCCCTTTTCCAGTATAATTATATCAGACCGCTGGTAGCACACATCATCATTCTCCCGCCGAACCTTCGTCGTGCCTCTGTTTCCTGAGACGAAGAAATGACGAAAGGAAGAATGAGCTGAGAGCTAAGCTCCACGCAGTAACGGGGCACTTGCCCCTTCTCACTTTTCAACGAAGTAACGATAAAAAAATATGGTGTAACGATGGAGTTGGCTAAGGTTCTGATTATTAAACCCGAGGCATTTTTAAACGTCAAACAATTTTAAACAATAAGGCTCTAGTTTGATAAAAGACTGATTTTTTACAGCCTCGAAGAGGCTGAATCTCAATAACCCCACACAAGGAACGTAGTGTGGGGTCAATGAAACCCCTACTATTCTGCGTCTCGAAGAGACGCGACATTGGGACATGTTG
>JAFRRK010000056.1 GCA_017428115.1 Bacteroidales bacterium | reverse complement strand
TTTTCTTAAAGCACCTGAACGGCATCTTTTTCTTCTTTTCTCAATTACAATGGAACCCCATTGCGCAATCGAAAAGAAGAAAAACCTGCTCGTTCATGTCCATAATAAACTTCATCAATCAAATTTAAACAGCTTCTAAGACTATAATTGCAAGCAATTAATAGAACCCACTTTAAAGACTTTAATTGCAAGGCAGTTACTAGGCGTCCTCTTAATAGAGCTTCTAGACTAGAAAACCATTGTATCGGCGCTCCTCGCCAATGGTGCTATGGTCGTCGTGGCCGGGCAGCACCATATAGTCGTCGGGCAGCACCATTATGCGGCTGCGTATTTTTTCTATCAGCAAGGGGTAGTCGCCACCGGGAAGGTCGGTGCGCCCTATGCTGCCGTGGAACAAGGCGTCGCCCGTAATCACCATCTTCTCGTTGTGCAGCACAAAGGCCATACTGCCCGGACAATGGCCCGGCACATACCTGCATTCTATCTCCGAGCCAGTCCCTATTTTCAGCACCTGGTTATCTTCCACAAACTGGGTGGGCAGGTCGTCCATGGCCGACACCATAAAGCCCATCATCGAGCCGTAGGCCTCGGCCTGTTTCAGCAGTTTCAGCCCGTCGCGGTGCATGGTGACGGGCAGCTTATAGCGTTCGCACACCTGGCGCAGCCCGGCTATGTGGTCGACATGAGCATGGGTCAGCAGCACCTTCACCACTTTCAGCCCCTGCTTGTCGACAAACTGAGCCAGGCGTTCATCCTCATACGTTGCCTCGGCGCTGGGGTCTACTATCGCACACTGCTTCGTCTCCTCGTCCCAGAGCAGATAACAATTAACCATAAAATGGTTGAATACAAACTGCTTTACTTCCATAGCCGCCATCAGCCGTTAATCCAGCTTTCCACTGCCTCTTTCTGGACGGGTGGGATATCCAGCTTGTTTTTCTTTCTCAAGCCGTTGAGGTCGTTGTAGAGCTTGTTGGGGTTGGCCTCTTTCAGTTGGGCCAGGGTATTAATGCCGGCCTTGCGGAGCATGGGCACCCACTCGGCCGCCACACCATGCTGCACAAACTCATCGTCGGTAGTGACCACGGCTTTCTTTTCGGGCTTCATTTGGGGGAAGAGCAGCACATCCTGTATGCTCTGCTCGCCGGTCATCATCATCACCAAACGGTCTATGCCGATGCCCATACCCGAGGTGGGAGGCATGCCGAACTCCAGGGCGCGCACAAAGTCCATGTCGATAAACATTGCCTCGTCGTCGCCCTTCTCGCTCAGGCGCAGCTGCTCTTGGAAGCGGCCCAGCTGGTCGATAGGGTCATTCAGCTCGCTATAGGCGTTTGCCAGCTCCTTACCGTTGACAAACAGCTCAAAACGCTCGGTGAGATTGGGGTTGTTGCGATGACGCTTGCAGAGGGGCGACATCTCAATGGGGTAGTCGGTAACAAAAGTGGGCTGAATGAGGGTATGCTCGCACTTCTCGCCGAAGATAGCATCCACCAGCTTGCCCTTGCCCATCGTCTCGTCAGTCTCCACGCCCAAGGCCTTACAGGTGTCGCGCAGCTGCTGCTCGTCCATCTCGGCCACGTCGTAGCCCGTCTGCTCCTTGATGAGCTCGCACATGGGCACACGACGGAAGGGGGCCTTGAAATCTATTTCGTTGCCCCACACCATTACCTTGGTGGTGCCGTGTAGGCGCATGGCTATCTTGTTCAGCATAGTCTCCACAAAGGTCATCATCCAGTTGTAGTCCTTGTAGGCGACATATATTTCCATGCAGGTGAACTCGGGGTTGTGTGTGCGGTCCATGCCCTCGTTGCGGAAGTTGCGGCTGAACTCATACACGCCCGCGTATCCGCCCACAATAAGGCGTTTCAGATAGAGCTCGTTGGCTATACGCAGATAGAGGTCGATGTCCAGGGCGTTGTGATGGGTCACAAAGGGGCGTGCCGCCGCGCCGCCGGGGATGCTCTGCAGCACGGGGGTATCCACCTCGAGATAGCCCTGCTCGTTGAAATACTCGCGCATGGTGTTCACTATCACGGCACGTTGTTCAAACACCTTGCGCACCTGCGGATTCACTATCAGGTCCACATAGCGCATTCTGTAGCGTTGCTCGGGGTCGCTAAAAGCGTCATAGACCACGCCGTCCTTCTCCTTCACGATAGGCAGCGGACGGAGGCTCTTACTCAGCACCGTGAGGCTCTTGACATGTATCGAAGTCTCACCCATCTGGGTAACAAACACATAGCCTTTCACCCCGATGATGTCGCCAATGTCCAACAGGCGTTTAAACACCGTGTTGTACATTGCCTTGTCCTCGCCCGGGCAAATCTCGTCGCGCTTCACATAGAGCTGTATGCGGCCATAGGAGTCCTGCAGCTCCACAAACGATGCGGCGCCCATGATGCGGCGGCTCATGATACGGCCGGCGATGCTGACGTCCTGATAGAGCGTATTGTCCTGGGGATAGCGTTCCAATATCTCGTTCGACTTGGCGTTCACCTCGTACAATGCTGCGGGATAGGGGTCGATGCCCAGTTTCTTCAGCTCGTTGAGCGAGTTTCTGCGTATTTGTTCTTGTTCGGTCAGTTCTGCCATGATGCTTTGTATTATCTTTCTTTATCGTGAGAATGCAAAATTGAGAATTGAGAATCATGCGGTGTGGCACCATAATATGCAATTCTCAATTCTCAATTTCCTACTTTTTTTGTTGTCCAACCAGGACTCGAACCTGGACTGACAGAACCAAAATCTGGAGTGCTGCCATTACACCATTGGACAATCATCAAGTAACCAAATCTTGCAAAAAACATGAGGCACAATCACTAAGAGCTAAAAAAGCACAGCCGTGACTCATATTTTGAGGATGCAAAGATACAACTTTTTTTTAAACCATCAAAAAAAATATTTTTTCTTCCTTCAATATTACTCGTTCTTCCTTCAATATTTCTCGACATGCCTGCCACAAGTGCCGACGCTCACTCCTGCCCTGCAAGGACGGGAGCAGGGCTGAGCCCCCCCATGGTGGTACCACACTGACAGGGGAAGCGGGCGGCCAAGCTATTCAAACACCAGGGGCTCCTCGGTGGAGCCGAGATGGATGGTGACTACACGGTTGCGGTCCACCACCACCTCTTTGTCCTCCTTAAGGCTCTTGGTGCAGCTACGGCCGTCGATGGCGGTGAGCAGCACAGTGAAGGTCTTATAGCAGCCCGGTGCCAGATAGCAGCACACCTCTCCGCCTTCGTCAAAAGCGATGCCCTCAAGGCCCGTAAGGGTCAGATGGCGACACGACTCGTCGGTGGCGGTGAGCACCGGGAAGGGATAGTTCGTCACCGAAAAGAGACCAGTCATAAAGCGGTTGCTGTCGTCGGTGCTGAGGGTCACACTCTTCAACGGCACGTCGGTGGTCAGATCAAGGCGCAACATGCCGCTCACGGCCTTCAGCACCACCTTATTGGGCTCCTCCACGGTAGTTTCGCCATAGCGTACCATTCCCTCGCCCATGGGCAGAGAACGCTGCAGCGTGTCGAGGCGCACATACTCGGCCTCCACAGCTGCCATGGCAGGATAGACCATACGGGCCACGCCCGACAAGAGCGTGCTGTCGGCACGTTCAATGGTGTATAGCCCCTCATTCATGGCGGTGATGGCACACTGGCTCAGGGCCAGGCCGTCGTCCCACAAGGCTAGGGGCTGCTCCATGTCGAGTGGCGGAGTGACGATGTCACCCGGCAACTCCTCAACAATAGCTTTGAACACACAGGGCGACGACTGCTTGCAGCCACCCAACGCCAAGCCCGCCACCGCAGTGGCAAGCGACAGAAAAACAAGTACTCTACGTTTCATAATAAAAAAGAATTGATGTGCAAAGATAGTACTTTTTCCCCACATGGCGAAAAAAAACTGCGCTAAAAAAAGCGGGCAGCCCTAAGAACAAAGGCCGCCCGCCCAAAAAAGCATTACGATGAAACACTTATATCTCTTTTAATTCCAGCGTCCGGTCATATTATAGCCGGGAGCCGACTTAACCAAACGCACCGAATGGCCAAAATGTGTCTGAGCATCAGCTGACGATAACGTGGCTGCATAACGATCTGAATAGAAACTATACTGCATATATTTTGCCTCGCTCGAACCGCCGGCACGCAGATTAGTCCAATAATAACCAACCTTATAATTACCCTCAAAATCTTGCCAAATATTCACAGATTCAGTAGCAATACGGTAGCCTGCAGCAGGCAGAAACACTGCGCCCACAGCCTCCAGTCGGTGCCAATTAGCAGCAGTGATGGTATTCACGCCACTTGTTGTCAATGTTATACCACTTGGCACATCGTCTTCCATACTCCAGTCGTCAGGGAAAAGCATAATGCCTTATTACAATATGTTTTTTCTTTTTACTACTATTTAACAAATCTTTTCGAATTCAAGGATGAAACATTCACCGCTCAGTGTTTGCATATAAAAATGGGGCAGTTAGGGAAAATAAAGCATCCTCAAGATGTCCCATTTTAAGATAACGTCTTACAGACCAATATCTTATACAATACTGAGGATTAATTTTCAACCTGCAAAAGTACTATCTTTTTCCAAATAGCGCACACCGAAATGAGACAACGCATGCAATATTATAGATATTTAACACAACGTGTCACATTATTAACACACCCCAAATATTGATACATTTATTAATGGAAAGATATTGGCCATATAAAAAAAACTACGCCGACAGCCGGTAGCTACTACATTTTACTTAATATGACACTAGGCTGCCGATAAGTACCGCTTGCTACCCAACAAGGTTTGCCAGCCGGCCTGCTGCCCACCGCTGAACGGCAAGCGTATGGGGGCAGAACAGCTAGCAAGCATAGGTATGAAGATGCAAAGGGGCAGCGACGGCAGGGGAAGGAGGAATCCTGAGAGGGAGAGGCTGCCTAGGAGGGCAAGAAAAGGTGGGCCAAGGGAGGCAAGGGTGGCGGGCATGAAATAAGGCAAAAAAGGGAGGAACATAAGGGGGAAAGAAGAGCCGAAAAACGACGTCCAAGAGGCGCGGGAAATGAGGGAAAAACAAATGTTAAAAATCGTTGAAAATTCGTTTTTTTTACAACGGAATGTTGATAATTGAAGAAAAAATCGTAATTTAGCGGTTGAAAAAAGATGCCCTAAAAGCACCAAAAAGTATAAACAACAATTTAAAGTTCAATAATATGGAAGCAAAGAAAACCCCCAAGGCAGACCTCGAAAATCGCAGAGGACTGTATCTGGAAATCGGATTGGTGGTGATTTTGGCTGCCGCTCTAGTCGCGTTCAACGTACGTTCATACGAGAAGGAAGTAAAGGAGGTGAACATGCGTGCTGCCGACATGGAGATTGATGCCGACATCATCCAAACCGATCAACCCGACGAACCGCCACCACCACCCGAAGAGCCCGAGCAGGTTGTAACAGACCTGACCGTGGTGGAGAACGACGCTGAGCTGACCAACGAAGTAGGCATCATCAATGCCGAAGACAACGCCAACAAGGCTCAGGAAGAATTCACCAAAGTGGAGATTGAAGAAGAGGACGTGGCAGAGGAAGAGGAGGTGTTCCTCGTTGTGGAGGAAGACCCCGAGTTCCCCGGCGGCCTTGGAGCCCTGTCGCAGTTTATCGCCGACAACATCAAGTACCCGCAGCTTGCCAAGGAGAACAACATCACCGGTAAGGTGTTCGTATCCTTCGTGGTTGAGAAGGACGGCAGCGTGGGCCAGGTGAAGGTGCTGCGCGACATTGGCGGCGGTTGCGGTGCCGAAGCTGTGCGCGTCGTGAAGTCGATGCCTAAGTGGAAGCCCGGCAAGCAGCGCGGCAAACCCGTGCGTACGCAGTTCAACCTGCCTGTCAATTTCGACCTGCAGTAAAACAATCTGCATTGGCTGAGAAAAAGGGCTGCCAGAGGGCAGCCCTTTTTTACTAGAACTACTGTAATCACTACCCCTACAAGAACTAGAGAAATAATATGCTGGCAGTAAACAATATGTCGGTGCAGTTTACAGGCACCAATCTTTTTGACAATGTTACCTTTAATATCGGCGACCACGACCGCATAGGTCTGGTGGGCAAGAACGGGGCTGGCAAGTCGACACTGCTGAAGATACTCTGCGGCTGGCAGCAGCCCGAGACGGGCACGATGGTGATAGCCTCGGGCCAGGAGGTGGGCTATCTGCCACAGGAGATGGTGCCCGACACACGGCGCAGCGTCATCGACGAGGCCCTGACGGCCTTCAGCCGCATCGACGAGCTGCTGGCACTACAACAGCGGCTCACGGAGGAGATAGCCGAACGCACGGACTATGAGTCGGCGGAGTATACTCGGCTGCTGAACCGCCACAACGAGGTGACGGAGCAGGTGGCCATGCTGGGTGCCGACAGCCGGCAGGAGAAGAGCGAGAAGGTGTTGCTAGGCCTGGGATTTAAGCATAGCGACTTTGGTCGGAGCGTGGCGGAATTCAGCGGTGGGTGGCAGATGCGGGTAGAGCTTGCCAAGCTGCTGCTCAGGCAGCCCGACTTCCTGCTGCTGGACGAGCCCACCAACCACCTGGACATAGAGTCGATACAATGGCTTGAGAACTTTCTGCAAGGCTATGCCGGCGCGGTGGTGCTGGTGTCGCACGACAGGACTTTTCTCGACAATATCACCAAGAGGACAATAGAGATAACCGCGGGGAGGATATACGACTACAAGTGCCCCTACTCGGATTATGTGGTGCAGATGCAGGAGCGGCGCGCATCGCAGATGGCGCAACTGACGGCACAGCAAAGGCAGGTGGCGCAGATAGAGGCGTTTATTGAGCGGTTTCGCTACAAGGCCACAAAGGCGAAGCAGGTGCAGTCGAGGGTGAAGATGTTGGAGCGTATGGAGACTGTGCAGCTGGACGAAGTGAGCACCGAGAGCATCCACTTCCGTTTTCAGCCGGCACCCCACAGTGGCAAGATAGTGGTGGAGACGCAAGGATTGGGCAAGAGCTATGGCGACTTGAAGGTGTTTGAGGGGGTGGACATGCTGATTACGTCGGGCAAGCGTATTGCCTTCGTGGGGAAAAACGGCGAGGGCAAGAGCACAATGGCCAAGATACTGGTAGGCGACATTAAGGACTACAGCGGCACATTTAAGCTGGGGGCCAATGTACAGGTGGGATACTACGCACAGAACCAGGCAGCAATGCTCGACGGAGAGCGGACGGTGTTTCAGACCATCGACGATATAGCCGTGGGCGACATCCGGCCCAAGATACGCAACATATTGGGCAGTTTTCTTTTCGACAGCGAGGATTGCGACAAAAAGGTAAAGGTGCTGTCGGGCGGCGAGAAGGCGCGTCTGGCACTGGCCAAACTGCTGCTAACGCCGTCGAACCTGCTGGTATTGGACGAGCCGACCAACCACCTGGACATGGACTCGAAGGACATATTGAAGAATGCGCTATTGCAATACACGGGCACACTGATAGTGGTGTCGCACGACAGGGACTTTCTCCAGGGGCTGACCGACGAGCTATACGAGTTTCGCGACGGGGCGGTGCACGAGTTCAGGGGCGACATCTTCGAATTTATGGAGAGTATGAACGCACGCCAGCAGACAGCCCAGCAAAAGGCCGCAGCCCCCACAGAGAGCAAGACCCAGGGACGCCTGAGCTACGAACAGAGCAAAGACCGAGAGAGGGAGCTTCGGAAGCTGCGTAATGCGGTGGATAAGATAGAGAAAGAGATAAGCGACCTAGAGGAGCAGATAGCTGCCAAGGAAGGTGTGCTGGCCGCGGGCAACGCACAGGATGCAGAGTTCTATGCCGAATACCAGTCGCTGAAAGACCGCCTCGACGAACGTATGGAGGCATGGGAGGATGCCACCATAGCGGTTGATGAGTTTGGCAATTGAGGCTATGAGGGCTGGCTGGCGGCAGCGAGGCCGGCGGCATGGCCTGTGGAGAAGGCTATCTGCAGGTTGTAGCCACCCGTGTCGGCATCGAGGTCGAGCAGTTCGCCCACAAAATAGAGGCCTGGCACTAGGCGCGACTCCATGGTTTTGGGGTTAATCTCTTTGGTGCTGACACCACCCTGGGTGATGATGGCGGTATCGTATTCGCCTGTTCCGACAAGGGTAAACTCGACATTTTTGAGGAAAGAGAGCAGACGCTTGCGCTCGGCGGCATTGATTTGGTGGAGGCGCTTGTAGTACTCGATATGCAACCGTTTAAGCGCAAGGGGTATCACCTCGGCGGGGAGCCAGAGGCGCAAAGCATCGTGAAACAGGCGGGTGCCATTGCTGTTGAGGTCGGATATAAGGCGACGGTCGAGCGTATCGGCAGCAACGGCGGGCTTGAGGTCGATATGTGCCACAAGATGCTCGCCGCTGTTGAGCAGGCGGCTCACCTGGCGGCTGGCGGATAGGACGATGGGGCCATCAAGGCGATGGTCGGCAAAGGTCATTTCGCCAAAAGCCTCGAAAAGGCGCTTGCCGTCGGGGCGGGTAACAGAGAGCGACACATTTTTCAGCGCAAAACCTTCGAGCTCTGCGGGTATCTCCTCCTCACAGGTGAGGGAGACCAATGATGGCACCTGGGGTATGACGGTGTGGCCTGCCTCTTGGGCCAGGCGATAGCCGATGCCGGTGGAGCCGGTGGTGGGATAAGAGAGTCCGCCTGTGGCTATGATGAGGGCGTTGCCCCGGACGGTGGAGCCGTCCTGTAGACGTACGCCACGACAATCTTCGGTGAGGGACTTGACAGCACAATTGCGGCGGATTTCCACATTGGACCTACGCTCAAGGTCGTTGATGAGGGCAAGGAAGATGTCGAGCGACTTGCCGCTTCTGGGGAACACTCGTCCGCCCCGCTCTTCGACCAGGGGCACTCCCCGCTGTTCGAAGAACTCCATGAGCTGGCTGTTGGAGAACTGAGCGAAGCAGTTGCGCATCCACTGATGGTCGGGGCCGATATGAGTGAGGGTATCCTTGATAGAGGCGGTGTTGGTGAGATTGCAACGGCCCTTGCCGGTGATACGTAGTTTGCGGCCAGGCTGGTCCATCTTCTCGATGAGCACCACCTGGGCTCCTTGGCTGGCGGCGGCAACGGCAGCCATCATGCCTGCCGCACCAGCACCGACGATAACAACTTTGTTCATCAGGTTTTGGAGAGATAAAAGATGTCGGCAGGATGGACGCAGAGCACAGGGATTTGAGAGTTGTGGACAATCTGCTGTGCGTTGGTGCCCAAGAAGAATTGAGAGATGAGGCGGTCCTGCTCGGTGTTGATGACCACGAGGTCGGCCTTGATAGAATCGGCATAGGAGAGCACGGCATCGCTATAGTTGCTGTATTTCTTCACGACCGACTTGAACTTGACGCCCTCGGTGGCAAGGAATTCGGCCGTCTGCACCATATAGGCGCGGAGCTGCGAGGCTTGGTCGGGGGAGTCCATGAGGCCGAGGATGTGGATTTCGGAGCCAAAGAAACGGGCCATGGAGGCTGCAGGGGGCACTTTCTGCCGGGAATTGATATTGACGCGGATAGGCACAACGATACGTTCCAGTGCCTTGTGGAAGTCGTAGCCCTGGCGGACGGTGAGCACAGGCACGGGAGCCTCCTGGACGATGCGCACAGCGGTGCTGCCCATCCAATATTTCTCAAAACCCGAAGCACCATTGGTGCCGATGACGATAAGCGGGGCATTCTCGTGCTGAGCCTGACGTGAGATGACGGCGCCGACCTTGCCGGAGCATATCTCCCAACGGATATCGCCCGAGTGGAGATTGGGGCGATGCTGCTCGCAGAGCATTTCCAACTTTTCCTCTGCCAGGTGGGTCATGACGGTAAGCTGCTCCTCGTCCATGAGCAGTTTTTCGCGTTTGGCCCAGATGATTTTAATACCACATTCCAACTTGTTGGCGATGTCGACTGCCAACTCCAAGGCAACATAAGACCCCTTGGAGAAGTCGGTACCCACGATGATAGATTTCATGCTATATACTGGTTTTTTATGCTATAATTAATGGGATAGTAACGCCATAAAAAGTATTTTAGTATGAGTAGTGCAAAGAAAAAATCAATATATGATGTTTTTTTTGTATTTTTGCAAACTCAAAGAGTATAGGAATGAACAATAATCTAGATGCCACAGGCCGTGGACAGACGGCTCAGGAGCGAGAGGTAGAACGCGCACTGCGCCCTAAGGGGTTCGACAGTTTTGCCGGGCAACAGAAGGTGCTGGACAATTTGCGTGTGTTTGTGGGTGCCGCCAAGCAGCGGGGCGAGCCACTGGACCATGTGCTGCTGCACGGTCCGCCAGGCTTGGGCAAGACCACCCTATCATACATCATTGCCAACGAGCTGGGGGTGAATATCCGCATGACATCGGGGCCGGTGCTGGACAAGCCCGGCGACTTGGCGGGCATGCTGACCTCGCTGGAGGCTAACGATGTGCTGTTTATTGATGAGATACACCGTCTGTCGCCAGTGGTGGAGGAGTACCTCTACTCTGCGATGGAAGACTATAAGATAGACATCCTCATCGAGTCGGGTCCTGCAGCCCGAAGTGTGCAGATAAAGCTGAAACCCTTTACCCTTATTGGAGCCACCACCCGGTCGGGTATGCTGACAGCCCCTTTGCGAGCCCGCTTCGGCATCAACTGCCGGCTGCAATACTACGACGCAGAGACGCTGGCAAGCATAGTGAACCGCTCGGCAGGGCTGCTGCAGGTGAAAATCACTTCGGAATCGGCCTACGAGATAGCCCGCCGCAGCCGCGGCACCCCGCGTATTGCCAACCTGCTGTTGCGCCGAGTGCGCGATTTTGCGCAGGTGAAAGGTGACGGCACCATCACGTTGGATATAGCGCGCTATGCCCTCAAGGCGCTTAATGTGGACAGCAACGGACTGGACGAGATGGACCTGCGGATATTGAGCACCATCATCGACAAATTTCATGGTGGGCCTGTGGGAATAAACAATATTGCCACCGCAGTGGGCGAGGACAGCGGCACTGTGGAGGAGGTGTACGAGCCCTACTTGATACAAGAAGGGTATCTGCAACGCACCCCCCGTGGGCGTGAGGCCACTCCCCTAGCCTACCAGTTGATAGGCAGGACAAAGCCTGGCGAGCAGCCTGAGCTGTTTTTGTAAGTAGGAACGTGGCTGGTGGACAAAGCATATTGTAGCCGGACTTGCCGGAAATGATAATCATCAAAGAAAAAAACACACAACGACCAATGAGAACACTGGTAAAGAATATCAAATCGCTGTTGCAGGTGGAGGAGGCTCCGCGGCAGCGTGTGTGTGGTGCCGACATGGCACACATAGACCATATTGAAAACGCCTACCTGATAGTAGAGGACGACAAGTTTGCCGCCTATGGCCCCATGAGCGAGTTGAAGGAAGAGACCTTCGACAAGGAGGTTGACGCCAGAGGAAGAATGGTGATGCCCTCGTTTTGCGACTCGCACACCCACCTGGTGTATGCGGGCAGTCGTGAGATTGAGTATATCGACAAGATACGCGGCCTATCGTATGACGAGATTGCCAAGCGTGGCGGCGGCATACTCAACAGTGCCAAACGAGTGCAGGAGGCCTCAGAGCAGAAGCTCTATGACGATGCCATGTCACGACTGGAGAATATAATCCGCTACGGTACCGGTGCGGTGGAGATTAAGTCGGGCTACGGCATGACGCCCGAGGCAGAGTTGAAAATGCTGCGTGTGATACGCCGACTGAAAGAGAACAGCCCCCTGACCATTAAGAGCACCCTGCTAGGGGCCCATGGGATACCGATGGAATTCAGAGGGAGGCAAGAAAAGTTTGTCGACATGGTCATTGAACGCATGATACCCCAAGCCGCAGAAGAGGGTTTGGCCGACTATATCGACGTGTTTTGCGACGAAGGATTCTTCACCGTTGAAGATACCGAAAGGATGCTTGAAGCCGGTGCCCGCTATGGCATGCGGCCTAAGATACATGCCAACGAAATGGCATGCAGCGGGGGAATACAATGCGCAGTGAAATACAACGCGTTGAGTTGCGACCATTTGGAATATACCGGAGATGCGGAGATAGAGTGTCTGCTAGGTTCGGAGACGATGCCCACCGTGCTACCCGGCGCAGCATTCTTCCTAAATATGCAGCACGCACCCGTGCGCAAGATGATGGAAGCCGGATTGGCAGTAGCCATGGCATCGGACTACAACCCAGGCTCGTCGCCTTCAGGCAACATGCAGCTGGTACTTTCCTTTGCCTGTGTGAATTACCGTATGCTGCCCGAGGAGGCCATCAACGCAACCACTATCAATAGCGGCTATGCTATGGGGGTGAGCGACCAGCTGGGGTCGATAGCCATAGGCAAACGTGCCAACTTCTATCTCACCACGGAGATACCCACATACGAATACCTGCCCTACGCCTACGGAGAGAACAAGGTGTGGAAGGCATTCTTGAACGGCCGAGAAGTATGATAAAGGCTGAGCATATCAACAAGTCGTATGGCTCGCTGCAAGTGCTGAACGACATCAACCTTACGATAGGTGAAGGTGAGGTGGTGAGCGTAGTAGGCGCATCGGGGGCGGGTAAGACCACCCTGCTGCAACTACTGGGCACCCTTGACAGACCCAACAGCGGCCGAATACTATACGACACCCAAGAGGGAGCGGCGGTGGACGTGACAAGGCTTGACGAAAAGGCTTTGGCACACTTTCGCAACCAGCATATAGGCTTTGTGTTCCAATTCCATAACCTGCTGCCAGAATTCACAGCATTGGAAAATGTGTGCCTGCCTGCCCTCATCGCAGGGCGCAGCATGGCACAAGCCACCGAAGAGGCGATGCCGCTGCTACGTTTTCTGAATGTCGAGGCAAGAGCCAGCCACAAACCAGCCCAGCTGTCGGGCGGTGAGCAGCAACGTTTTGCCGTGGCCAGAGCACTTATCAACCACCCGGCGGTGGTGCTTGCCGACGAGCCTTCGGGCAACCTAGACACACACCATGCAGAAGAACTGCACGACCTCTTTTTCCAGCTGCGCGACCAGTATCGGCAGACCTTTGTCATTGTTACACATAACACCACATTGGCACAAAAGGCCGACCGGCAGATAATGCTGAAAGACGGGACAATAGTATAAAACACAGAACATGATACAAACCGATAAAAACAAACAGACCAGCGGCACATCCACACTGCCGATATGCGGCCTGAGGCCGGTGATGGAAGCGATAGAGGGAGACGTGCAGATAGACCGAGTGCTACTCCAAAACGGGCTGACGGGCACACTGGCCAGCGAGCTGAAGAGCCGTATACACGACAAGGGCATACCCTTCCAATTCGTCCCTATCGAGAAGCTGAACCGACTCACGAAAGGCAATCACCAAGGCGTAGTAGCACTGATTGCCCCAATACGCTACCACTCGGCAATAGAGATGATACCCAAGCTGATGGAAGAAAAAAAAGCCCCACTACTGCTGATGCTTGACCATGTAACGGATGTACGCAACTTTGGTGCCATAGTACGTACGGCCGAATGTACAGGCGTGGATGCCGTCGTAATACCCGACCACGGCAGCGCACAGGTGGGGGACGATGCAGTAAAGACCTCTTCGGGAGCACTGCTGCGGATGCCTATCTGTAGGGAGGGGAACTTGAAGACAGTGCTGAACCTAGCCAAGCAATGCGGGCTACAGGTGGTTGCCGCCACTGAGAAGGGAGCAACCGACTATATCGATGTTGATTTCAGGCTACCCACCCTGCTAATAATGGGTGCGGAAGAGACAGGCATCAGCCCTGAACTACTGAAACTTGCCGACACACGTGCCAAACTACCCTTATTAGGGCAAATACAGTCGCTCAACGTCAGCGTGGCAGCAGGAGTGTTCCTCTACGAGGTGTTACGCCAACGCAGATAGCGTCAGTGCATCAAAGACAGTTAGCCAATGGTCGGAGCAATTAGGGTCGGACCATTGTGGGCTATACTTACGGAGACTTCTATTAACCGCCCAGGAGGGGCACACTTTCAACAACCCCGCACTTATAGTGTGGGGCATATCAGTCGAATACATCTCAGCGTGCCGAAGGCACGCGCTCTCAAAATCGAATTACTATAACTCATCTTACTAAAGTTTGACGAGTCATTTTTTCTTCAAAAAAGTGATACGCGCATCCATCCCCATTGTCATTGTCATCGTCATCATGTGCCACTTTACTCCGTGACGTTTCTTTGGCTTGGCAATGAAAGCGTGCTTTCACGCTTCGCACAACGTTGTGCCACTTTTTTTTTTCGAAAAGTGGCACCCTAATTTTTTGCCTTTTTCGGTATAATTATATCAGACGGTCGGTAGCACACACTGCAATCACACGCCACGACTTCATCGTGTCTTCGTCGTGCCTTCGATTCCAGAGACGGAAACAGGGCGAAGGCATGAACAAGGCAGGCCACCTCCAGCACTAAACAACCCGACCGATGACCGTGAAAAGGGAAACAAAAGCGTATGACAAAAATCAAGTCGGAATGTATGTCTGGTTTCACTTATCATTTTACTTTTACTTGTCAAACTATTGTCTATAACAAACCTCGCCAGTCAAACCTAAACAATTTCATAAAAAATCATAAAAGAATAGAGGAAAGGGTGACGATTTGAGCAGATTTGACAGTATATAGTATGGGGGGATATTGGGATTATCGACATGAGAGAGAAACAAAGTGAGTGCGGAATGCGGAGAGACAAAGAGGGGGAAAAAAGTGAACTATATAAATATAAAAAATAAAAAAAAATTGGTGATTCATTTTTTCTTCGTATCTTTGTAGATTGAAAAAAATAGCTTTTTCTGCGAAAAAGCCGATATATTATATTTAAAAAACACTGATAACAAATAAAATACAATAATACAAATGAAAAAAAGGTTTTTGCTCTTAGGACTGATTTTTGCCTTAACGGCAGTTGTGTCCCATGCCCAAATCTATGAAATCTACTCACAGGATTTTGAGACAGGAACACCTGCCACCTATACGGCATCAAGTACACAAGCAGCCACCCAGACAAGCATCGTGTCGGGCGGCAACCGCGCTTTGAAGATGACGCACACGCAGAGTCAGACGGTTGAAGTGTTGTTGGACACCATTGACTTTTCGTTCAACACGGACTTCAACTATTTCACTCTTGAATTCATGCACATTGCATTTGTCAACCCACTACACCAACCAGAGGGTACGCGAATGGAGGTGTGTATGATTGAGGCAAAACGAATAGACCAGACGTTGTGGACGCAGCTGGGTAGTACGCACTATGACACACGAGAAGGAGGTAGTGCCGAGTTCTCTAGTACAGCGTCGTTCAGTACAAACTCGTACTATGACTGGGAGTCGGCCCCATCAGCAAACAATACTCTGTGGAAAAAGGAGCGTTTTAATTTGGAAACGCTGCTCCGCGGTGTGTTGGATCCCCAATATTTGAAGTTGCAAATACGTTTCAAGCTAGGTGCTCGCCAATTGGCCACTAGCACAGCGGGTTGGTATATTGACGACATACGAATCAGGGCGTCCAGCCAGCAGATGGTGACACCTACGATTACGATGCGCTCATTCCCTGACCATCTGGACTATCCTAGCAGCCGTGGCGCAAAGATAATGGCCGATGTGACGACCACTGTGACACAAGGCATCAACAGTGACTCGGTGTATGTAGTGTACCGTGTTGGCAACAACCCGACAGAGCACAGGATTCCAATGACTCGCCGTAGTGGTACCAACCGTTTCGAAGGCCGCATACCGATGTACGGCTACGACACGTTGATTCACTATCACGTAATAGCGAAAGACTCGACAAGAAACAACAACACTGCATATTTCCCCAAGAACTCGAACCAATGGAAGACTTACCGATGCGTGCGAGGGCGAACAAACACAGGCACTCCACAAGGCCCACAAACCAATAGCTACGTATTCCCGTTCCCCTGGATGGCAGACAACCGGTCGGAATGGATATACGACAGTGTGACAATGGCTGAGATGGGGTTTGGGCCAGGATATATCAACAGTTTCCGATTTATACTCAGATCATCGCCTAGTACGGTGACCCGAGCCAGACTGCAATTCCGCATGATGAATGCCCCATACTCACAAATACGCACGGGGACAAATGGAGTCTTTACCACATCGGAGATGCAGATTGTATACGATTCGGCATTTACCATAGAACAGGCAGCAGCAGGCTCATATAAGACTGTCAACCTGCAGGACACCTTCTTCTACTCGGGCTCTGACGTTGTAATACAGGTGATATATGACGACAACTACAATATGCCTTATGGGCACGAAATTAAGCATGTTCCCACCCCCACCGACAAACAATCGATATATTCGGACGTTGCTGAAGCATCGTATCATCTTTCGTTATTCGGCTCAGACTTGGCGAGAATAAGTGTAGGCGAGAATGCCACATCTCGTCCTTGGATGCAGTTTTTTGAGACAAAGAATATTCCGCTGGTGTACGACTGCGGTATTTCAGCGATGGCCTACCCGAGTTACAATACACCTTGCAACACAGGAACAGACTCTGTGGTTGTGTGGCTGAAGAACTATGGAGTAAGCCCTATGAATGCGGTGCGTATATGGTATCGTGTTGATAACGGCAACTTTATACACTATGATTGGACGGGTACGCTAAACGGCGGCGACAGTGTGCGTGTGCATGTGTGCGACTCCCAGTTGTTCACCGTTGGCTACCATACCATCAGAGCATGGGTGGACGATACGATTACAATCGACACACTACGTATGCGCGACCACGAGCCATACAACGACACACTCTTCACCCCCTTTGCTGCCTGCGACGGGCCGTACAACGGTGTGCGCACTGTGGGCACAGGTTCGAGTGCTAATTTCAGCTCGCTGGAGAACTGCCTGTATGTGCTGAGCCGCTGTGGTATTAACGGACCTCTCACCATTAAGTTGCCTGCTGGAATATATGATGTGACTAAGTTCCCCTATATTCCCGGCACATCGGACAGCTGCTACGTACTATTTGAGCCTGCCACACCCGCGGGAACAGTAACATTCCGCCGTACCCGTAGGGGCTTTACGGAGAACGTGCCAGCCTTGGTAGACATGACTGAGGCCCGCGGCATTCGTTTTAATAATATCAGATTTTCGAATGGCCGCTACGCCGACAACCGCTGCGATGTGTTGGTCCAGTTGGGCGAAAACAGTGCACACTGCCAGTTCCTCAACTGTATGTTTGCTGATAGTAACACCATCAACAATTCAGCACAATCGCTGATTAACACTGGCGATGCCGACTCGGTGCTGATTGCGAACTGCACCTTCTACGGTGGTACGATAGGTGTTGATGTGACGGGTCCTGCACCTGACGTACGCGCCAGATACAACCGTGTGGCCCTTAACAACTTTAGCAATCAGGTCAACACCGCCATACGCATTGTTAACCAAGATGCTGCCATTATCGACAGTAATTTTGCCAACGACGTGCTGACCAATGCCAGCTATATCATTCTTGGACAGTATTGCTACAACGGTACACAGATAACCCGTAACAGAGTCTATTCTTCGAAGGGAACCTGCTGTATCGGTGTTTCAGACATGCACGGTAATGCCGACAACTACTGTATAGTTGCCAACAACATGTTGGTTTCGGTTGACGATGGGACGAGCAATATGTTGACCACGCCCCTGAACATTATTAAGGGGTCGTATATAAAGACGGTGTTCAACTCGGTGAGGATGAATGCCCCAACACGTGTGAATGTGGCAGCTGCAACCTTTGGTGGCGACATTATAAGCAACAGCTATTTCCAAAATAATGTAATAGCCACGTTCGACACCTCGAATTATTCCTTCTCGTTCATACCTGGCGACAACACAGCCAATCTGCATGTGGACCACAACTGCTACTATTCTATTAGTGGTGTGCTTAACAAGTTGAGCGGTTCGAACTACAACAACCTGAATGGTTGGCGCTCCGCAGTGCCGGGCGATGTAGGCTCGGTAAGCGGCAACCCCAACTATACCAACGGCTCGGTGAGCCGGGTTGACCTACGCTCGTTCAACGCACTGCTTCGTAACGTGGGTGTACCCGTACCAGAGGTGACTATAGACCTTTTCGGTTCTACCCGTTCTGCCACAGCTCCCAGCCTAGGTGCCTATGAGGTGACAGCTCTGTCGGTGGACTTCAAACCTGAAGAATTTGTAACTCCCATGGAAGACTATTGCGGCGCGCCGGCAAGCATACCTGTGGAAGTGGCTGTCAGAAACACTGGTAATGGCACCTACACGGCCAGTAGCGCATCGCCCATGACAGTATATTATAGCATTGACAACGGGCCAGTACAATCGTTTGTGGTGAACCGTAACTGTGGTCCTAACGACACGATACATTTCTTATCCACCCGCACAATGTCGCTACCCAGCGGTGCTGGCAATACCGACCGCACATATATTATTAAGTGGTGGGTGAAATGCAATCTTGACCCTGACGACTTGAATGACACTGCCATCTGGACGGTGATTTCGAGATATGCGGCCCCCGCTCCAACGGTCATCAATCAGAATGTGGCTTACAACACGACGGCCAGCATCACTCCGACAGCCGGAGTGAACACATGGCCTGTGAGCTACTACACCTCAGGCAACGGCCGCCAACAGCGTTCCGGCATCTCATGGTACCACAGCATGGAAGACACCGCAGCCTTCTTCTACGGTCCTACACTGACCACCACACCGCTGTATGACGATACGACCTTCTATATCTCACAGAAGCGAAACCTGCCATTGGTAAAGATTACCGAGGTGCAGGTGAACCGCACGGCTGCTGGTGCCACATATCCCATGCCATCGTGGATGAACACCCAGACCGCATTTGCCATTGAGCTGACAAACTGTGGAGATTATCCAGCCAATCTGGAAGGCGACAGCATCCTGATTGTGCAGAGCAACAGCGCAGCCAAGATATGGGAGCTTCCCAACGTCACTATTCAACCCGGAGACAATCTGGTACTACAATATAGAGCAGTCTCTACAGGCAGCGACTCGACCCGTACCATTTATGCGCCGAGCTCAACAGTTGTGGCACCTGCATATACCGCCAATTTTGGTGTTATTTACCGTGATGGCAATGGCGTAGCTGATGCCGTAGCTTTCAATGGTGTCATATCCACCCCATCAAGCCAGGCCATCAACTGGAGCAATCAACAGATACCCGCAGCCGTATGGCAGGGAAGTGCTATCGATCTAGCCCGCAATGGCAATACCGCCAACACAGCTACCGCCGGAGCACGCCGCATTGCATGGCCTACCAATGCCGCCAATGCATCGCCCACAGCAAGTGCCTCGCTATGGCAAGTGGCCACCGACTCGCTACGCATGCACATCGGTGAGACCGAAGAGAATCTCATCCGCTATTACGACAATGGATGCGAGGGATTCCGTTCGGCTGTGAACATTCACGTAACAGGCATACCCAGCACCGACCTATACGTTGAGGAACCAGTAGTAGACACCGGATGTAACCTCACGGCAGCAGAGGCTGTCTCTGTGCTGGTGCACAACTATGGTTCTAACCCTGTTCCATCTGTGGTGATAAAGTACAGCCTTGACGGTGGTGCCACCATAGCCTGTAGCGACACCATTGCTTCGGGGTTAGGAGTCCGCTCAGAGATATACCATACATTCAGCGTACCCATCAATATGCTGACCAGCCACGACACCGTGTTTCATATAAAGGCATGGGTGGACGCTGTAAGCGGTGATGTCAACCACTTGAACGATACTAACCAAGGCTACTTTAATGCTTACTACACCCCCTCCATCCCACAGATTGACTCAATTCAAACAGTCAGCTATGGCGAACGCCTCACAATGACTGCCACTGACCTGCCCGCTTCCGACCACACCATTTGGTACGATATCAATATGAACGCTCTTGCCACCACACCGGGGTCGTACACTACCAACTACATATACCGCCGCGACACCATGTATGTCCGCTCAGTGGCACTTAAGGATGTTGCTACCACACATATCGGCACCCTGGCAATGGTATCAAACAACAGCTATCCTTCACCCTACAATCCAAAACAGAGGTATGTGAAGGAGCAGTATCTCATTACCGCACAACAGCTACAAGACGCAGGCCACGGGGCAGGTGATATGAGCTCACTTTCATTCTATATGGAAGAGTTTGGTGCCAATGTGACCACGTTCACTTTTGACTACTTCACCATTAAGATGGGCACTGTTAGCCAAAGCACCTTTGCTAACGGCACCTTCATCACGGGACTGACACAGGTGTACAATAGAACAAACTACACATTTACAAACGACAATCTTGGATGGATAAAACATACTCTTGACACACTTTTTGCATGGGATGGCACGTCCAATATTGTCATCGAAATAACCCGTGGTCTGAATGCAGCAGGACCCACCAACGGCGTAAAGACACGCTATACCGCTCAAGCCAACACTGTCATCACGAAACAACACGCCACCACCGACCAAGCCTCTCAGACATCGGGCACTAAGGGCAACAACCGTCCCGACATCCTCTTCGGATTCCTTGAGCCTGTTGGCTGCGAAAGTCCCACTTCCCCCATCTACATTAATGTCACCAACATTCCCGACAACGATGCCTCTATCCATTGGACAGCAGAACTTGACACAACAGTTATTGCCTCGTGCGACACTACAAATCTGAGTGTGGTGCTGGAGAATAGGGGCAACTACGATATATCCAACTACACACTACGTTATAAGATAGACAACGGCAGTTGGCAGCAAATAACTGGCAATGCCAACAATCTGCCACTGGGTTACACACGTACGGTGCCACTGTTGAGCACACATTTCACTCCTGGACGCCACACAGTCACCGCTGTGGTCAATATTTCAGGTGACACAGTCCCAACCAACGACACCATTATACGCACTTTCAATGTCCGCTTCTGTGCAGGCACATATACAATTGGATCATGCGGCAGCGACTATGCCGATGTTTCAACAGCCCTTGATACACTCCACAACGCTGGTGTTGCAGGGCCCGTAGTATTCGAGCTATGCGAGCAGACCTTTAACGAGCAACTCAATTTCGAACATATCGATGGCGCTGATGCCAACAACACGATCACATTCAAGACTGAGTCTGGCGCCGGCGGGATGGCAACAATCACCCACACACCTACTAATGCCAGCAACTATGTTATCAATATTTCTGGTGCTGAATACATCAACTTCGACAGCATCTTTTTCTACGCCAACTACACTTCTGGTTCGGGCAACAACATTTTCGCCAATGTGGCCAAAGTAGAATCATCAAACTTCGTCACTTTCCACAATTGTGTACTTCGCTCCAAGAAAACGACTGCCTCGTCAACCAATGCCAACGTACTGCTGCTAGGCGACAACAACCACTTTATCACTGTCAACAACTGCCTGCTTGATAGTGGATATTACTCGGTTCGTTCGGTTGGCAACAGCTATAGCGACAATATCTCCATTATCAATTCCGACATTTTGAACTTCTGGTACCAGGGCGTATATATCCGCAATACTGACACCGTTGTTGTTAATGGCGACAGCATTGCTTCAGGTGTGACAGTTGCAAGCAAACCCCTTACAGGCATCTATATTGCAGGGGCACACCACGCCAGTATTCAGCGCAACTACGTGCACCTGATAGATAACAGAAATGGCGGCAAGCGTGGTATTGCCCTTTTCAATTGCCGAGGCACCAACATCGACCGTGTTACCGTTTATAACAATATGGTATCATTATATGGTACGGGCGTGGCCTCTTTATCTTCTTCTGGCATCTGGGTCGACTCACTCTCTAAACACGTAAGCGTCTACTATAATACCTGTAACCTTTATGCCGGTCCTAACCAATCAGCCACACGTACATTTAGCTGCCAAAACTCTTCGTACATTCATACGTTGAACAACATCTTCAAGAACGAGAGTAAGGGCTTCGCCTACTATGTGGCTATCGATACTTGCATGTCGAGCTCCAATTACAATGTATATTGGACCAATGCCGATACCCATGCCACTACAGGTGTCATCAAATTTGCCTATTGGGGTGTGAACTGCAACAACCTCGATAGCCTGCGGCTGATAAACCACACTGACAATAACTCTTACCAAAGTTATCCTTACTTTATTGATAGCATATATAATCTGCAAACCCTCTTGGCGCAATATGCCGACCGTGCTCAGTACAATCCTGATGTCATCACAGACATTAGAGGATGCATCCGTCCACAGATTCCTAAACCCACTATCGGTGCTTACGAATTCAACTGCATACGACAGACTCACGATGTTGCCATTGCCGAGATTACAGAACCTTATGTCCCGGCTATAACCACTGGAGCCAACCCCACCGTGCTCAACATCGAAACCGATTCTATCATGGTGCGTGTAAAATTATTCAACAACGGAACAGCTGTTGAGAGCAACCTCACTTGGTATTGCTATATGGCTGACACATATCCTCTGGTTCAGTCTGTGACACGTACCATTAATCGTCTGGCCGCCCAATCATTTGTTGAAGACTCCGTACTTCTCGAATCGCCTCTTGGCATTGTTGACACACAAAACATAGTTGTTGTCCTCAATTTGGGCAACTCTGCAACAGACCAACGTCCCGAAGACAACGTAGACACGGCTCAAGTATTCATCTATCCTGCCTATGATCTCCAGGTTGTCTCGGTGGCTGTTGACAGCACCTGCGACCCTAACCACTGCCGTATGTTCAGTGTGCCACTACGCTACACCCTCAAGAATGCTGGTAAGAAAGACTTCCCCGGCGACTTCAACTTCACTCTCGGCTACGATTACTATTGCCACCAACCCTCCACGCAGAGCTTCCCCAACTTCCCTGGAAGCAGCAGCCTCGATATCCAGACATTTGCCGGCACAGCTCTTCCCGTAGGCACTCAACGTGAGGTGACCCTTACACCCACCTATGAGCCCAACCTATACCCCACAGGCACACTACTTGACATCACCGCCCGCCTCCGTGGATTCGTAACGGCACAATACGACATCAAGCAGCATAACGACACATCCAGCTATATCAATATCACATCCAACCACACACCCGATGCCCCTATCGCCCACGACACCATGGTAGACTATGGTACGTATGGCAACCTCTGGGCCACTCAGGGCGAATCACGCGTCATCCGTTGGACTCGCGACACAACTGATGGCAGTTTCTTCTACAACGGCAACAACAATTACAACCGTTCCACCCACTGGAGCAACACACCTCAATACTTCCACGACTCGCTCTACTACCTCTACTGCCTCAGCTCGCGCAACTGCACAAGCTACTACTCAAACATCAACGTTGGAATCAACATGCCGCTCACCTATGATGTCTCCATATCAGAAGTACGCTCGCCGCGAGGCAGTGGTCGTGTGTATCTTGAAAAAGACACCGTCACACTCCGTGTTGTCAACTATGGTAGCCAACCCATTTCCAACATACCCATCGCATTCAAGTTCATGAATGCCAATGGCCGTATCACCTATCTCGAAGTTCACGATACCGTCCGTGCCACTATTCCTGGACGTGTGGGGGACAATGTCTCATACTATGACCACACATTCGGAGGCTGTCTCGACGACACAGCCATGCTACAAATCAATCAGCCTCTCTCGAATACCACATTCACACTTAATGCCTGGGTTTATCATCCCGATGACCAGCAACATGGCAACGACACGCTACGAACCCTCCACACCTTCCGTTCATTGGCAGAAACCATCTACGACACTATCAACAAATACACTCCTAGCAGTGTCGATGGATTCAACATCACACACGTCTCCTTCAACGAACTTGACAACCAAATGCCCGACCTTATCGGCTACGACAATCTGTGGCTGGGATCCTACAACCCAACTTACGCCGAAGTACCAACCCTATATATCCGTCGAGGTACTCAAGACACACTTACCGTCGAGGTGGCCAACACTTTTGACGAAATGGATTCCAACACCGCAGCCACCCTATGCATCGCAATCGACTACAACCGCGATGGACAATACGACTTCAATAGCAATGAGAATCTTACCCGTCGTGCTTCTATTTCCAATGCAGTCAAGGTACGCAGCCGTCGGGAATTCAAACTACCTCTCACCATTCCTGACTATGCCCACTACGGTTACATGAGAATGCTTGTTTGGGTACATGGCGACTCCACGCTCAACATCAATGGACCCTACACTGCCACAGCCCATGATAATGGACAACTACAACAATACCTACTTTATGTACAAGAGGACTGCATGCTCGATACAGTAGATGCAGCACTTACACGTGTCGCATACCCACGCAAACACATCGTCACCGATACCGACAACCATGTCACTATCATGTTGGCAAACAAGGGCTCCGAACCACTCACTCAAGCCACCATCAACTATCGATTCATGAGTGTCAACAGTGCCGAACCCTACTACAGAGGCGCCATCAATTGGACCGGTCTCCTTGATCCCGGCATGAGCACGCCCGTCACCATCGACTCCGTATACTTCGTTGAGGGTACCACCAACCTCACCTGCACCGTTGAAGCAGAAGGTGATACTTTCCACACCACCAACAACACACTACAATATCAATACCATCGCTTCTTTGTAGTCGAACCACGTTTCATCGATAGTTTCGACCAAACAATTGACAAATGGTATGCACCAGTTGGATACAACAACTTCACCCGCAACTATTTTGAGCGTGGCATGCCTGCCAAGACCAACATCTCGTCAGCCTACTCTCAACCGAACGTTTATATCACCAGTACCACCGAATCCGTTGTCTCTGGCAAACATGGCAACCGCAGCGTGCTTTACACACCTATAATCAACATCCAACAAATTCGTCCCGACACCATCACCTTCCTCCTCAGTAAGAATATGGCCGAAGGCGCACTCCTCAAGATGGAGTACCTCGACTACCTAGGAAAATGGGAAAAAGTAGAGGATCCTGATATTCGTTGGGAGGCCGGCCAAACAGGAGAGGATGCTGGCAGTTGGTACACTCAGGAAGAAGGTTGGTCTGGCTCCTCTATCAATGGGGCTTACGAATTCCTTTCCTTCCCAACTTCACGTATCAGCGGTGAATTTGCACAGAGGGTACAATTCCGCTTTGTATTCACAACACCCGTCTCAACCTCACCTGCCGCCAACTTTGGCGATGGTGTTGCCATCGACAATATGGTTATTGGCCGCGCACAGCGCTCTGTAGATGTAGGCGTTCGCGAAATTCTGTATCCCACCTCTCCGCAGTTTGGTCAGACCATTTATCCACGTGTCCGTATCCACAACTACGGCTACGACAACATCAGCGACTTCACTGTATGCTATCAACCCTATGGCACCTACCTACCACACGAAGCCATCTGCACTACCGAGATACCGTCAGGCGAAGACATCGAATTCGAATTCCCGACACCTTTCGTCATCACTAGCGCATTCCCCGACACCTTTGACATCTGCGCCTTCACAAAGGTACAGTCCGACTACTATCGCGACAACGACACTACTTGCAAAACATTTGGACTGGCGCCACTCGCCAACGACCTTTACCTCTACGACATCACTTCACCGCTAGCCAGTGCCGTTGCAGGCGACAGCATCAACATCACCGTCCTCCTACGTAACTTTGGACAGAACGAAATCGAAGAATGCGACGTACACTACCTCTACAATGACAACGACACCGTTTCGGAGCACATACGTTTTACCGACTACCTTGGCCGCAACCTCGGCTCTACTGAATTCTTCAACTATACCTTCCGCCATCGCGAACGTGCCACCATGGGCACCATGCGCCTCACCACTTGGTGCACCTACGAAAACGATGTCTATCCATACAACGACACCGTCTCCAAGCAAGTCGCAGGCATAGCTGCCATCACCGACATCCAAGCCACAGCAGGTATGATCGACGAACGTGACCAGAATGACATCCACATCTGTGCCATCCTCGACAATGTGGGTGCCCTTGCGGCCAACAGCTTCACCGTAGGATACTACATCGACCGCGACACTTCAACGCGCTTCGAAGAGACCTTCTACCGAGCATTGCCACTTGCATCTGGAGGCCGTGCCGTCCACCGCTTTAGCCGTAGAGAACCCTCTCGCTCAAATCCTTGGAACTATCTCACCGTCTATTGCAGCGTACCCGGCGATACCAACCATCGCAACGATACCTCCATTGTCATCCAAGAATACCAATACGACATGGAATTTGTCAAAATCCAAGTTGAAGAAAACATGTCCGACTCCTGTCGTGTGCGTGCTGTCATTCGCAACGATGGTAACGTCCAATTCTTTAGACGTATCACACTAGACTATACCATCAATGGAGGCCAACGCCAACGCAACATCATCGAAGAGGGCACAATGTTATTCGAGCCCGGCGAAGAACGCCACGTATTGCTTAACAAAAAGATTCCTAAGAGCCGCACTCGCGAATACATTGGAAGTGGTTCATTCACTACGCCGACCGTCGATATCAATCCCAATAATAACCAAACTACCCACATTGAAGTACTCAACTATTTCGAGAACATACCAGAGGTGGACGAACCTAACTTTGTACTCGAACAGAACTACCCCAACCCCTATGACGGTTCTACTCGCATTGAATTCTCGCTACCCTACAGCGGCAAAACACGATTCTTTGTCACAGATGTGGTAGGACGCCTTGTCAACGAACAGACCAACTACTACAGCCAAGGTCGTCACACCATCACCTTCAACAAAGGCTCTCTGCCCAGCGGCGTATACTACTATGGCCTAGAATTCGATGGTCAACGTCGTATGCACAAGATGATTATCCGCTAGTGCTAAAAGAGTTCATAGCACACATTCAGCAGCAGCACCTCTTCCCCACAGGGCAGCAGGTGCTGCTTGCTGTTAGCGGTGGTATAGACTCCGTCGTATTAACCCACCTCATGCACTCTGCCGGCTACCCCTTCGCCATAGCCCATTGCAACTTTCACTTGCGACCTTCCGAATGCGACCGCGACGAGACATTCGTACGTCAACTTGCCAGCTCCTATGGCGTACCAATACATGTGGCTCAGTTCGACACCATGTCCCATGCTACTAACAGCCACCAGAGTATCGAGCAGGCCGCGCGGCAACTGCGATACGAATACTTCGAACAACTTCGCTGCAAATACTCTTATGCTGCAATCATCACCGCTCATCATCGCGACGATTCAAACGAGACCCTTTTCCTCAACCTACTCCGAGGCACAGGATTATCTGGCCTCCACGGCATTCTACCTATACAAGGACATATCGTTCGCCCACTCCTACCATTTAGCCGAACCGAAATTGTGGCATACGCTTCCCAACAGCACCTCCCTCACGTTGAAGACTCTACCAACGCCTCTCTCGATTATCTACGCAACCAGGTACGTCACCAACTGATGCCGCTATTACGTCAACTACAGCCTGCCGCCGACCGCACTATACAACAAACCGTCTCGCATCTTCAATCGGTTGAACAACTATACCAAACACTCATAAATCCACTACGGCAACAGCTAGTACAGTTTCAACCCGATAACACTATCCGCATCTCCCTTTGCAACCCCTTACCCGCCCCTCTGCATCACACCAACTCCCCACAACTACGACAACAGCTCTATTACGAAATACTTAAACCCTATAGCTTCAATGCCTCAACGGTAGCCAACATCCTTGCCGCCACCCAACCTGGCAAAACATTCTATTCTTCCACACATACCGCCTATCTCAATCGCGGTTACCTCCTCATCTGTCCCACCCAAAACCACCCAACCGCTATACCCTCGCTCATCATTAGCACAATCTCTCCCCAAGGATTCGACCCCAAACAGCTACCCCCTTATCGTGCGGCATTCGATGCCGACACCATCACACTCCCACTCCACTTACGTCATTGGAAACCCGGCGACCGCTTCCAACCTCTGGGAATGGCTCATGGAACACAACTTATTAGTGACTACTTCTCCGATCACCACTACAGCCAACCAGAAAAGCAGTCACAGCTAATACTAGTCGATGCCACCGACAGCATCCTTTGGATTGTAGGACGACGCACCAGCCATCCCCACCGCATCACTTCCGAAACAAGCCACATCATCACAGCTGAAATCATCTAGTCCACATCGCACATCAGCAAATCCGACAACATACCTTTTTTCGGCATAACCATTGGTATGTTGTTTTTTTTTTGTATTTTTGCAAATTGTTATGGACAATAGTCGTTTTATCATCTGTCGTGCAGCCGCCGGTTCCGGCAAAACCTACACCCTAGTACGCCAATACCTCCAACTGGCATTCTCAGCTACCGAGAGCCAGTTGTCACAACGTTTCACCCACATACTCGCCATCACCTTTACCAACAAGGCCGCCAACGAGATGAAGGAACGCATTCTTCACGAACTCGACAACATCGCTACTCAAGGCTGCGACAGTGCCATGGGCAACGACCTTTCTCAGCGTCTTAATATAACTGATGACACCTTGCGTCATCATGCCGATATCGTCAGGCGGTCTATCCTACACAATTATTCCGACTTTGCCGTATGCACTATCGACAGCTTTATGCATCGTATAGTAAGAACCTTTGCCCACGACCTCAACCTACCGCTCAACTTCGACGTACACATTGATAAAGACGACTTGGTGCAGAGCGCTGTGGACGAGTTGATGGCGTTGGCAGGCACCGAAGGACAGGATGAGCTGACCGAAATGCTGTGCGAGTTTGCCGAAAGTCGAATGAACGATGGAAAGAGCTATCTTGTGGAACACGAATTGGCAACCCTTTCGGAAGAGTTGTTCAAAGAACAATCTGAAGAATACCTCGAGGTACTCAAACACCTCGACACGGCACAATTCCGCGACATCCAACACCAAATGATTGCAGCCAACAGGCACTACGAGCAACAGCTGCAATCTTTGGGCAGCAAAGCCCTTGAGATTATCAGCCGTGCCGGTCTGGCAATAGAAGATTTCTATTATGGCAGTAAAGGGGCGGGAGCTTTCTTCCGCAAACTGACCGAGGGGTCGACCGAACCGCCCAACAGCTATGCCACCGCCTATCTTGAAGGCGACAAACTAGGCGGTGGCAAATGCAGCCCTGCCACCCGCGACAAGCTTTCGATGGTAAAGCCTAGCCTCCAGGAGGTATACCAACACTTTCAACAGCTCTACAACAGCGAGGGGCTGCTCTACAACACCCGTCGCCTATTGCTCAAAAACATCTATTCTCTTGCCCTACTCAACAAGTTGGGCGAGCTCGTAGAAAACTATGCCCACGACAACGAGATAGTACACATATCAGAATTCAACAAACGTATCGCCGACGTAGTGCGCGAAGAGCCTACCCCATTCATCTATGAGCGGCTTGGCAACCGTTATTGGAACTACCTTATCGACGAGTTCCAAGACACCTCCCGTATGCAATGGCTAAACCTAGTGCCACTTGTAGAAAACGGCGTTGCCTCCGACCACACCTCTCTTGTTGTGGGCGATGGCAAGCAGGCCATATATCGTTTTCGCCAGGGAGATGTAGACCAATTCATGTCGCTGCCCCATATTGACAACCCGCTGCATGGAGCCATATTCGAACATCCTGGCATTAGCGACCTCACATTGCTAAACCGCAATTTCCGCACCGGCCGCACCCTGGTAGAATTCAACAACAACTTCTTCGAATGGGCCATCCGCAACCGTTTTGCCGACAATGCCCAACTACAACAGATATATCTAGGCCATGGCAATAGTCCCGACTTAGCACAAATCCCCGTTCACGAAGGAGGATACCTACAAATAGGGTTCTGGGATTTGAATAAGGAGTACACCATCCTCTGGGATGCCATGCTACAAGACATTCGACTTCAAGTCGACAAATTGGGCTACCGCTATCGCGACATAAAGCTATTAGCTCGCAACAAGAGCACCCTTTCAGATATTTCTGCCTTTCTGACCTCCGCCGGAGTACCCGTGGTGTCGAGCGAGTCCTTCCTACTCTCACAAAGTCAAGTGGTAATGCTGTTACGCAGCCTTCTACAATACCTCGTAGACAGCAACGACCGCGTTGCTGCCGCACGGGTCATAATCTATCTACGCAACTTAGGAATAGTCCGACGCGACTTTTCACCCCACTTCCTCAGCAACCGCGCCAACCCATTGCCCAGTCTCGACGAGCTATTAAACAATGAGGATATACATCTTCGTTGCGACCGACTTCGCCAAATGGGTCTTTACGACTGCTGCGAGGAGGCATTGAGAATGCTCCACCTCGACGGCCTCGAGACCGCCTACACCGGAACATTCCTCAACGTGGTGGCAAAATATTGTACCAACCACCGTCAAAACATGACCGAATTCCTCGAATGGTTCGATGAGCAGAAAGATAAGCTCTCCACCAGCACTGCCACCGACCTCGACGCCGTGCAACTGATGACCATTCACAAAGCCAAAGGACTTGAGGCACCCATCATCATTTACCCTATCGTCTACCACAAAAACAACACCGACAGCCTATGGGTACACATCGACGAAAGCTGTGGCCTGCCGCTCCCTGCCAGCCTAGTGCGCCCCACTAAAGACCAGCACTCACTTTTCGACGAAGAAAACAACGACGAACTACGCAAATGCGACATGGACAGCATCAATGTGCTCTACGTAGCCCTCACCCGACCACGCGAAAAACTACTCGTCTACTGCGAGCAGCCGAAGAAAGAGGGGGGCACAGACTATCCCGCCCTCATACACGACTATATCAACACCCGCAGCGATGTCACCGAGCTTTGCCCACAAGTATATGCTTTGGGCGACAATAACCCTAAACAACAGTCAGCAGAATCCACAACCACTGCCCAAAACATACAGCTGCAAACCTTGAGCTACCCCGACTGGGCATCACGCATTGCCATTGCCGACCAATCCTCCGCCCTTTTTGGCGAGCTGGACGAAACAGCCAAACGCCGTGGCAACCAGCTACACGAACTATTGTCACATATTCGTCACCGCAATGAAGTAGACACAGTATTGGAACACTATCTTCAGCTGTATCCCATAGATGAAGAAGAACGCAACCTGCTAGCCACCACTCTGCAACACATGATGCAACAGCCTGAGGTAGCCCAATTCTTCAACCCCGACTACCGCTGTATGAACGAAAGCAGCCTAGTGTGGCAAGGCGAAGTATTGCGCCCTGACCGTATCGTGTACACTCCCACAGAAATCTGGGTGATAGACTTCAAGACTGGTTCACGCCGCAACGAACACAGCAGCCAGGTGTCTCGCTACTGCCAGGCCGTTGCCGCCATCACCCATTCTGAAAATGTGAAAGGATATCTCCTGTACATAGATGCCGACCACTGCCAAGTGCTGCCCTGCCAATAGAGCTACCACACCAGTGTTACCACACCAGTTGCAGACAGCCGGTCGTGTGTGTGAGCACAGCCCTTTTACATAGCGTATCCGCTATCTCCTGATAATACGACTGATTCTGCGACACAGTGACCATAGCAATCAACACTATAACGATGGCCACCAATGCCAAACGCATCATCAGCCTCATATCCCGACCTCATCATACCATCTCAACCCCAAAACCACCCGAATTGTCATGTCTATCAGCACATTTCCCCCCTTAGCAAACAGATATTTCTGATAATCGAAACGAAAAAAAAAGCACAAATTAGGAAAAAAGTTGTATCTTTGCTTTTTAAACACAGCAAACAAAAATACACAACATAATGGAAGACAACAAATTGTTCAGCGAATTCCCACCAGTATCCACCGAGAAATGGGAGGAAGTCATCAACAAAGACCTCAAAGGAGCCGACTACGAAAAGAAACTAGTCTGGAAAACCATCGAAGGCTTCAAAGTAAAGCCCTACTACCGTGCTGAAGACCTCGAACACATCGAGTACCTCGACAGCAACCCCAGCCAGGCCCCTTTCACACGTGGCAAACAAGCTGACAACAACGTCTGGGACATCCGCCAGGACATCAGCTCTGATAATGTCGAGGAAGCCAATGCCCTCGCCCTTGAGGCCCTCGCACGCGGTGCCAACAGCATCGGCCTATGCACATGCAAGGTCGACAGCCTCGAAGACATGCAACGTCTTCTCAAAGACATACACCTCGAAGCCTGCAAAGTCAACTTCACCTGCAGCAAACATACCTTGGCGACACTCAAACTCTTCCTCGATGTGGTAAAACAAGGCGGCTACGACCCCCAAAAGGTTGAGGGCAGCTGCAACTACGACATCTACGGCCACGCCCTGCTCCACGGCACCTTCAAAGGTGGCGAAGAACACTGCTATCAAGAGGCCAAAGAAATCATCGAATTTGCCAAGGCCAACCTACCCAAGTTCCGCGTCCTCTCCATCAACGGACGCCATATCCACAACGCCGGTTCCAACATCGTGCAAGAACTCGGCTTCACCCTGGCCGCCGCCAACGACCTCATGGCACACCTCACCGACCTAGGCCTCAGCGTCAAAGACATCGCACCCCGCCTAGTATTCAATTTCGCCACCGGCAGCAACTACTTCATGGAAATTGCCAAAATCCGTGCCGCTCGCCTGCTGTGGAGCAAAATTGTGGAACAATACCACCCCGACTGCGACTGCTGCCTCAAAGTCTTCATCAACGCCACCAGCTCACTCTGGAACAAGTCAGTCTACGACCCCTACGTCAACATGCTCCGCACCACCACCGAAACTATGAGCGCCGCCATCGCCGGTGCCGACAGCATCACCACCAACCCATTCGACATAGCCTTTGAAAAGAGCGACAGCTTTGGCTACCGCATCGGCCGCAACCAACAACTCCTTCTCAAAGAAGAGAGCTATATGGACAAAATTGTCGACCCCGCCGGCGGCAGCTACTACATCGAAAACCTCACCGACAGCATCGCCCAGTATGCCTGGCAGCTATTCCTTACCGTCGAACAACATGGCGGCATGGCCAAAGCCATCCGCGAAGGCTACGTGCAGGACGAAGTGGCCAAGATAGCCCAGCAGCGCGATATGGACATCGCCACCCGCCGCACAACCATACTCGGCACCAACCAATACCCCAACCTCACCGAACGCATGGGCGACAAAATCAATCTCCCTGCTGCCGACAAAAAAACATGCTGCTGCGACTCCGCACCCGAGTTTAAAACCCTGCGCCTCTACCGTGGAGCCGAAGCATTCGAGCACCTACGCCTAGCCACCGAACACAGCGGCATCCGCCCCAAAGTATTCCTACTCACCTATGGCAACTTGGCCATGCGCAAGGCACGCAGCGGATTTGCCACCAACTTCTTCGGCGTGGCCGGCTATGAAATCATAGACAACCCCGGTTTCAAGACCGTCGAAGAAGGCGTTGCCGCCGCCCTCAACGCCAACGCCGACATTGTGGTCCTCTGCTCCAGCGACGACGAATATGCCGAAATCACCCAGCCTGCCTGCCAAGGTCTCAAAGGCAAGGTCAAGAGCATCGTCCTCGCCGGCTACCCCAAGGAAATGGTCGAAACCTACCAACAATACGGCATCGACGAGTTTATCCACGTAAAGACCAATGTCCTCGACTGTCTCACCAAGTTCCAGAAACTCTTCGGCATCGAATAAAGGTGAACACCTTTCCAAAACTTGACAGATACATTCTCGCCAAGTACCTCAAGACATTCCTGTTGGCGATGGCACTTATCATCGTCATTGTAATCACATTCGACGTTTCAGAAAAACTAGACGATTTCCTTGGCGGACACGCTCCGTTCAAGGAAATCGTCTTTAAATACTACCTCAACTTCATCCCAGGTTTCGTCAACCTATACAGCCCCCTCTTCATATTCATCAGCGTCATCTTCTTCACCTCCAAGATGGCGGGCAACACCGAGATAATAGCCATTCTCAGCAGCGGCATCAGCTACCGCCGTCTCCTACGCCCATATCTCTACGGCTCCATCATCGTCGCCCTCATCGTTCTGGCCTTTGGCAACTTCCTCATACCCGTCAACAATCGTTCGCTGGCCGAATTCGAAAACACCTATATCTACCTCCATCGCCCCAACTACTTTAGCAACATGCACTTCCAACAACGACCAGGCGTACAGGTATATGCCGAAAGCTACGACACCAAAACCATGCGCGTCAACAACTTTCACCGCGACGTTTACGACGAGGACCTCCACCTCACCGACCGTATCACCTGCCGCACCATCACCTACGACACCGCCAGCGGCAAATGGAACTGCGAAGGCTTCGTCCACCACACCATCGACGGGCGCAAAGAGCACATTGCCCGCGACGAAGGCACATCTCTGCGCAACCTCGATGTCACCCCCGACGACTTCAACTCCTCCTCTGCCAACATAGCCACCATGAACTCCATCGAGCTCTACAACCACATCAACCGTGAGAAAATGCGCGGATCCTCCGCCGTCATCGCAGCCAAAATAGAACTCTACCAACGCCTGCTCAACCCCTTGGCCATCCTTGTCATGACCTTCATCGGCGTCGGCGTCTCCAGCCGCAAAACACGCGGCGGCATCGGCGTCCACCTAGCCATAGGCATCACCCTGGCCTTCGGATTCATCGTCTTTATGAAAATCTCCACCGTCTACGCCGTCTTCGGCACCCTCAACCCCTTCCTGGCCGTCCTCCTCCCCCAATTCATATTCGGCATAATCGCATACTACGTCATACGCACCGCACCCAAATAACCCAAAAACTAACATTATGACCATACAAGAAATAGAACAAAACATCATCAACGAATTCGCCTGCTACGACGACTGGCTCGACAAATACGCCTACATCATCGACCTCGGCAAAGAATGCCCCGTCATCGACGAAAAAGACAAAACCGAAAGCAACCTCATCAAAGGCTGCCAAAGCCGCGTATGGCTCAGCTGCGAACACCGCGACGGCCGGCTCTGGTTCCGAGCCGACAGCGATGCCGTCATCACCAAAGGCATCATCAGCCTCCTCATCCGCGCCCTCGACGGACAAACCCCGCAGGACATCCTTGCCGCCAACCTCGCCTTCATCGACCAAATAGGCCTCAAAGAGCACCTCTCCCCCACCCGTTCCAACGGCCTCACATCTATGGTCAAACAAATAAAACTATACGCCCTGGCCTATTCCCAAACACAACAAAACACCTAACCCATCCACCCATGACCCCCACCAAAGAAACCCTTCGCGACGCCATCGTCAACTGCCTGCGCAACATCTACGACCCCGAAATCCCAGTCAACATCTACGACCTCGGGCTCATCTACAACATCGACATCGACGACAACTTCAACGTCCGCATCCTCATGACCATGACCGCGCCCGACTGCCCCGAGGCCGAATACATGTTCATGGAAGTGCGACAAATGGTCAGCTACATACAAGGCATCAAAAACGTCGATGTCGAACTCACCTTCGACCCACCATGGGACTGGAACAACCTCAGCGATGAGGTAAAGTGCGAACTCGGACTCCTCTGAACGCCATGCGTCTCCACGACATCCTCTCTCATCGCCACCGCCATTTTGTCCGCCAACAGGCTCCCTCCCAAGGCGCCTCACTTTCAGCCTTGGCATGGCACCGCTTCTGCCGCAACCGCTTGTCGGTCGCCAGCCTAGTAGTCATTGGCGCATTCGCCCTCGTGGCACTCCTCGGCTACCTTATCACCCCCGACCACACACCCCACTGCAACCAGCAATACCTCGAACTCGCCACCCTCAAACCATTCACCAAAATACAATTCACCTACATCGACGACGGCCTGCCCCAACCCCGCCGCAATCCCCTGCGCCGCATGCTTGTAGGCGAACCCTTGGCCTACACGGCCATACCCACCTACCGCACCACCCCCGTAGGCGACAGCCTCGACATCGAAGGCTATACCGGCTCCACACCCAACGACGGCCCCGTGCGTCGCGTGGCACAGTCGCAGGTAGTACGCACCGCCAACCGCACCTTCCTGCTCGGCACCGATGCCTACGGGCGCGACATGCTCAGCATGCTCATGATAGGCAGCCGCGTGAGCCTTTCCGTCGGCTTCATCGCCCTGCTCATCGCCCTACTCATCGGCATCACCCTCGGCGCGCTCGCCGCCTACCACGGCGGCTGGGTCGACAACCTCGTCTCATGGCTTATCAACGTCGTATGGTCCATACCCACCGTACTCCTCGTTATCGCCATCACCTTCGCGCTCGGCAAAGGTTTCTGGCAGGTCTTCGTAGCCGTAGGCCTCACCATGTGGGTCGACATTGCGCGCGTAGTGCGCGGCCAAGTCTACAGCGTCAAAGAAAAAGAATATGTCGAAGCCGCCCGCGCCCTAGGCTACAGCACATTCCGCACCATCTTCCGCCACATACTGCCCAACATCACCGGAGCCGTCATCGTGGTGGCAGCCTCCAACTTCGCCAGTGCCATACTCCTCGAGGCCGGTCTCAGCTTCCTCGGCATCGGCGTGCAGCCCCCCATGCCCTCATGGGGCACCATGGTCAAAGAAAACTACAGCTACATCCTGCTCGACAACGCCTACCTAGCCATCCTTCCAGGTGCCGCCATCATGCTGCTTGTGCTGGCATTCATGCTACTAGGCAATGGAATCCGCGACGCTCTCGACGTCAAATAGTCATCCCAACCCTTATTCGCCGCCACCTTATACTCATCGCACCAACGCCATTCACCCAGTCGTTTGCTACCACCATGCCAAACCCTTGCTGTTATATGAGCGGCATGCACCCGCCAATCGGTAGCAAGCGGCAAGAAGAAGAATCTTTACGTATCATGCCCTAACAACAAGCCACAAACGACAATCACCTACAAAAGCCACAACACAGAGAGCCATAGCCTATTCATAATTCTTTACACGTACACGCACACACACGTGAGAAGAATAATAGATGGGAAGTGAGCAGAGTGGCTGACAATCAAAAAAAATCTAAAAAAAAAGCGAAAAGCATCGCAATCACAAAAAAAGTCGTACATTTGCAAATTATTAAAAAGGTAGATAACAAAAAAATAACTTTATAAACAATTAAAAATCAACAAAAAACATGAAAAACACTGTTAAATTTCTTAGCATGATGTTTGCTGCTGGTGCAATGATGTTTGCCAGCTGCGAACCTGAGAATGTGACCCCTGAACCCAGCACTCCCCAGTACACCATCACTGTGACTGCCAACAACGACGCTTATGGCACCGTGACCGGCGGCGGCACCTACGACTCTGCAGCTACTGCCACCCTGACCGCTACCCCCAACGAGGGCTACAGATTCGTCAACTGGAGCGATGGCAACGAGAGCAATCCCCGCCTCGTCAACGTTACCGCCAACGCCACCTACACCGCCAACTTCGCAGAGATTGCAGGCGTGAACGTCACCTTCGGTACTAACACTTGGACTGCTGGTTACACTAATGGTTCCATGGGTTCCAACGCCATCCTCCTTGCTGCTACCCAGAGTGAAAACCCCTCATCTTATCCTCTTTTCTACCTCATGTGCTACTTTAGCGGTGCTCCCACCACTGGCACAATCACTGATGGTCCTTGGATGGAAGAAGGTGATAACAATATGGTAAACATTCATTTTGGTCAACAAGCTTGGCTGTGGTACTACGAAAGCACCTCTTGGGACTTGAGCGAACAGAACCGTACTGGCGATTGGTGGGCAAAGAGCCTGACCTACAACATCACTGCTCTTGATGCCGATGCTATGACGATGAGTGCCGTGGTGAACGCCGAGATGGTTCATGTCACCGAGATGGTAAATTCTGATGGCTACCTCACGACTATTGACTTCAACGATCCTGCTCTGAGTACCAAGAGCCTCACCGCCAATATCGTGAATCAGACCCTCACTGCTGCTAAGGGTATGAACAAAGTTTCCACTGCTGTGGCTAGAATGAAATAACATTTATATTTCTAAACAATGAAAAAGTCTGTAAAGATATTAGCCTTTGCATTGGCTGTTATGGGTCTTACTGTTGCTTGCAACAACAACACCCCTGCCGAGGAGTTGGTTGACACCATCGTCCCCATCGACACCGTAGTCGAGGAAGTCATTGACACCACCCCCGTTGAGGAGGTTGTAGTGGAAGAGCCCGTCAAAAAGGCTACTCCCAAGAAAAAGGCCACCAAGAAGGAAGAGCCTAAGACTGAAGTCAAGGTTGATGCAAGCAAGATGTCTGTAAACACTGCTTCTGGCACAAACGTGTCCATCAACAAGCAGGGTGGCGCCACTGTCAGCACCAAGGGCGGTGAGGGCAAGGTGGATGCCAGCAAGATGTCTGTGAACACCAACGGAGGTTCTGTATCCGTTGGCAATGGTGGTGTTTCCATCAAGAAAAACTAACACCATTTCATGACGTTAAAAGAAGAGTCTGGGAGTACGTCCCAGACTCTTTTTAATTACAAAACGAGTAGAATGAAGTATTATGCAATTATGGCGACGGCATGCCTGATGAGCCTCTTTGCCGCCTGCAACAACGACAAAAAGGAGATAGCCAATGTGGCACAAGGCTATCTGGACGCGACGGGCAACTACCTAATTGACGAGGCTATGCCCTACGCCAACCAAGAGACGCGCGAGAAGACGCTCACCTACCTGCGCGACGTGCTGATACCGATGACCCCAAAAGAGTATATGGAGTCGAACACGCCGGCCACCATCGTGCTGGGCGATATAGCAATAGAGGACGATACCGCCGTGGTAAAATATACAAAAACAACGCCTATCAAAAAACTGGAGAACGAAATAATGGTAGTGAAGGAGGAAGGAAAATGGTTGGTGTACGTACCTCTAGTGCTGCCTGAGGGCATACTCATCGACGGAAGGAACGGCACCGTCAGCCAAGTCGGTAGCAGGGAAGAGTAGCTATTCCTCCACCAGGGCGGAGTCGATGCGGGCTAACACAGAGTCGTGTACACGTGCATAGATGTCGGGGTGGCGACCGTACCAGCCGATGCTGCGCTCGAAGTCGTCGCGGGTGATGCCGGAGGAGGCAAGGAGGCTGTCGTAGGAGGCAAGCATCTCGGGATGCAGGGTGTCGTAATGGTAGCCAGTTTCCACGGCGTAAAAGCCTTCAAGAAGATAGGCCTGTTCGAGGAAGTCGACCATGGCGGTTTCTGTCATCACATCGTGGGGAGGTCTGGCCTCGTGCGAGCAACCCACTACTCCTAAAAAGAGAATTAAAATAGCTGAGAGAGTGAAGTTTCTAGTTGTTATCATAGACTATATGTTGAGCGTTATCAGAATGCAAAAGTACAATATTTTTCGCAAAGTTGAAAAAAAAACTTGCCATGTCGCAAAATAATTGTATCTTTGCAAATCGTAACGAGAGAGAAATAATCGTTGATAATGCACATAAGGGAGTATAGCTCAGTTGGTTCAGAGCGTCTGCCTTACAAGCAGAAGGTCATTGGTTCGAACCCAATTACTCCCACCAAAGCCAGCAGCCCGCCATACCTGCTGGCTTTATTGTAATAATTAAGTTGGATATAACGTTCTAGGAGGTCGGCACATTCTTCAGTTGTAAATCCCAATTATAGTAATATTCAAGAAGCTACAATAGAATTAAGATAGTTTAACAAATTTACAACACATTAACTGCAACAAAATTGGTTCGTGCGTGTCAATAAGGTGTCAATAAAGACAAAGAAAACGTCCCTAAAGAATAAAAAGTTTTTGATATGAAAAAGATAGTTGTAATTATTGGTGCAATATTGTATTGCTCAATAGCATTCGCCCAGTTCGACAATCCTTGCCCAGGATTAAAGAACCCCTCGTCGTTTACCTCTGGGTCCACGTCGGGCCAGTATGTAGGATACTATTCGGGACAGACAGGCACTAAGCCTGGCTACGACTACCCACCAAACTCTATGACTGGTGTCACGGGAGTAAATATGACCAGTGAGATCATCCCTGCCAACCAATTAGCAGATATAACCGACAATGGTGGTGCTGCATATTGTGGGTCGTCGCTAGGAGCAAGCAACGAGTTCCGTATCATGTCGAGTGTTGAAGGTCCCGGCACAGGGAATAACATGGGCAGAGACCCATTGGTCAACTATGCCTTACCATATTGCCCCAACGGCTTCAACAAGTCAATACGTTTGGGCAACTGCCAATACTCCTACCATGCAGAAGCATTGTATTATACAATGAATGTACGCGTTCAGAATGCATTACTGTTTGTGTATTACAGCATTGTTGTACAAGCACCCGGACATGGTATAGGTAAAGACCCGTCATTCGTTATCCGCATCTCAAAGAAAAATAGCAGCAACCAGTGGGTGCAGATTTCCGACACACTATGCTACGCCATCTCCAGTAATAGTGCATCAAATGGTGTGGATGGCTGGCATAGCACCAGTGGCAGCGGAGGAACCATATTCTACCGCGATTGGAACAAGGTGGCCATCAACCTGACGAGGTATATCTACGAGCAGGTGCGCGTGGAGATGTTCATTGGCGATTGTGGAGCTGGTGGCCACTATGGCTACTGCTACATTGCGGGCGACTGCCAGGCCATGGACATCGGCACCTCGGGCTGCCCCGCCGGCGCGACCACCACGGTGCAGACACTATACGCACCCAAGGGACTGGACAACTATGTGTGGTACCGCAGCAATGTGGACGGCCAGTATATAGGCAACCTCGCCAACATCCACGACACCGTGCAATGGACACAGCTCACAGACAACAACGGCCCCACCCGCGACTCCCTTAACTGCGAAATCCAACACTTCCGCGTCACCCAGGGCCCCGACACCGGATACTACACCAACAACATGGTGTTCCGCTGCGACATGACCTCCGCCATGGACCCCGCCAAGCCCTTCACCTCTAACGTCTACGTGCGCGTCATCAACACCAAACCGCTCCTGGCCATCGACAGCGTGAAGTCGTGCGACAGCGAACTGACGCTCACCGACAGGAGCTACGTGCCCAACGTCCCTGAGGGCGTGGACACCTCCATCACCAAGTGGTGGTTCTACTCCGGCTCCGACACCAACACCGTCGTCGTCGACTCAGCCGTGGGCGGCAGTGCCTACCACATGTACGACTCAGCCGCCACCTACGCAGTAAAGATGCGCTCCTTCAACGGCGACGACCACACCTGCTTCAGCGACGTGGTCTACCCCATCTATGCTCTCGGCCGCCCCAACACGGTAATCGAGCCCTCCGCCAGGGAGGTCTGCGACTCGGAGACCGTCGTACTCTACGACCGCACACACAACTCGCGCCGCAGGGACTGGATACTGCACGACTTCATCCGCAACGACGACGGCACGTTCAGCAACGACTCCGTCTCCGGCCGCAACAACGAATACCGCGAGCTTAGGAGAATATTCCAGAACTATAAGAACGTCGTGGAGCTGAGGGCCTACAACGGCCTCTTCACACGCGTCGGCTCCAACATCTACGACACCCTCTGGTGCACCCGCAGCGCATTCGACACCATCGAGGTATTCCAGCACCCAGAGCTCCTCGTCACGGGCGACACCGTCGTGTGCAACGGCCAGCAGACCGACATCACCGTCGCCACCGAGACCGAGGGCTGCAACTACCGCTGGTACCGCCAGCTGGAAGGCACCAACCAGATAGCCGAGGGTCAGACCCTCCGCGTCCTCCCCTACGACGACACCTGCAAGTACTACGTCAAGGTCATCAGCCGCAAGCAGTGCGTGGCCTGGGACAGCGTCAACGCCTACCGCGTCAACCCACGCCTCTCCATCTCCCGCCACGACATGTGCGAGGGCGACGCCGTCTCCCTCACCGCCGAGGCCGCCTACTCCTACTCATGGACTGCCTCCCCGCAGGACTCCTCGCTCGACGCTCTCCTTGACGAGAACGGCCACGGCCCTGCCTTTATCACCGTCACTCCAAAACAGACCACCACCTACACCCTGGTGGGCCACGGCACCAACGAGTGCAACGCCTCGCCGCTCTCCGAGACCATCACCGTGCACCCCGTCCCAGTGGCCTCTGTGGAATACTACCCCTCCTTCGTCGACTCCGACAACCCCGTCGTCACCCTCACCGACGCCTCACCCCACAGCGTAAGGCGCGTGTGGCACTTCAACGACGGCGTGGCCGAGGAAACCGTCTCGCCTTGCAGCCACAACTTCGGCGAGGTCTCGTCCGACTCGGTCGACATCACCCTGGTCGCCTACAACGACCTCGACTGCTCCGACACCCTCGCCTTCAGGCTGCCCGTCACACAGTTCACCTTCTTCGCACCCAACGTCTTCACCCCGGAGAGACCCGACAACAGCCACTTCCAAATCTTCACAGCCAACGAGCAGGAGAACTTCTCCGTGTTCATCTACGACCGCATGGGCAGGCAGGTGTTCGCCTCCAACGACCTCCACTTCAAGTGGGACGGCAACACCGA
>JAFRRK010000055.1 GCA_017428115.1 Bacteroidales bacterium | reverse complement strand
TCAATAAGTTGCAATATTTTACAAAGAGAACACCCCTTAGGACTTGCTCGAAAAGGGCAACCCACTGTCAGCCTTGTAGGAAAACGTTGATTTCAAAAAATAACAGTAAAACGACATAAAAAGGACTGCCGTATCAAATACATTCTGTATCTTTGCATCGTCAAAATAACAGTACGAACACGCTGGTTTAGGGGTTCTGCCAGTGTCGGCTGCTAAAGAGTGAATTAATAGAACCTACCTATATTGTGTGGGACGGAAAAAAGTCTGCCGACGGCCCGCACATAGCATGGCAGACCGTGGCCACTCCGCACGTGAAGGGAGGGAAACAAATCATAGTATCAACACAGAAATGCACGCAATCATGAAAAAAACATTTTTCATTCAGTTTGTCCAGACAGGAGCGTGCGTGCCGCTCTTGGCCCTGCTGTGCCTGCTGCCGTGCGCCAACGCGGGGGCGCAGGGCTATACCACAAGCACCTACCACTTTTTTCCCTACACTGATGCGTGCGACAGCACCATCGTGCGCAATTGGAAAGACACAGCCGTGTTCACCTGCAGCCACCATCCGAGTCATGTCCAATATTCCCACTCATTCCACATGCGCATTTCAACGGTCCGGCCGGCAAAGGTAATCGGATTGCCGGCAGTAAGAATGTGCATGGGAAAATCTTAGACAGGATAAACGACATGCGGATATTGGGCAATGAGTGCTATTTCTGCGGTACGAGAATAGCCCCCACCGGCATGGTGGTGTACGATTCGGCGGGATACATGTATACTGTCAACACCTACGACACCTGCGGCTATATCGGATACAATTATGTCCATATCTTTGATATGGAATATCCAAACTCAATGAGGGAGTTTCAGTCGGCAAGGACTTCGCTGAGCTTGAACTTTAAGGAGATGGCATTCCTGAAGCAGAAATATGCGGTCGGTATACTGTATAGTGCACAGTACGGCATCTTTCAAAACGAACCGCGCACCGTATTCCAGTTCCCACGGATGGGGGCGGTGCCGGTGGGCGGACAGTATTCGGATACGCTGGTGTACAACGGCATAGGAGACCTGCATTCGATGGACACTTATAGGGAGCACTCCGCGTCGTTTGGCGGTATAAGGCAGTCGGGGGCTGTGCCTTTGGACGGCATACAGCGCCAGTACAACCGTAGCAACAGCTGTTTCACCCTTCAGGGAGAGGGTGTCATCTATAGGGATCCCGTGCTGGCCCCGAAGTATATTTCAAGTGGTTGGCGTGGTTCTACCCTGAAAACTGCCGAAGCAATAGAATACCGGCCTATCACGATTGGGAATGCCATGGGAGCCTGCAATCACTAAATGGATTTGACAAATAAATTTAGGAGACTTCTATAAATCACCTCGGAGGGGTGTGTCAATTAATAACACCGTACAAGCCGTAAGGCGCAATGCGGTGATAGTCAAAGCCCAACAAAACTGCGTCTCGTAGAGACGCGACAATGAAAACGAATTAATAGAACCTACCATAAAAAAAATTGATATGAAGAAGAACGTTTTGTTGATGCTGGCAGTGCTTGGCGCGATGGTGGCGCAGGCACAGCTGACCGACACGGTGGAGCACCGCGTCCGCAATTATTATTACTACCACTGGTTCGACACATGCCAGTGCAATGGTCTGTATCGTGGGACAGAGGCTCGTCCTGCGAAGCTCTATCTTACGGAGAAGACTGAGTATCAGTGGGGAGAGTTTGCAAGGATGGACTACACCCCGAGACCGTTGGAGCTATTGGGTATGGCGGTGATGGTCATTCCCGAAGTCGACACCCGCCGGTATATAGACAGCAACTATGGCGAGGAGTATGTGTACGTGGCATACTACGACTCGGCGAACAACCAGATGTTAAAGGTGGATTCGGCGAGGTGGGACACTGTGCAGCCCAAGACGATGAAGATAGTGCTGACATCGACGCCAGAGCACTATTTATGGGATCACGAGCATCCTGGCGGCGTGGCGTACTGCAGGGTGTACGAGGCCTACTTTGAGAAGCCTGTGCGGGTAAACGGGGAGTTCTACGTCATAGGCAGCCTTCACGGCAGTGCGCATAGCGAAGCCCCCGGCTGGACTGACTTCTGCCAGCACAAGCCGGTTTATTATGCGTGTGTTTCAGGACCGGCACATAGAGAATGCTGCTTTCCTCAAGGGTCGATGTTCTCCCGGGTTCTACATGGTGGAGGGGTATGGTATAAGCATCCTGGTTATTCTGTTGACGGCCCGTTCCTGCCCATCATAGAGCCTCAGCATCTGCTTGAGGCCATGCCTGCAGATACGTTGATGGGACACGTGTTGGGCGGAGGGTTTTATATCGACAGCTCAGACGTAGGATAGAGGCCGTGCCCGGGTATGGATATGTTTTCTCGCATTGGGACGACGGGGACACGACGAACCCCAGGCATGTGACGGTGACGAGCGACACGGTGTTCACCGCCTATTTTAGCGAGGCGGAATACTATATGTTGAGTGTCAGTGCCAATCCGGAGGAGTACGGCATGGTGGAGGGCGGCGGGAGCTACCCGCAGAATACGGACACCGTCATAGTGGCGCACCCCGTGGACGGGCGCTACCGTTTTGTGGAATGGCATGACCACGCAACCGTCAATCCCCGAAGGGTGAGGGTGGTGTGCGATACTGCGTTCACCGCCATGTTTGAGTGTGTGGAGGACACCGGCAGCCTCCAAGGCATAGGGACCGCAGTGACGCCGGAAGTGCCGTTCCTGCTGATGCCGAATCCCGCGTCGAACGAGGTGCGTCTCGAGACGGACGGCGAGGGCTTCGAGGGCGGCATCCTGACGGTGCGCGACGCGGCGGGCCGCGAGGTGCTGCGCAGGGAGCTGGCACACGGGACGCGGACGTCGTCGTTCGGCGTGGCGGACTACCCGTCGGGCACCTACTTCGTGACGCTGACCACGGCGAAGGGCAGCAGCACGCAGAAGCTGGTGGTGGAGGAGAATTGAAAAATGAGAGAGACCCTACTGGATTTGTATACAGCGTGGTGCGGCAGCTTCCCCTTCCTCTCTCAAAAGGGGGAAGGGGAAGTCTGGCGCATCAGGGACGGATTGAACTCAGTTTCAAGCAGGCCCAAATCGGTGCAACGCGTTAAGAAATGCGGTACGAGCAATAGAGCTCCAGAAGTGATTTCGCCAGCGAGCGAGGTGGAGAGCCGAGGGACGGAATACTAAAACCATCAGGTAAGCTATGAACACGGTGGCGGACAGGAGAAATGTGTGTACCTTTGCAGCCGAATTGAAAGAGATGTGTATCTTTGCAACAAATTGAGATGGAAGTAGTAACATTCAACCCGAACTATTTTTGTGAAAAAAATAACTCAGAATTGGAATTATTGTCGTACCTTTGCATTGTGAATGCGGTCTAAACCACAATAACGTTATGAACTAATACACTAACGATATGAAGAAAATAGTTTTTTTGGCAGTCTTCGTGATTGCATTCGTCTCTTCGAGAGGACAGAACTTTACGACGCTGGGTGTCGGCATCAGCCACCCGGAGGGTACGCTGCACGTGCATTCGGCCACGAGCATAGTCCCCCCCTATCAATCCTGGCACCAATGAAGGGGGCGGTGGCGGCAGGGAAATCTTCCCAAATGATTATAGCACGGTGTTCCACGTGACCAACAACAATACCGGTACGACGGCCACGGACGGTTTCTCCATCACTCAGGACAACTACGACATCACCATCCGGCAGTTTGAGTCGGGGGACGTGAGCCTGCTCGGGTATAACGGACAGGGGTTTACGCTGACCAGCGGCGGTTTCTTGGGCGTTGGCACGGCGACACCGTCGCACCGGCTGCATGTGGTGGGCGACGGGTATGTGCATGGCGACATGGCGGTGACGGGTGACGGCTGGGTCGGTTTGGGGTACCACAAGCTGTCGGTGGGCGAGGCACCCGGCGCAGACCTCAGCTACGGCACGGCATACGTGGGGTTCAACGCGCGTCGGACTGCCACTGGGTGGCAGCGCATGAGCGACGGAGTCCACAACGGGGCCGCGGTAGTGTGGGGGACTGTGAACGGCGACATCCTGTTTGCTAACCTGCCCTCTACGGGTGGCAGCGGGGTGACGGGCATAACGGACCAGGCGGTGAAGGCTGGCGTGAACTTGCGGCTGTGCGCTGACGGGCTGCTGATGGCGAAGGAGGTGAAGGTGACGCTGACGGGGTGGCCGGACTATGTGTTTGGCGCGGACTACCGACTGATGCCGTTGGGAGAGACAGAGGCGTACATCAAGGCTAACGGTCATCTTCCCGACGTGCCGTCGGCCGAGGAGATGGAGGAGTGTGGCCTGTCGCTAGGCGAGATGAACAAGGTGCTGCTGCAGAAGGTGGAGGAGCTGACGCTGCACGTGATAGAGCTGCAAAAGCAGATTGACGAGCTGAAAAACCAACAAAGATGAAGACACGAAACAATACGATTCTCCGATTCCTCATTGTGGCATTTGTGGTGATGGCAATAGTTGGATGCAAGAAGACAAAGATTGAGCCGGTCTGCTTTCCGTGGGCACCGGAGAGCAGTACCCTTTTAGAGACAGACTACAACTCTCCTGTGGAAGTACATGGTTACTTTGCATACCACGATTCCACAAAGTTGGCTCATGATGGTGACACGCTGAAAATATGGGGCTGGGTGTACGACCCTACTGGAACCTATGAGCCAAGATTGTGGGACCCCCATCTTGGTGCATGGGCACCGGAGACAGGATTTATCCTGTTGGTCCCTAATCAGGACCATCATGGATATGAGCAGTCTATTAGGATAGTATGGGAGTACACGGATTTCCTGCAGAACCACCCTGGGTTTGCTCAGGACTTTGACAGCTACCTGCAGAAGAAATGGTACGTTAAGGTGAGGATGGAATGCTGCAAAAATCCCATGGGGTCACATTGTTCAAGAATTGGAATTGATTATTATGTAGTCGACATTGATACGATACCTAACAATTGACAACATGAAAAGGAGTATAACTTTAGTGATATTAATGGGATTGTGCATTAATATGCACCTCAATGCCCAGTAAAGGCAGCAGGTGACACGTGATGAGGTAATCAGCGTGGCACTTACCCGGCTGAATGTTTAGAATGTATGAACTGAAATTCAATGAAAGAAGATAGCCATGAAAAAGATAGTCTATACCATGGGGCAATCATTGTGCCATATTCATTTTTATCTTATTGTCGCTGTCCTGTCAGGGTTCATCCTTTCGGGGTGCAAAGATGATAGTATCACCCCCTGTGGATGTGAACACGTCGTAGACTGGGCTCCTGACACCTGTTCCTTCTCATGGACCGAGTATAATTCACTTAGACAAGTAGGTGACTATTTGGGTCGACACGACTCTACTATAGTCGCTCATTCTGGCGACACGTTGAGGTTTTGGGGCTGGGTATACTTCCCTGGTCCAGAAGAGCCGATATATGAACCTTATGCCCTGGATCCTCTTCGAGAAGACTGGAATGTTGATGCGAAACGCATTTTACTCGTGGGGAACGAAGACCACCATGTCCATCATAATGAATATGGGTCAGCATGGTTGTGGTGGGATGATGACTTTTTGTTGGAAAACCCACAGTTTGTCCAAGATTTTGACAGTTTGCTGCAAAAAAAATGGTATGTCACGGCAATTATGAACAGTGTGAGATTAGGATACTATTTTTTGGGGCCACGTTGTAACGAATACGGTTATAGATTCTCGTTGATTAACGTTGACACAGTACAACGCGGCCAATAAAGAAAAGGAACAATGAAGAGAACAACCTTACTGATAATAGCAATGGCAATGGCTGCCAATTATAATGCCAAAGCCCAACAACGGCAGCAGGTAACCCAAGAAGAGGCCACTTGTATTGCAATCAGACTTCTCACAAACCTTAACGGCCATACTGAACGTATTACGACAAACTTACAAATGACAGAAAAAAGAGATAGCATAGGAAATGTTGTCCTGTATGAAGTCACGGCTGACAGCATTTCTGTCTTGTTGTCAGGTAGTAGGGCTTGTTATCCACTGCTTGGAAAATACCATACACCCAATGGACCGTTATTGAACGACTACGACAACTTGCCGGACAATCTACGATGGCTTATTGATGGTTACATCGCACAAATAGTCCCTTGTTTCAGCAATGACACGATACGATTGTACTACAATGATGAGTGGAACAACCTAATCGAAGGCACGAATCTATCCAATAGAGAAGAGGGAGAAAATGTCGTTCTAGAATTTACATCAAAATGGAGTCAACAGGGGTGTAATATTAATAATGATAATAACCCTATAATAGGATACGAGTACTACATGCCACCGGATGCCAATAATTCGTGTAATCACAGCGTTGTGGGATGTGGTGCCGTTGCCGTGGGGCAGGTGCTGAACTACTGGAAACATCCCGTATCTCCAGATTGGAATGTAACGTATGATAGGTGCAATATGTCGGACATTCTTGATGTAAACAGTCCCGACTTTCAAAAAAACCGGGAGGCAATAGCCCTCTTGTTGAAAGATTGTGCTGTCCCAATCACCGAAAGTTACGGATGTGTTAGAACATCCTCTGATTTTAGTCGGATACCATCTGCGTTAATCAATTATTTTAATTACAGCCCGAATGCTCATCTTGAGTGGAGAATAGATCATCCTAATGATTGGAATGCTCTATTGAAAAATCAGATAAACCAGAAACGTCCTATTCTCTACGCTGGAGGTGGCCATACATTTGTGTGCTATGGGTATTACGATAATCATCAAGGCGATTTTTTCATTATGCTAAACATGGGGAATGGTTATACTGGGAATGGGTGGTATACCCCGAATGATATATCCTTTGATGTAGATCAAGATCATTATGATTTCACCAGTAACCAGAGAGCTATATTCGATGTCTACCCTGATAATTGGATAGATATTTGTCACAGAGACGTAGCATTGGATGAGTATTATAGTGCATATCAAGACGAAATAGCAAGTGGGACATGGTTTCCTTGGAAAATGCTCCCTGTGACTGTGACCAATCTGACAAGTGCGTCAGGCGGGTCGCCAGAATCATGGAGGACTATTCCGATGGGCGAGGAGTCGATCTATAAAGCACAGGAGTCTATCGTACTGGAGGACGGCTTTGTGGTGGAAAGAGGGGCTGACTTTGCCGCCATAATAAGTCCGTGCGACAATTGTGGCCACAGCCTATTGACAGAAACACAGAATGCATATCTTAACCCTTGTTCCTCTGGGGACATAGAAAGTATGGGAGACCCATTCCTTCAAAAGGAAGAGTCTGCCCCATTCTCAGAAAATGAGGTTGTGAAAGAGATGGAACCCAAGGAGGCTCTCACCCTCATGCCGAATCCGGCCAGCAGCCATGTGACCGTGATGGTGCATCTGGTGGAAGAAGATGCACATAACAACATCCTCACTTTGCTTGACGGCACGGGAAATGAGCACTTCCGTCGTGTAATAAACCAAGGAGAGACTCGTCTAACGCTTTCCCTTGAGGGCCTTCCTTCCGGACTCTACTTCGTGACGCTGACCACGGCGAAGGGCACCAGCACGCAGAAGCTGGTGGTGGAGGGAAAATGAAAATCGAGAATTGAGAGAGACCATACTGGATTTGTATACAGAGTGATGCGGCAGCGACCCCTTCCCCTCTCAAAAAAAGGGAAGGGGGAAGTCTGGCGCATCAAGGACGGATTGAACTCAGTTTCAAGCAGGCCCAAATCGGTACGATGCGGTAAGAAGTGCGGTACGAGAAAGTAAGCTCTAGTGGGAATTATGCCAGCGAGCGAGGCGGAGAGCCGAGGGGTCGGAATACTAAAACCATCAAGTAAACTATGAACACGGTAACGGACATATAAAATGCGTTTACTTCTGCAGCCGAATTGAGAGAAATCTGTATCTTTGCAACAAATTGAGATGGAAATAGTAACATGCAACCCGAACTTATGTGAAAATTTTATCTCAGTTTTGGGTATCCCCTACGCCTACTATGCCGAGGACTGGATTGGCGTGATGCCGTCAGACAGGCACTACCGCATGTATGCCAACCTGAACTGTGGCGTGACGATGGGAAATGTGTAACATTTATAAAAATACACCTTTATAAAAATACACCTTTGTTCCTTCTATCAGACTTCGTTGAATGGCAGGTGTTTGGCTACCTGATTATCGTTTGTTGGGCGTTAATAAGACGGAGGGCTTACAGAGAATAAACGGATGTCAATCAAAGAAAAAACAAAGTTTCACGGCTTTTTCTTACTTGTCAAACTTTTGTAAGGGGAAATCCTTTTGCCTGCCCCAGGGGTATTCGTTGGCGGACTACCCAGGCCTTGAAGAGGTAATGATTAAGAACTAAGAGTTTGAAATAGGAGTTCTTTGTTTTCGACGCTTGGAGTGAAAAAAAATTTTAGTATATTTGAAAAAATGCGTACCTTTGCATCCGCTAACAGAATATCTGAAAATGGATATGGGCTGTTAGTTTTTGGAAGTCAAATATTTATTAATTATTGGTATGTATAAAATTGAGCATCATCCAATCCTAGACATCCCGCAGAGCGAGATGGTGGAATTTGTTTACGAAGGTCAAAAGGTGCAGGGGCGCAAGGGCTACACCATTGCCGCCGCCTTGCATCAGGCCGGTTACCCTGTTCACAGCCACAGTCTTGATGGCCGCAATCGCAGTCTGAATTGTGGCATAGGCAAGTGTGGTGCTTGCGAGATGCTGGTGGACGGACAGGTGCGCCGTATATGTGTGACCATGGTGGACGGTGTGAGGGAGGTGAGCCGCATAGACAGCCGTGAGGGCGAACTTCCAGAGGTGCATCAGCAGCTGCCGAGGGAAGTGAAGGTGTATAAGACTCAGGTGGCGATAATAGGAGCGGGGCCCGCGGGATTGGCCTGTAGGGAGCAGCTGAATGCTTTCGGCATAGATAACATTGTGATAGACAATAATGCCAGGATTGGAGGTCAGTTTAACATGCAGACCCATCAGTTCTTCTTCTTTGAGAAGGAGAAGAAGTTTGGCGGCATGCGTGGCTTTGACATTGCCAAGACCTTGGCAGGCAATAGCCATGAGGGAATATTGCTTAACAACACTGTGTGGGACCTGCTGGAGGGTAGAAGGGTGGCAATTAAGAATATTGTCACTGGAGAGGTGTCGTATGTGGATGCGGAGTATTTGGTGGTGGCTACTGGTGCGGTGCCCTTTATGCCTACGTTTGAGAACGACGATGTGCCAGGAGTTTACACCGCGGCTGTGTTCCAGAAGATGATGAATCAGGAGCATACATTGTTGGGCAAGCGTGTGCTGACTGTTGGGGCGGGCAATATAGGCTACCTCACCTCTTATCAGGGCATGCAGGCAGGGGCCACTATTAGGGCTATTATTGAAGCTATGCCCCGCGAGGGCGGCTTCCCGGTGCAGGCGAACCGTGTGCGTAGGCTGGGCATACCAATTATGACGGGCTATACGCTTGTGCGCGCGATACCTAATGCCGACCATACCGGTGTAACAGGTGCAGTGATAGCCAAGTGCGAGAACTTTAAGGCTATTCCTGGCACCGAGCAGGTGATAGACGGCATCGATATCATCAATATCTGTACAGGCCTCATCCCCGACAGCCAGCTGCTGGTGAAGGGTCGCGAGGTGTTTGGTGGCAACACCTATGGAGTGGGTGACGCTATACGTATTGGCGAGGGCACCAGTGCAGTGTTGCGTGGCAAACAGGCCGCCTACGAGGTGGCACAGGCCATGGGTATCAGGTTTGACTACGATGAGTATTTGGACATCTCGCGTCAGTATATCGACTCGCAGCAGCATCCTATCCGCATTCTGGAGAAGCCCCATCTGCCCAGCGAGGAACGCATGAGGCTGAAGCCGTTTGTGCAGCTGGACTGTCTTTATGGCTTTGCTTGCAACCCCTGTTCGTTCAGTTGTCCGCAGGGGGCTATAACCAAGCCGGCGACCAACACCACTCCTACGGTGGACTATGACAAGTGCATAGGTTGTATGCAGTGTGTGAACAATTGCCCTGGATTGGCCATATTTGGCTACGATGTGCAGAAGGGCGTTTGTTTCCTGCCCATCGAGTACGAAGTGGAAGAAGGTGCCGAGGTATACTTGGTGGACAATAACGGACAAAAAATAGGGGAGGGGACAATTGAGAAGATACTGAAGAAACCGAATAGGACCAATGTGGCCCGTGTGAAAGTGAGCGGCAACCCTGTGATGACCGATATCAAGGGCTTTATTGTCAAAGAGAAATACCCAGAGACGCTGGAGATGAGGCCGGTTTACCCCGTGGAGGGTGAGACATACGTATGCCACTGTGAGGACATCAAGCTGGACCGCGTATTGGAGGTGCTTGGCGACCGTAAAACTATTTCGGTGGACGAACTAAAGCACATCACTCGACTGGGCATGGGCCCATGCCGTGGCAAACGCTGTATACCGCGAGCCCGTCAGATATTGCGTGGCTACGGCATAGAGCTGGTGGGCGACGCTACGCCCCGTGCCCCGTTGTCGAACCAAGTTACCTTGGGCGACTTGTATAATGCACACACCAAGGAGGTGTTTGTATTCCCGAAAATGAACGACGTGAGGAAGGAGCAGGTGGAGGTGCTGATAGCGGGTGGCGGCATAGCGGGTAGCGCTTTGTTCCGTTATTTTGCAGAGGCTGGCAAGAATCCTGTGATGATTAACTACAGCCGTGGTGCTTCGTGGCGCTGCATAGGCGGTGGTCGCCCGGCATTCTCTAATCCCGACATCGCCGACATTGCTGTTCACAATCACGAGATATTTAAGAGCATGCAGCAGGTGCATAATATCAACTACCATTTGACTCATTATGTGAATCTGGTGCATGACGAGGCCACATATAAGTCGCTTGATGCCTCGCGGGCGTGGAGCGATGCTTATATGATAGAGCGTAAGGATTTCAAGAAGGAGATATCGCCGCTGTGGGACGACAGCAAGGATACCTATAGCCATGCACTCATCACACGCGACTGCTGGCAGGCCACTCCCGGACGGGTAATAGACTATATACGTGGCATTGGTGTGGAGCAGGGGGGCAGGTACTATGAGGACTGCGAGCTGCTGCATGTGCAGAAGGTGGGTGGACACTATGTGGCTCTGGTGCGCGACCATGAAGGCCACTATATAGAATACACCTGCGACCATTTTGTCAACGCCATGGGTTGGGGTGCTGAGAAGTTTATCGACCAGCTGGACCTCGACACAGGGCTCTACCCTGTGAAGCACCAGGCCTTCATTACGCGCCGTCTGCCTATGATGGGGCCCAACGGCGGCCCGTTGGATATGATTATAGACCGTCGCCACTACAAGGGTTTCAGCGCAGTGTACGGCCAGCAGTGGGGGCATACGGGCCAGATAATAGGTTGCGCCAGCCCCGACACAGATGCCTATGAGGCACGTCAGAATATCAAGTATAACAGTAAGGAGTTCTTGGAAATTGTCTCCGAGGTGTTTGCTGAGTGGATACCCAACCTGCGCGAGGTGGGTTTCCTAGCTGTGTGGGCTGGCCGCTACACCGAGCCACGCTATATTGTAGACCCTGAGGTGGGTCTCTGCACTGGCTTGCGCGGCCACGGCTTCATGTTGGGTCAATATCTGGCCAAATTGTATGTCGACAAGTACTTGGGCCGTGAGGTTCCCAGCTATATGGAGGATTTGAAGATTGGCGGCAAAGGCCTTTCGGAGAACGCATTTAAGTAGATTATTGTATGGTTCTGAAAGGTGCTCTGGCTGGCTGGAGCACCTTTTTTCATTATGATTAGGTATTGCTCAAGAAGAAATAACTACTAGTTTGTAATTGCCATATCGTGTAATTGTTGTATTTTTGCATTATCAAAAATAAGAGTGAGATGCAAGAGATTGTACACTTAATCAACGAGATGTCGCCCTATCTGCTGTTGGGTTTCCTCTTTGCGGGGCTGTTGCACTCGTTTGTCCCGTCTAAGCTTTACAATAAATATCTTTCCAAACCCACCTTCGGCTCGGTGGTGAATGCGGCCTTGCTGGGCATACCACTGCCTTTGTGCTCGTGTGGAGTTATACCTACCGCCATGTCGCTGCGTAGGGAGGGGGCTTCTAAAGGGGCCACCACGTCGTTTCTGATAGCCACACCACAGACGGGTGTCGACTCCATCTTGGCCACCTACGGCATGATGGGGTTGCCCTTTGCTATCGTCCGACCTGTGGCGGCGCTGTGTACGGCACTCTTCGGTGGCGCGGCAGCCAATATCTTTGGCAAGGAGGAGGATGGCAATACCGCTGCTGCCACAGACCACGACCACTGTCACGACGACCACTGCGAGTGCGGCTGTGGAGACCACAGCCATTCGCGTCATCGCAACAAGTTGGTGGAGGCGCTGCACTACGCCTATGTGGATATGATTGCCGACATCGGCAAGTGGCTTCTCATCGGACTCTTTGTGGCGGGGCTGATTACGGTGCTGATTCCCGACAATGCGTTCACCATCTTTCATGGCAACACATTGGCCTCGATGCTGCTGGTGCTGTGTATTGCGGTGCCGATGTATCTCTGTGCCACTGGCTCGATACCTATTGCGGTGGCACTGATGCTCAAGGGTCTTACCCCTGGGGCAGCCTTGGTGCTGCTGATGGCCGGCCCGGCGTGCAACTTTGCCAGCATGTTGGTGGTGAAGAAGGTGTTGGGCACCCGGTCGCTCATCATCTATCTGGCATCTATCGTGATTGGCGCGGTGGGCTTCGGCTACCTTATCGACTTCCTGCATTTTGGCGGCTATGTCAACTTCCTTGGAAGCCTGCAGGTGGCGGGAGTGGCCGATAGCTGTTGCACACCGCACGACTCGTGGTTTGCCTGGCTTTGTACCACTGCGCTGCTGCTGCTAGTGCTCAATGCCCTTGTGTTGCCCAAGCTGCGTCGCCATAAGAAGCAAGAAGAGAATAAAACAACCGAGAATATGAACGTAAGGATTTATCACATCGAAGGCATGAACTGCAACCACTGCCGCACTGCTGCCGAGAATGCGCTGCGCGATGTCGACGGTGTTATGTCGGCCCGTGTGGTGCTGGAGACCAAAGAGGCATTTATCGAAGGTCCCGCTTCAGAAGAGGCACTGCGCAAAGCCGTCGAGTCGGTCGGCTTCACACTGGTTGACTGATAATCCCAAGTGGATAGGCGGCCAGAAAGACCAAGAGCCGTTCAGCCCTAGGCATCACCTGGGGAGAGTGATGAAGTGGCAATTGCTCTGCAAGGGCAGAAGAACTATGTTTCTGCCCTTGTGGAGTGTTGTTTGTGCGGTTTGTCGTCCCCAGGGCTAGTTGATTATCGGCCTTACAGGCCGTTTGGAACAATTATTTCTTGACGTGTCGGGAAAAAAATGTATTTGGGTGTAATGGACAAATTTTAGGCTAAAATTCTCGTAAGGCCTATAATAATCTGCTTGTTGTAGCGTTCAAAGGTTATGAACAAAAAAAGTGCATACACTGCGGCAGCCCGATAACAAAGAAAAATGTCAAGGTGAACGGGCGACAGATGCACAAATGTCATGTTTGCGGACGCCAAATTCTAGGTGGAGAGAGACGTGATCCAGAGAGGGTGCTGTCAGAATATTTGAGGGGAAAGCAGTCATACAGCCATCTTGCCGAGAAATACGGGTGCTCAGAGAAGACAATCCGCCGATGCATAGACAGAGCCAAGCCCCGTAGGAGGACGGAATTCTCTCCAGTGGCGAGTGTAATTATGGATACCTACTTCGGGAGGAGGTTCGGCGTGATGGTGTTCAAAAACAGTCTGGACAAGAAAGTTTTGTTGAAGAAGTATGTAAAACGGCCTAAAAATTGTCTATTACACCCGTACTTTTGTTTTTGTAAAGTATACCTTAACAAAAAGGGTGTTTGCGGTTTTTTATAAAGTATAGTTACAATTGCTGTGGGCTGATGAAGGTGACGGCGTGTTTGATGTTTTGGACGCGGTAGCGGTTGCTGTGGAGCATCTCGCCGTCGATGACCAGCCAGAAGGGATCGGGGCTGGCCATCTCGACAACGGTACCTTGGCGATATTGCATTAGGTGCTTGACATCGGGACGGTTGATATGGGTGCCTCGGCTGTAGTCGCCCACGAGGCTGGCAAACTTAGTTAACGACATACGTTTGAAAAGGTTGACCTCGAGCAGGCCGTCGTCGTTCTTGGAGAGTGGGGCACACATGTAGTTGCCACCGTTGTAGCGTCCGTTGCCGAGGGTGCAGAGGAGCATGTAGCCATCGTAGAAGGGCTCGCCATCGACCGTCATGCGCACATAATTGCTACGCGAAGTGAAGAGGCTTTTGATGATGCCGGTGGTGTAGGAGTGTTTGCCCCCGATGATGGGTTTGCGTCGCACATCGTTGCCCACCTTGCATACCATGGCATCGAAGCCGAAGTTGCACACGTTGATGCTGTAGCGGTCGTTCACCTTCATCACGTCGACAGGGTGGGGGATACCGTTGACGAGGCGTGCGATGTCGGAAAATGCCTCGAGCGAGTCGTAATAATTGATATAGTCGTTGCCGCTGCCGTTGGCATGGACGGTGACCTGCACATGGGGGAAACCGATAATGCCTGATACCACTTCGTTGAGGGTTCCATCCCCACCGCAGGCGTAGAAACGGACTTCGGTGTCGGGGTGGTCGGCACACCACTGGCGTGTCCATAGGGTGGCATCGCCAGCGGCGCAGGTTACATAAATCTGATAGTCGAAGTCGGCATGCTTTGAGGAGTATGCCTCTACCTTTTGAGTTACTTGTGTGGTGGAGTCTTGCTTTCCCGCGCAGGGATTTACGACAAAGATATGTTTCATTTGTTGTGTCGGTTTTGAGTATAAAGGGTATAAAAGTATGCCTCATGTCCTTCCCATCCGGTGGCGGATTATTTCGAGAAGGGAATGTGCAAAATTACTAATAATATTTAATATGACAGAAAAAAAGTCGAATTATTAACAAAAAAGTAGTATCTTTGCATTTTATTTGTTGAAATGAAGAATATTCGCAACTTTTGCATTATAGCCCATATCGACCATGGTAAGAGTACCTTGGCAGACCGATTGTTAGAGTATACCAACACAGTGTCGCAGCGCGAGATGCAGGACCAGGTGCTTGACGATATGGATTTGGAAAAAGAGAGGGGCATCACCATCAAAAGCCATGCCATACAGATGAAATATGGCCAGTATACGCTTAATTTGATTGACACCCCAGGGCATGTCGACTTCAGCTATGAGGTGTCGCGCTCCATTGCTGCCTGCGAAGGTGCCCTGCTGGTTGTGGATGCCACGCAGGGTATTCAGGCCCAGACGATATCTAATCTCTATCTTGCGTTGGAGAACGATTTGGAGATAATCCCAGTGATGAACAAGATAGACCTCGACAGTGCCATGCCCGAAGAGGTGGCCGACGAGATTATCGATCTCTTGGGCTGTGGGCGGGAGGATATACTCTCCTGTAGCGCCAAGACTGGCGAGGGTGTGCCAGAGATATTGCAGGCGATAGTAGACCGCGTTCCATCCCCCAAAGGTGATGCTTCGGCCCCGCTGCAGGCGTTGGTGTTCGACTCGGTCTTCAACCCCTTCCGTGGTATTATCAGCTATTTCCGTATCATGAACGGCACACTCCGCACAGGCGACCACGTGATGTTCGTCAGCACAGAAAAAGAGTATCATGCCGACGAGATCGGGGTGTTGAAGCTCAATATGGAGCCTTGCAACGAACTCTCGGCGGGCAATGTGGGGTATATCATCAGTGGTATTAAGACAAGTAAGGAGGTGCGCGTTGGCGACACTATCACCCACGTGGACCGCCCTTGCGACAAGGCCATCGAAGGCTTTGAGGCTGTGAAGCCAATGGTGTTTGCCGGCGTCTATCCTGTCGACACCGATGACTATGAGGAGTTGCGTGCCAGCCTCGAGAAACTGCAGCTCAACGACGCCTCGCTCACCTTCGAGCCCGAGAGCTCGCTGGCATTGGGCTTTGGCTTCCGTTGCGGTTTTCTGGGTCTGCTACACATGGAGATAGTGCAGGAACGTCTGGAACGCGAATTCAACATGGATGTCATCACCACAGTGCCTAATGTGCAGTATAAGGTGCGGCTCACCAATGGCGAGGAAAAAGATGTCTATAACCCGTCGGGCATGCCTGAACCAAACAACATAGCTGAAGTATATGAGCCCTATATCCATGCTCAAATTATCACCAAGGCCGACTTTATAGGCCCCGTCATCAAGCTCTGTATGGACAAACGAGGCATCCTCAAGAATCAGACCTACCTCACCACCGACCGTATCGAGATTACCTTCGACCTGCCGCTGGGCGAGGTGGTGTTCGACTTCTATGACAAACTCAAAAGCATATCGAAGGGCTATGCCTCGTTCGACTACTATATCAACGGCTTCCAGCCATCGAAGTTGGTAAAGTTGGAGATACTACTCAATGGCGACCCCGTGGATGCCCTCTCTACCCTCACCTATGTCGACAATGCCTATCCCATAGGCCGTCGCATGTGCGAGAAGCTGAAAGACCTTATCCCCCGCCAACAGTTCGATGTGGCCATACAGGCAGCTATCGGCAGTAAGATTATTGCCCGTGAGACTGTCCGCCAGGTACGTAAGGATGTTACCGCCAAATGCTATGGTGGCGACATCACCCGTAAGCGTAAACTGCTGGAGAAACAAAAAGAGGGCAAGAAACGTATGCGGCAGGTCGGCAACGTGGAGGTGCCCCAAAGTGCCTTCCTTGCTGTGCTGAAATTGGATTAACACTTCCCCCCAAACATCCTTCTCCCCATCAACCCCAACAATTACTCAACACAATGAAAATCTATCTTTTTATCATCATCTTAGTAGTAGCCGTGCTGGCCACCATCGCCCTCACGGGCTACATCTATTACCTCCTCGCCAAACACTATTTCGACAACCAGCAGAAAACACAGATGCTGCAAATGCGTATCGACGAGCACCGCGAGGCAGTGAAACTGGTCACCCCCATCCGCCTGCAGGCTTACGAGCGTATGGCCTTATATCTCGAACGTATCAGCCCCGACAGCCTAGTGCTGCGTTGCTATCAGCCCGGCATGAGCACCCAGTTGCTTCAAGGGGTAATGACCAAGACCATCCGAGACGAGTGGGAGCACAATCTCAGCCAGCAGGTCTATATCTCTAGCGAGGCTTGGAACCGCATCCGTCAGGCAAAAGACGAGATGATTGGCGTCATCAACTCTGCTGCCATCACCATTCCCAACGATGCCGACCCCACACGCCTGGCCAGTGCCATATTTGCCTCCACCACCCAAGGACAGCCACCCACTGCCCAGGCCCTTGAGTTTCTGAAACAGGAGATGCGTGAGCTGTAAAAAAAGCCCATCGCGCACCTCTGCCATGTGGCTATGGCGTAGGTGGAAGCTGTTTTCAAACGTTTGTCACAGTTGTGTTTGAGTGTTTGATTTGGTCGGTTGGATTTTTTTTAGTACTTTTGCAGAATTATTATGAAGAAATATAGCTACCTTACCATACTCGTTCTATTGGTCGTTTTCCCTCTGCTTTCATTAGCTCAGGACCGGCCTAATGTAAGACAAAACAAAGAAAAACCCAAGATCTCTGCCAACAACCAAGGCATTAAGGTCAACAAGTTGGTGAAGACCACCGACCCTGCCGACGAATTCTCGGGTGTCACTGCCGAAACCTACGACAAAAAGCCTAAGAAGGATGCAAAGAAAGACAACAAGAAGCAGGAAGTAGGAGCCGTCGATGAAGCCGACGATGCCAAGAAGAAGACCATTACCCCAGAACCCTTTGGTTTGGAGGAATTGCCACAAGAGCGAGAGCTGGAGCCTGCCGAACGTCCCAACCGGGCCTTAGAACGCCCAGGCACACCCGAGGAGGAGTATGACGAAGGCTCCGATATCGTCACCTTGCCACGCTTCGCCAACCCTCGTCAAGACGACCCGGGCACCGAGAGCGAGGACGATATCCTTATGGCTGGCGACTCCTCGTTGGTGCACACACTCAAGATGGACATCTCCGACATGCAACCCGTCGAAATCAAGCTCACCGACCCCGAACACGGCCAGTATTTCGTCTTCCCCACCCCCGACTACTCCATACCTACCTCCCATTTCGGCCCCCGTCGCCGTCGTTTCCACTATGGCTTAGACCTTGCTATGCACACCGGCGAACCCATCTATGCCGCCTTCGACGGCGTGGTGCGCTTCTCCAAATACAATAGCTCCTATGGCCACCTCATTGTCATCCGCCATGACAATGGCCTCGAAACCTACTATGCCCACCTCTCCAAACGCCACGTAACCCCCGGCACCCGTGTCAAGGCGGGCGAAGAGATAGGCCTCTGCGGCAATACCGGACGCTCGCGCGGCAGCCATCTCCATTTCGAAATCCGCTACAACGGCAATGCCCTCAACCCCGAAAACGTCATCAGCTGCGATACACGCGCACTCATAGCCCCCACTCTCACCCTCACCCGCAACTCATTCCGCAAGGTGGCCAAGGCAGGCGCCTCCAACACCCCCTCCCACCGCTCAGGTTCGGGCAACTACAGCAGCGATGGCAAGTACTACAAAGTGCGCACCGGCGACACCCTCAGCCGCATAGCCAAGCGCAACGGCACCACCATCAGCAAGCTGTGTAAACTCAATGGCCTGAAAGAAACCTCCGTCATCCGTCCCGGACAGAAACTAAGAATACGCTGACATGCGCCTCGACATTCTCACCCTCTTCCCTAGCATGATGTCTATGTTCTTTGAAGAGTCCATCCTCAGTAGGGCTCAGAAGAAGGGCATCGTCGAAGTGGTGTTCCATGACCTCCACGACTATTCCCTCACCCGCTACGGCAGCATTGACGACTATCCCTATGGCGGTGGCGCAGGCATGGTCATGGCGGTAGAGCCCCTCGCCAACTGCATCGAAGAGCTGCAGTCTCAACGTACTTATGACGAGGTTATCTACACCGCCCCCGACGGCCAGACACTCACCCAGCCTCTGGCAAACGCATTGTCGTTGCAGCAGAACCTTATGATACTATGTGGCCACTACAAAGGCATCGACGAGCGCGTCCGCGAGCATTTCATCACCAAGGAAATCTCCATTGGCGACTACGTCCTCACAGGCGGCGAGCTGGCCGCTGCAGTCATAGCCGACACAGTCATCCGGCTTATCCCCGGTGTCATCGGCGACGAGCAGTCAGCCCTTGGCGACTCCTTCCAGGACGGCCTTCTTGCGCCTCCCGAATACACCCGTCCCCCCGAGTTCCGCGGCTGGCGAGTGCCCGACATCCTCCTCAGTGGCAACCACGCCAAGATCGAGCAGTGGCGCTACGAACAGGCCCTCCAGCGCACCCAGCAACGCCGCCCCGACCTCATCAAGGCTATCTCTGAAAAGTAATTTTAATGTAATCATTAAATAACAAACCAAAAATAACAAATCAAACAAAATCATGAAAAGACTTGTCTTATTATCACTCGCATTGTTGACATTCAGCATAGCAAATGCACAAATCGCCAACGGCCGTATTGGCAATGGCAACATCACAATAGCCGGAACCGAATGGACTGACGTCTATGGTATCGACTTCAACAACGACGGTATACTGGAGTTTCGGCTAAGCGACTTCAGCGGTATCGAGGGCAATCAGGTCAACGCCTACATCTCGTACAATTGGACCGAAGGAGGCAACAATGTTGTCTCCGACCCCGAGGTATGGGACTATGCCGCCGTGCTTGCCTCTGGTCAGGTCGTTGATGCTAACAGCACTTTCGGCGGATACGGTGATGCCACCTTCCAAGACCTCACCACTGTCCCTGAGCGCATTTTCGTTGGGTTCCGCATCCTGCTGGCCGACGGCGTTCACTATGGCTGGGCCGAGGCTGTGGTCAGCACATCAGCCGCTGACATCGTTCTCAACTGGGTGGCCTGCTCCTATAATACCACTCCCAACGCCCCCGTCACCATCGGCAACACAGCCGCCATTACCTATGTCGAAACACCCACTATCCATGCCTACGCACTTGGAAACAACCTTCTGCGCGTCGTGACCGATGGAAGCGTAGTAATGCTTTACGATATCAGCGGTCGACAACTCAACACCATCCCCTGCAACAACGAGGTTACTATCACCATGCAACAAAGCGGCCTCTACCTCGTTCGCGTGGGCAGCACTACCCGAAAAGTAATGGTATATTAACCCCTTTATACCCATTAGCCCATAAAACCTAATAGCACCATAAAATAAAACACATGACAGAATTCGAAAAATACGCAACCAAGCATTGTGGCATCAGTAGTACCACCTACGCCAAGTATACCTCGGCAATCAATAATTCGCTCACTCCCTACATCGTCGAAGAGCGCCAGCTGAATGTCGCCCAGATGGACGTCTTCAGCCGCCTGATGATGGACCGCATCATCTTCCTCGGCACCGCCATCGACGACTACACCGCCAACGTCATCCAGGCGCAGCTCCTCTTCCTCGAGAGCGTCGACAGCACCCGCGACATACAAATCTACCTCAACTCCCCCGGAGGCTCCGTCTACGCAGGCCTCGGCATCTACGACACCATGCAGTACATCCAGCCCAAGATTGCCACCATCTGCACCGGCCTTGCCGCCTCCATGGCCAGCGTGCTCCTCTGCGCCGGTGAAAAAGGCATGCGTACCGCCCTGCCCCACAGCCGCGTGATGATACACCAGCCCATGGGCGGTGCCGACGGCCAGGCCACCGACATGGAAATCACTGTCCGCGAGATTGTCAAGCTAAAGAAAGAACTCTACGAAATCATCGCCAAGCACAGCGGACAACCTTTCGAACAGGTGGAGAAAGACAGCGACCGCGACCACTGGTTCACAGCTCAGGAAGCCCTCGAATACGGTATGATTGACGAAGTCCTCACCAAGAAAGACTAATCCTTATCCATTAATAAAGACGTCGGCACCTTTGGCTCCATAGCCAAATGTGTCGGCTTTTTTATTGCAAAAGCGTTTTTTTCTAAAGTTCGACAAGCCCTTTTTCTTCAAAAAGTGACATCTAAGAAGCCGTTTCTTAGTGTCATTTGCAGTAATAATCAGTGGGTTGCCAACATGACTGTTCTGATTTGTCACCCCAAGGGGCGATACATGCATCCATCCCCATTGTCATTGTCATCGTCATCATGTCCCACTTTACTTCGTGACGTTGCTCTGGCTCAGCAAAGCGAGCTTTCTTTGCTCTTGCCTTATACAACGTTGTGCCACTTTTTTTCTAAAAGTGGCACCCTAATTTTCGCCCTTTTCGGGTATAATTATATTTGAATGACGACAGCACTCACCTCAATCACACTCTATACCTTTGTCGTGCCTTCGTCGTGCCTTCGTTTCCGGAAGCGAAAACAAGGCGAAGACAGGAACAATTCAGGCAGCCTCCATCACTAAACAACCCGACTAAGGACCGTGAAAAGGGAAACGAAAACGTATGGCTAAAAACGACTTGGAATGCAAGCCTGATTATACTTGTCCAGCTTTAGGTATTTTTTTACATCCTGATTCAAAAATAATTACTATCTTTGTAACTGCTATTAATTTAACTCACACCAAATAGAGATGCAAACAAGTCCTTGAAAACGAAATAGAAACAATAGGTAAAAAAGCCGTGCGCAGATAGGTTGCGCGAGAGGCTTGTATCTTTGCAGTCGAAAAAAAACAGATTATTATGCCCGCAAATAAGAACGCTGTAACACGATATTACTTTTTGGACAAACTATTGGCCAACCGCTATCACAACTACTCAACCGAGGAGTTGCGCCAGCTTGTCAACGAGAAGTTGGAAGAACTGGGACAAGAGCCTGTGAGCCTCCGTACCATTCAGCTCGACCTGCATTATCTGGAATATGAGGGGCCGTTCCTTGCTGATATTGAGCATTACCAGATCGACGAGGTGAGCCCCCGGACAAACAAGACCGCCAAGAAGACCTGCCACCGCTATGCCGATCCCTCTTTCTCTATCTTCAAGAAGAAGATGACGGAGGATGAGAAATACCTGCTCTCTGAGGCGTTGTCGCTCCTGGGTCAGTTCGACGGGCTGCCCAACCTGGATGGTTTGGAAGCATTGAGAAAGAGCCTTAACGTGAAGACCGACCGACAGATAATCTCCTTCACAAAGAACCCGTTGGAGAATTCTACGTTGCTTGGTGAGCTCTTCACGGCCATATCTCAACGGCAGGTGGTGGAGCTGCACTATCACCGTTTCGACACTCCCGACGAGGAACGGACGGTGACGTTACATCCCTATCTGCTCAAGGAATACAACCGCCGTTGGTATCTTATTGCGGCAGCAGAAGAGAGCGGGAAGTTGCTGAACTTCGCCCTCGACCGCATTGACAAAGTGGTGCCGTTGCCGTCGCATGTATATGTACCGTATGATGGTGACCTCAACGAGCGGTTCGAAGACATTGTAGGCGTGACGCTCAATGAGGACAAGGATCTGCATACTATTGTGTTCTGGGTCAGCAACCGTTCTAAAGACTACGTGGCGACCAAACCTATCCACGAGTCACAGCGAAATATTCGAGGGGAGCGGGAGGAGGAACTCCGCGAGAAGTACCCCACGCTATGTGAGGGTCGTTTCTTCTCTATTGACTGTATCGAGAACTACGAGTTGACTCGTGAGCTGACCTCATTCGGCAAAGACTTGATAGTCCTCTCGCCACAGAACATTGTAGAGCAGGTGCAACAAAGGATTATAGAGATGCAAAACGAATACGCTGCCGTTTTCAAAAAAGATTAAAGCATCTGAGATATTTGGGATTGATATGAAAATATTTTCGTATTTTTGCAGATTGAAAAAAGGTGGAGTTTATGGTCAAAGTAAGGCTCAATTCTGCATTACGTGATGAAAACGGAACAGAACAGAAAGACGGGCAAGATGAAGTTAGGGAGAAAGGAACACAGGAATCAGGAAGTGACCAGAAAAAAGACAAGAAATCGACAAAGTGGCCAGAAAAAACTGGGGAGAAAAGTAGGGAGAAAACTGTGGAGAAAACTGTGGAGAAAACTGTGGAGAAAATCACACGTATAATTAAAGAGAATCCAACCATTACTATAAAAGAATTGTCTTTGTTATTGTCTATGACACGTAGAGGTGTTGAAGAGCAAATCATTAAAAGCTAAAGGCATCATCCGTCGTGTGGGACCTGATAAGGGTGGACATTGGGAGGTGATAGTGCAAGATGAAAAAAGCAAATGAATGGCTTGGCGACTTTAATGAAACCAAAATAGAGTGAATGGAAAACACTGAAAAATAGATAGAAAAACCACCGCGCAAAAAAAATGCACTTCGTTGGTGTGGAAAATAAGGAAGCTCCAGAAGTGGATATTGGGAAAATAAGGAGGTTTCAATGGGTGTAAATAGGTAAAATAAGGAAGTTAGATATAATTTTGTGCTAATAAGGAATTATTTCGTATCTTTGCAACTGAAGACAAAACAGAAAATTCAGAGTAGAATAAAATGAGATATGGATAAAAGTAATGAGATGAAGAAGAATGAGGCAACAGAAGTGTCACAAGTTGATACCCTCTTTGAGCGTATATCAGGACTGATAGAACAGGCAAGGAGGTTTGTTACAAACTCCGTCAACGTAGCGGAGGTGAGGACACGTTTTGAAGTAGGGCGGTATATCTTCGAGAGTGAGCAACAGGGTACACGGGCAGAGTATGGAAAACAGGTTCTGAAAAACCTATCTGTCCGGCTGATGGAGCGATTCGGGAGCGGTTGGAGTTATGATATGCTTAAACGCTG
>JAFRRK010000054.1 GCA_017428115.1 Bacteroidales bacterium | reverse complement strand
TGAAAGTTGCTGCCGCCAGCCATTTCCACTTTTCAATTTTCAATTTTCACTTTTTAATTCACTTAACCCTTAGGCGTTTGCCTATGCGGAGGGTGGTGTTGCGGCTGATGTTGTTCAGTTTGCAGATGGAGTTGATGGAGGTGTGGTAACGCTTGGCCAGCTTGCCGAGGGTGTCGCCACTGCGGATAGTGTGGTATTCGGTGCCGGATGAGGGACTTTCGCTGTCGGCCTCGGCAACGGAGCTGTTGTTTTCTTTTGACGATTTATTGTTGTGTACAATCAGATGGTTGGCTTTGCGGTCGATGTCTTTGTATGCCTTGTGCAGGCGGTCGACGGTGATGTCGTAGTCTTTGTTAACCGAACGGCCGGGGTCGTCGAGCCGGTGGCGGAAGAGCCAGTCGTAGGTCTCGGTGATGTAGAAGGCGCGTGCCAGACCGCCGTGGCTCACGCCGGGGAGCTTGGTGAAACGCAGTCTTGGACTGTCGCCGCACTTGGACATGGCGTTGATGACCTTTTCGGACTGCGACACAGGCACGGCCCTGTCGGCAGTGCCGTGCAGTATCCAAAGGGGGAGGTCGTTAAGTCCGCAGTACGACTTGGGGTTGCCGCCGCCGCAGAGGGCCATAGCCGCTGCGATGCGGTTGTAGTAAACGGCGGAATAGTCGATGGTGCCGTAGCCGCCCAGGCTCATGCCCAGCACATAGAAACGGTTGGTGTCGCCCGCATAGTGGTCGAAGACCCAGTTCACCACGTTGTTAATCTTCAACGGGTTCCAAGCACCGCCAGGGTTTTGCGGCGCGATGATTACGGCGTCGATCTGGCGTCCCATGGCCAAGGCGTCGAGGGGACCGTAGCGACGCACCCTGTCGAGATTGTGGCCGCAAAGACTGGCACCGTGCAGAAAAAGGATAATGGGCTTGTCCGACTGCAGCGAGTCGTAGTCCTTGGGGGTGGAGACCCAGAAGTTGTAGCCATTGTCCACCGTGTTGCGATAGGCAGTAAATGTCTGGCCGAATGAGGGGAAAAACGACAACAATAGTATTATCAGCAGTGAACGTTTCATATCGGTGTAGTATTAGAAACAAAGTTGCAAAGATACACTTTTTTTTTCACAAAGCGAGAAAAACATGAAAAAAACAGAGTCGTCGATCCAAAATACCAGTGCATTTGAAATATATTTCGTATCTTTGCACCATGAATAAAGTAAAGATTACGGCTATCCGCAAAGCCGATTACAAAGATTTGCAGGCTCTTTACGAGAACCCGATCGAGCACACCTGCGATGTGCATGAAGGCCAGTCGTGGGTCAGCCACGATGGGAAGCAACCCGAAGGTCTCTGTCCAGAGGCGTGGAAGACCATGCGCGAGTTTGTCGAAGCCTTGGCGCGAGGCGAAGGCAATTTCTTCGACGGCTGGATGAAGGACCCCTACAGCGCCATGATTAGCTGCAACGACGGTTTCCGTCCCGTCAGCTTTCTGCTGGAGACGGTTGAAGAATAGAAAGCAACAATAATAAAGTTGAGACCCATGAAAAAGTACGTATCCATACTCCTGTTCTTGTGCATCTCCATGGCACTTTCGGCCCAGACGGTACTCCGTGGCACGGTGGTTGATAAGTCGAATAACGAGCCGCTGCCTTTCGCTACGGTGGCGGTGATGAACACCGACAGCTCGGTTGTGGCGGGCGCGGTGACCATCGACAACGGGGAATACCGAGTTGATATCCCCGCACGTGGGCACTATCTGTTGGCAGTCTCATTTATCGGCTATCAGACCCACTACCAGTCGCTCAATGCCGACAAGGCACAGATGGAGCTGCCTGCCATCGCCCTAGCTCCCGATGCCGCCATGCTGCAGACCGTGCAGGTGGTGGACCGTGCGCCCATTGTGGAACAGCAGATGGACAAGCTGGTGATGAACGTATCGAAAAGCACTTTTGCGCAGGGCAGCAATGCCCTCGACCTGCTGCGCAAGGCGCCCGGCGTCAGCATCGACAGGGACGGCAATGTGCTGCTCAATGGTCAGCCCGTCGCCGTGTGGATTGACGGACGGCCGTCGCACCTTGACGGCAAGAGTCTAGAGACGCTGCTGCGCGGCACCGACGGCTCGGGTATCGACCGCATCGAGGTCATCGCCAACCCGTCGGCAAAATACGACGCTGAAGGTCAGGGCGGCATCATCGATATCCGCACCAAGCACCACTTCGCGCAGGGACTAAACGGCACCCTCTCCGCCAATCTGGGCGGTATGGCTTTCAACCGCGAGATGGAAGGCCGGGGAAAACGCACCCAGTTCTTCCTCGACCATAACCTGAGCGCCAACATCAGCTTTAGAACCGAGAAGACCAACACCTTCCTCCAACTCTCGGAACAGTCGAACCAGCAGGCGGCCGACCTTGCCATCACAGCCGATGCCACTTTGAACGGCATACGCTACAAGCAGTTCAGCGGCTCGCTGTGCAACATCAACTCGCGCGACTTCACCCTGAAGGTGGGTAACGACTGGTTCATCGACAGCAGCAACACCCTCGGGGTTATCTTCACTATGCCCATCGGCTACGTGCGTCAGTGGGACGACTCCAGTATCTCTTACCAACAGGTCAATGGGCAGCCCACACAGCAAATCCTCTCGCAGCCTATCACCGAATACTCCGTCAGGCAGTATATAGCTAACCTCAATTACACCCACGTGTTCAATGCGGCACGCGCGGCAGAACTGACTGCCAACCTCGATTATTTCCATAATGTCACCGACGCCGACAACATCCAGAACAACTACTATCTGCCCATCCTCTCGCCGATGGTATGGCGAGGAATAAAATACGACTCGGTCAATTACCTCACCCTCCACAACGACAACATCATCGACATCTACAGCGCCAAAGTCGACTACCAGAGCGTGGTGCTGGGAGGCTGTATGATGGAGGCGGGTGCCAAGTGGGCACTCTCCCACACCGACAATATGCTCAACCAGATTCTAGGTCGTCAGTATCGGGGCAACGACACCATTTACGGCAGTTCCATCGACAACCCCTTCGACTACAACGAGCATGTGGGGGCTCTCTATGCCACCCTTGCCCGTCAGTTCCCCTTCGGGCTGACTGCCAAGGCCGGTCTGCGCGGCGAATACACCTATGCCTATAACTCCACCCGCACTGTTGCCCAGAACTATTTCGACATTTTCCCCACCCTTTTTGTGGGCTACAACACCCCCGACATGATGAAACGTTTTGGCCTCAGCTACACCCGCCGCATCACACGCCCCAACTACTACCAGCTCAACCCCTTCAAGAACTACGTCGACGCACACAACTCCAATATGGGCAATCCCGACCTCAAACCCAGCTACAGCGACAATGTGTCGCTCACCGCAGGCTTTGGCCGCTATGTCACCCTGATGGGGAACTTTATCCGCACCAAAGACCAACTCACCATCATCCCCATCTTCAACCCCGTTAGCGGCGACCAGGTGATGCACTACGACAATTTTGGTTCGACCACGCTTCTCGGCGGCGGCGTGGCACTGACCGAGATGCCCATAGGCAAATACATCTCCTTTACCCTCAACGTCAACGCCTACGACTACCGCAGTCTGGAGCTTAACTCCACCATCCGCGTCATCGGTCAGGAGGGCGCGGCAAAGGTCTACGACAAGCACTCCTTCCTTGGCACGGCTTATGCCTGCCTTACTTTCAACCTGCCCAAGGACTGGAAGGTGCAGCTGGATGGCTACTATTCCACCCCGGTGGTGGTGGGATACCTCAAGACGGGCTCTAACGAGTTGGTCAATCTGGGTGTGAAAAAGACCGCCCTGGACGGCCGCATGATTCTCTCGCTGCAAGTCAGGGACCTGCTGCGCACCATGAGCAGCAACTTCGACGTGCTGTATGCCGACGGGATTGTATCGACAACCGAGCAGATCTTCCTGTATCAGAAAGTCAGCCTCGGCCTGCAGTGGAATTTCGGCACCGCCCAGCGTCCGCTGAAGCACAGGAATGTGGGCACTCTTGACGAGTTGGAGCGTACGTCCAACGCAACCGGACAGATTAGTCAATAGGGCTTGGCGAGGGCAAGCTTCGCTCCTTGTCCCGCCAAGACTTTTGTTATCAAAAATAGTTGCCATGTGAAGAAAAAATAGTATCTTTGCACTTGATTATTGTTTGACGAAATGACAGACCATAGCAAGAACGACAAGACTAACAGGGATTTGATTGAGCAGAACGCCAAAGGTACCGGGAGAATCTTCTGGGGGAAAGTGGCTGTGTATGGATTATTATTGTGTTTGGTGGCAGTGGGGGTGTTGTGGGCATTTAATACAAATACTAAAGTTTCCGCTCAGGAGCGGATGATTAATGAGTTGAAAAAAACGACTCTGCGAGATAGCACCCCTGTCATGCAGTCGTCGGATGTAAGGATATTAGTTGAAGAATCCACCAAGGAAACGCTTAACACCTATATCAATAGTCAGAATTCATTCCTAGAAATTATTGGAGTGTTGATTACCGTGTTAGTGGCAGTCTTTGGCTTTGCAGTTCCTTTCTTGACGAATAAGGAAGTACGGGATAGCAATGAGAAATGGCTGAGGGAGAAAACGGAAGAGAGTAAGAATAAGATTAGCAACCAGATGAGTTCTGAACTTGATAAGAGTAAGGAAGAGATTAGCAATGAACTAAAGGAAGGTTTGAAACAGTTGAAAGAGGAGACTGAGAGACAGAAGAAAGAAATAAATGAACTCAAGGAAAAATTTGAAAAGATTTTGGATAATAAACAGAATTTGGCAGAACATGCCGAATCGCTGAAAGAGGTAAATGAGGAAAGAGACATTGATAGGAAAATAGCAAAACTAAAGGAAGAAATCAAAAAGCATCCAAACGACTATCCTGCCGAGGGATACTATGAGTTGGGATTGGCTCAGAGTGAAAATGGTGAGATTGAAGATGCTGTATCTAATTTCATGATAGCTATTGACAGAAAACCCGACTATGTAGAGGCGTATCATGCGTTGGCAAAGGCATATTGCAATAAACATGACTATAAAAAAGCCTGGGAAAATATTGAAAAGGCTATATTGTTGAAACAAGAGGATAGCGAAATGCTCATGACTCGTTGTCAGATATTCAAAGGTTGGGGATTGATAGAAAACATCAAGAAGGATGCTGAACATGGAATTGAATTGGCAAAGAAAGCGGGGAACGGAGGTTTGTTGACAGACTTCAGGAGGTTGCAGGATGAACTATCTAAAATAAAAGATACTGATGAATCCCCGATTGAGATATCAGTAGGTAAAGAAACGTTTAGGATGGTGAAAGTGAAAGGCGGTGTTTTTACTATGGGGGCAACGTCAGAGCAGGGGGATGACGCATATTCCGATGAGTCACCTGCTCATAGCGTTCTATTGGACGATTACTGTATAGGCGAGACAGTGGTTACGCAAGGTTTATGGAAGGCTGTGATGGGAGATAATCCATCGCGTTTTAAAGGCAATGATTTGCCTGTAGAGGGGGTGTCGTGGGATGCTGCACAGGAGTTTATAAGTATGCTGAACAAGATGACGGGCAGAAAGTTCCGCTTTCCAACGGAGGCAGAATGGGAGTATGCGGCACGAGGTGGCAAGAAAAGCCGGGGAAACAAGTACAGCGGAAGCAACAATATAAAAGAGGTGGCATGGTATATGGACAACAGCGGAGGCCAGACGCGTCCTGTGAAAGGGAAGAAGGCCAATGAACTTGGTCTGTATGATATGAGTGGGAATGTGTGGGAGTGGTGTCAGGATTGGTTTGGGAAATATAGTGGAGAGGCTCAGTGTAACCCGCAGGGGCCTGGCTTAGGCTCTGACCGTGTGTTGCGTGGCGGTAACTGGGACAGCTTTGCGAGGGGCTGTCGCGTTTCTTACCGCCACTTCAATACCCCCATGTCCCGCAACCACCTTGTAGGTTTTCGTTTGGTGATGTGTCCATAGTTTACCAAGCATGCTAAGCTGGAGGGGCGAGGTCCGGTGGAGTGGAGTAGCGGGCGGAGGGACGGAGCCCGCAGCGCAACGGAGATAAAAAGTAAAAATAGTGTTTATGAAGAAGTTGATTCTTTTGTTTGCATCAATGATGCCTTTGTTTTTTTCCGCCCAGGCACAGCAGACGGAACAGGGCGGCTGCAAGAAGAGTTGTTGCCGTCAGGCCAAGCAGGCGGCTTTCGAGACGCTCGCAGTGGAGGCATTCGCCCAGCGCGTGATGTGCAAGAGTGTGGTGCTGGTGGATGTCCGCACCCCCAAGGAGTATGCCGAAGGACATCTGGAGGGAGCCCGGAACGTGACGTGGGGCGACGACTTTGAGAAGCAATGGAAGGCGGCGGACATCAAGAAACGGTTCACCGTGGCGGTGTATTGCCGTGGAGGTCGTCGCAGCAAGGCTGCCGCCAAAGAGCTGGTGAAAATGGGCTACAATGTTATCGACCTCGACGGAGGTATTATGGCCTGGCAGAAGGCTGGCAAGCCGGTGGTGAAGCGTGCTACACATGATTGATAACCAAATAGTGAAAGTTTATTAAACCATAAAATATTATGAATATGAAAACAAAATTGATGACTACACTGATGTGTGTACTGACCATTGGCGTCAATGCACAAACGTTTCAAAAAGAAAACAGAGGATTCGAACATTTCAAGCGACATGGGCGAATCGTATCCCAAATTGAGCATGCTGCAGCCAAACATGATTATCGCTACAGGATGGTATCGTGTTTGTCCAGCGATGAGTATCAGCTTACCTTTTACTTCTATAACGGCAATCAGCAACTGGTGGCTGTGAAGGACTCTGTGAGGAACGACTACAGTCTGGTGGACTCGCTGTTCTACAACGAGCTTGGCCAGCTGGTCAGAATGTCGGGTTGGCAACTGCTGGACGGCAGCTGGCAGAATGTGTATTCTATTGATTATACTTACGATGCGGCAGGCAATCTGGCATCAAGGACCAACTATAACAATTTCGACGGAGATTGGCAGTTGGGCGGAGTATACCATTACCGATATAATGCACAGAACCAGATTACAGAGTCCGAGTTGACCATGGGCGGCATCGTGTTCCAGAAGGTTGAGTATTCGTATGACGGAGAGGGTAGGCTGGTTCAGGAGTTGTGGTATGGCTATGACGGCTGCGGCCTGACGCCTTCGGAGAAGATTCATACGTATTATAGTAATGGATTGATGTCGGCTGAATACGACAGCATCACTGACGACGGGCAACATTGGCGTTTCAACGGCAGGACGGAGTACCTGTATGACGCCGCCGGGAATTGTTCGAAGTTCAGCCAGTATGACATGTTGGATATGGAGGTGGGGAGAAGTGAGTATGAGTTCAACACGGGGATGCCACTGAGTCAGACATTGATTCCGTCAAGTCCCGAAATGGTGCGCCCCAATGTTTATAATAATGTGCATGCGTATGTGCGCGAGCATTGGTATACGGTGATGGAAGACCACTCCCTCCGCTATGTCTGCGACTATATTTATTCGTATGACAATGTTGCAGGCATTGATGCGCACCAGCAGATGGATGCACTGGTTTACCCCAATCCGGCGAGTGACTTTGTGACGGTGAGCGGCTTTGAGGACCAGCCATGCAAGGTGGCAGTCTTCGATGCCATGGGCCGTCTTGTTTCAAATGCGGAATCCCTTTCCGGCAACGGCAGGTTGGATGTCCGCAGTCTTGAAGCAGGTTGCTATGTTATCCAGATAATCACAAATGATGGCGTCCATACGGCTCGTTTGATTAAAGAATAGCCGCTTTTTTCAAATTAGAAAAGGAGTCTGCATGTATATGTGGATTCCTTTTCTTTTGTTTGTATATCAGTGTTTTATGGTGAATTGTCAAGTTGTATGTGATGTGGTGTTTTGTGTGTAATTTACTGATTCATAGTTGAATATTTTGTTATTAACAGAAAAGAACACGTTGGTGAGGCAAAATCTGGAAATTTATGCTCTTGTTTGGGTATTTTGCAGAAGGTTTTTCGGGTGTTCCTAAAAAAAAATGAAATTTTTTATCGTTGAGAAATAGTGTATTATGATGAAATACGAAACTTTTTCTCAAATTTTTTTTGGTAGTTTGAAAAATGGTTGTATCTTTGCACTCGCTTTCAACAAAACAAGCGTTGTTGATAAAACAAAGCAGAAAGCACAAGAGAACTTTGAATTATTTTGGAACATGAGATAGCGTGTGTCGGAGACCTTCAGGCTTGGCCTGGAGGCGGAGACACGAGACGAGTCAAAGGTAGAAAGCAAGCAATTCTTACAATGAAGAGTTTTATCCTGGCTCAGGATGAACGCTAGCGGCAGGCCTAACACATGCAAGTCGAGGGGCAGCGGGGCGCAGCAATGCGCTGCCGGCGACCGGCGCACGGGTGCGTAACGCGTATGCAACCTGCCCGTAACAGGGGTATAACGGAGGGAAACTTCCACTAATTCCCCATATGGCCCGGGGGCCGCATGGTTTCTGGGCGAAAGCTTCGGTGGTTACGGATGGGCATGCGTGACATTAGCTAGTTGTCGGGGCAACGGCCCACAAAGGCTGAGATGTCTAGGGGAGCTGAGAGGCTAATCCACCACTCTGGTACTGATACACGGACCAGACTCCTACGGGAGGCAGCATTGAGGAATATTGGTCAATGGTCGGAAGACTGAACCAGCCATGCCGCGTGGGGGAAGGAGGCCCTATGGGTTGTAAACCCCTTTTGCCGGGGAGTAATAAGCGGGGTGCGCCCCGCGACGAGAGTACCTGGCGAATAAGCATCGGCTAACTCCGTGC
>JAFRRK010000053.1 GCA_017428115.1 Bacteroidales bacterium | reverse complement strand
GTCGCGACCCCATTCCATACGGAACAGGGTTGCGTCCTTTCGGTCGCGACCCCATTCCATACGGAACAGGGTTGCGCCCTTTCGGTCGCGACCCCATTCCATACGGAACAGGGTTGCGTCCTTTCGGTCGCGACCCCATTCCCGTTTGTGCGGGGTTATTGAGATTCAGCCTCTTCGAGGCTGTAAAAAATCAGTCTTTTATCAAACTAGAGCATAATGATTTAACTTGTCAAACTTTAGTTATTAAGATTCAGCCTCCTCGAGACTATAGAAAAAAAAGTCAAATGTTACATATAAGAAATAAAAAAATATCATTTTTAACATTTACAATTTATTTTTTTTTGTATATTTGCAAATCGAAACACCAAAAAAGCAACGCTAGCATGAAACATATACTATTACAAATCAAGATATTGCTATCATTTGCCTTATTTTGGACAATGGGATATTACGGTTATACACAGCCAAATCCGACAGTGAGAATCGTCCCCATGTCCAATAACCAATGCCTGGTTTATGACAGGCAGGTCTCTCCTATCGGGGTGAAGGCGTGCCGTGGCAACACCGTCACTTATGAGGCGATAGGGAACAATATCTCCCAATACCGATGGACAGTGACGGGTGGAACCAGCACGTTGTCGGCAGGTCAGAACCAATGTACCGTCACTTGGGGCGAGGGGGATATGGGAATAATTGAGGTGGAAGCCATCGCAGCCACGGGCAGCACCAGTCGCGACAGGCAGTACGTGACGCTTGAGGACCGGCCGAAATGCCGTTCGGTGACCCGTCCCGCCTACATCACTAACCCGCCCAATTATGACGACAAGGTCATCTACGTATGCCTGGGCGACAGTCTGGTGTTTGTCGACAACAGCATATCCACCACGTCCCCCATTGCCAGCTATTACTGGCATTCGCCCTGGGGGACATCCACAAGCACGACCTACGCTTTTGTGGCTCGGGCAATGGGCACGCACACCGTGGAACACAGGGTGTACAACGAGTGCGGCTGCTACGATGTGGAGTACATAAAGTTGACTGTCGGGGCCAGCTGTCCTCTAGAGCTGGGCTGCTATGGGACAGTCTGCGCCAACAGCAGCGTCGAATACAGTGCCGTCAGTCCCACCTGCACCAATTATAATTGGGATGTGGAAGGAGGCATCTTGGTGTCGGGGCAGGGGACGCCCCACGTATCAGTAGTATGGGACGAGCCGGAGAGCGGCTACGGCATACTGACGCTCGACGGGGCGCAGTGCGCGTGTGACTGCATGTCTCCCAAGTCCATCAAGGTACCGGTCATATCGGATGCCGTGAGCATTGCGGGGGACGAGGTGGTATGCAATGACCGAACAGCGGTGTACAGTATGCCGCTCTGGGGCGGAACGGCCTATAGTTGGAGCGTGACACCCACCACAGGTGTCTATATCAATTCGGGGGACTCCACCAACGAACTCGTGGTACGGTTTTCCGCCAACGGCACATACACCATTTCTGTCGAGTACAAGTGCAATTTCTTGGATTGCGGACCTTACACTGTCTCTAAGACCGTCTACGTCAAAGACGAGCTGTCGATCACGTCGCCACCGGGCGACATAGTCTGCATAGGCGAGCCGGTGGAATTTGCCACCAATGCCGCGACGGGAAGTAGATGGAGCGTCACAAAAGGAGGAGTATCGGAGTATGCGTCCACCACACCGGAAGCCACGCTGACCCATACGTTTACCGCTGCCGGTGTGTACACCGTCACGGCGGAGAACGACGACTGCTGCAACCGGGCGACAAAGATAGTGGAGGTGCCGGACATGCCGCGGAAGTTTGCCACAGCAGAGATCGAGGGGCCTCGGGAGGTGTGTCCGGGCTATGCACAATACTATTCTGCCACGCCTGACGGGCCGGACTACTATGTCGAATGGACTTGGAGCAATGGCGCCTCCAATCCCGTCACTTACACGGGCAACCATGCGATTATAACCTTTGGAAATCCTGTGGGCGACATCAGCGTGCGGCAGGTGGACCGCCGCACGGGCTGCAAGTCGGAGGCCTGTCTGATAGAGATCACGCCGTTCAGTTTCGACCCCTGGCCCTACGCGGGGTCGCTGATAAAGGTGTGCCAGGGCCATACCTTTGAGCTCGACCGGCTGCAGCCCCACGAGGCGACGGTGCTGTACGAATGGACGGTGAAGCCTGCGTACGCGGCAACGGTGCTGGACGACCATATGAAGCGCAATGTCACCGTGATGGCGAACTACAGCTACAATCTGCCGGAAACTGTGGCGATGGTGCTGAAGCGCAAGGCTTGTGGTGACGAGCGCTACGACACCGCGTGGGTATACATAGGAGAGATTGAGCCGCCCGTGATAGACTCGCAAATAGTGTATTGCGCCCACGACTATGGGAGCCAGCTGCGCATGACGGATGACTCGGAGTGGGAGAACGCGGACACCACAAACTCCTACTGGGTGATACGGGATGGGAATGGGGATTCCATCCTCAGGGTGAACGGCCTGCCGGGATGGGTGGGGTTCACATCGGGAGGGACGTACGAAGTGGTTCTGCACTATGTGACAAAGCAGGGATGCACGGCCGTCTGCAGCACCCATGTGCAGGTGAACAGCTTCCCCGCATTCCATATAGAAAACAATGGCAGTACGCTCTGCGTGGTGGGCGGGGATCCCGGTGAGACATATAACTGCTCATGGTCGACGGGGACGGGGACAGCCTGCATACCCTTACCCACGAGCGCAGTGACATGCGTTGTCTGCGATGATAACCACACCTGTTGCACCACGCTGAGATGGACCCCGTCGTCGCATAGTGAATGCGTACCTATAGCAAGGGCCTTCACTGCGACTCCGAAATGTTACAACATAATGGAAATTTCAATCAATACGTCCGTGGCCTCCCTGCCTGCCTCGCTGCAGTTCCTCTGCGGGTCGACGGTGGTGCGGTCGACGAGTTTAGAAGAACCCACCCGGCGCGTGCTGGTGCCGCAGCAATGCGTGGACGAGCTGCTGCTCACATGGTATGACAACGGTGTGTATTGTTGTTACAGAATGGCGATTACGCCGGTGACGGGCGACATGCTCGACTTCGACCTGGCAAGCAACTGCAGTGGCCACATAGTTGTTACCGACAACACCCAGTATACCGGCCCCGTGCCCCTACGGGTGGCAGCGGCGGCACTGCCGGGTGGCGGCTCGGAGACACAGGCCGCCTTCCCTGCCGACGGAATGGTCGCCAAGGTGCCCGTCCTCGGGTCGATAACTGAACCGACAAGGTTCCGGGTCAGGGTGTACGTCGGCACCTGTCCGGACTGCTATGTCGACTATGAAGAATCCTTCGACCCGCTGCCCGGCATCGAGTCGGTGGTCTTCCCCAACCCCATGTGCCAGTACACCCCGGCGACCTTCTCGGCAGTGGCGACTGGATGCAGGTTGAAGTATGAGTGGGACTTTGGCGACGGCTCGTACAACTTTGGCAACCCGATACAGCACAGCTATGACGCTAGCCTACGGTCTGCCGCCCTGACGGTGAGGGACTGCCACGGCTGCTCGGTCACCAGGAATGCGCCCCAGAACATTGTTGTCAATCCTAATCCTATTATGAATCGGCAGATAAGAGGACATTCACCCGCATGTTTCGGTGATGAAATGCGACTCGAATATCGTGAGAAAACTGGCCAAACGTTGTATCCTTTTGGAACCTACCTCTGGACACCTAGCAGCTGCACTACGGCGACAGCCGCCGTGTATGCAGGAGGGGACTACGTGGTGCAGGAGAGTATAGTGTCGTTGGGATGCCGGGGGGAGACGGAGGGGAATGCCGACTATCCCAACGAGATTATAGCCCGGATACGGTGCCAGGATGGCTATTGCGAGGGCGACGAGGTGACGGCGATGGGCTATGCGGGCATCCAGTACGGCTACGCATGGAATCTGTACGACCAGTACAACACGTTGGTGGGGGTGTCGACCGAAGCCAACTACACCTTCACGCCTCCCGTGGCGGGGGACTACCGGCTGGTGCTGACGGTAAGCGAGAACGGGTGCAGCGAGAGCTGCACTGCCCTGTTCACCGTCCATCCCCGACCGACGGCGCCCTCCGTCGTGTTTGGTGCCAACTCCTGCATCGACCAGGGACCCGTGCAGCTGCTGTCGGCCGACAACACCCCGCTGCTGTGGAGCAACGGCGACAACGGGGTGACGGCCACCTACTATACCGCCGGGCCCGCGCAGGCATACTATGTCGACGGCTATGGCTGCCAGTCACACCCGGCGAGAATAGACCTTTTGTCAAACTGGAACCAAACGATAAACGTTAAACAATAAACTGTAAACACATGAGACAGACAAACATCAAGGCGGTGGCGGTGCTGCTGGTATGCCTGCTGGCGCAGGCAGCTACTACGGTGTCGGCACAGCACACAGAGCTGAAATGGCTGCGGGGATGGAAGGGTGGACATACTACGTGTAATAACACATATAATCAAATGAATGGAATGGTGGTAGACGAGGAGGGGAACACCTACGTGGCGGGAGCGGTGAAAGTTGATGCAACCTTTCTGGATGGGACGTATGCCACCCGCCCGATAGACGACACGTTGCCGACATGCCTGACACATGGAGTGATGGTGGCTAAATACGATACCGCAGGGAACCTGATGTGGAGGAAGGTCTGTAGAAGTTCTTTGGACGACCCAACTACATCCATGTTAGTGTCTGGATTGGAAATAAGTGGCGATAGACTGTACCTGTTAATGGGATTCACAATGCAGGCCGATTATCGGCATAACTACAATAACTGCCAGCTAGAATTGTGGTTTTTCGACACGATGTACATGTGGCCTTTTGACTATGTGAATAACCCTAACCCAGTCTATTCTCACAGGAATATGCCGTGGGTCATTCCCGACAGCCTGCAATGCTTTCCGTTTAACTTTTGGAATGGGGGAGATTGCTCTGCCATTGTTGTGTTCGATTTGGATGGCAACAGGTTGGAACATCACAGTATTGGTGGAAGAGTGCCCACCCCCCTCACTTGGGATTCTAGTGCTTACCTCCCTTACTTGGTAGGTAATAACTATGTAGTAGATTCGAAAAGGAACATCTGTTTTTTTGTCGATGGAGGAAATACCGGAGGTTTGGGCACTCAGATTCCCACAGGTAGGTATTATATTCTTGACGAAGACACTTCAAAGGTCTTGACTTATGACGAAATATACGGATGCACGGGCAATGGGTATGACTCCGTGCCGGCATTTTTCCATTTTTTCAAGATTGACTCGAACTGGAATTTCGTGGAAGCGAAGCCCCTGACGCTACGGCTGGACACCCGGCAGTTGGTCCCCTTGATTAATATTTCGGACACGGCGAGAGCGGCGCAACCCTGGGATGTAGTGGGGATTATCATCTCAGGGCTGAGCATTGACGAGGAAGACAATATATATTTAGAAGGCGTATTGCATTCGGTTGAAGACCTTTGGAGGTTTTATGGGGATACGCTAGCGGTGGACTATCCGTACCGAGTGTACTTTGACTCGACGCACTATGTAAAGGTGGAGAGCTTTGGAAACACGCTGGGCATACCGATATATGCCAAATATGACAGCCATGGCAATCTGCTATGGTTGAATCAGCTGTATCTGATAACAGAAGATAGCATAATGGCCCAAACCAATTCACATTGGATTTTTAACAATTCCGTTGGAGCGAGGATGTATTTCCCGAAAAAAATGACATGGGATTCCAATTATGTATACAGCAAAGTGGATATACTAGAGAATTGGCAATTGCTTCTTAATCTTGGTCTGTTTCCAAATTATAGTACCACCGAACCTGACAGGCAATGGACTCCGAAGTATTGGTATTTGGACAGCAACTATACCATGTTGGTGACACTGCCGGACTCACATGCCGCCTTGGATCTCATGAGGCAATATTTGGGTCAAAACGGAGTGAATAGTATTACTTATCAAATTTTTATCGTGCTTGTGTACGACCGGGAGACGGGCGCGCCTGTGCGCTACATCAATCCCTTTGAGACGATCCCCCCCATTGAGATAAGCGAAGGAGCGCTAGCTAAGTGGGGCAAAATAATAACGACCGACGACGACCTGTTGATAGGATGCGAGCGGAGGAACCTGCGCGGGAGAACGGAACGCCACTTGCTGAGATACAACAAGAGCAGCGGGGTGACAACCGTGCTGGACAACAACCTCGCTCATGCGGCGATAATGTTGGAAAATCTGCATCCTGACGGATGGCTGATGGGCAGGCAGCCAGCGACGAGAACGGAACATGGTACGGGTTTTCAACTGTATGACGGCACACAAAACGCAGTTTATGCGTCGTGCTACTACCTGCCCGACTTTGACCGGAGGAGGCCCCTGGCAGCGGAGTGCACGCCGGTGGAGGAAGTGCGGGTGACGCATGTGTTGGAGGACGACGTGACGCTGGCGTGGCACGGCGACACGAACCACGTGGCGTGGCAGGTGGCCTATCTGCCCACCGACGCCGCCACCGACAGCATGGCTTGGGAACACGCCCTGCTTGTGGAGTCGACGGACACGACGCTGACCCTGCCGCTGAACACCTGCAGCCTGCTGCGCGTGCGCGGCATCTGCGACGCGGAAAACCGCGGGCCGTGGAGCGACGCGGTGGAGGCCTGCCCGCAGCCCGAGTGCACGCCTGTGGAGGAAGTGCGGGTGACGCATGTGGTGGAGGACGACGTGACGCTGGCGTGGCACGGCGGCGCGAACCACGTGGCGTGGCAGGTAGCCTATCTGCCCACCGACGCCGCCACCGACAGCACGGCATGGGAACACGCCCTGCTGGTGGAGTCGACGGACACGACGCTGACCCTGCCGCTGGACACCTGCAGCCTGCTGCGCGTGCGCGGCATCTGCGACGCGGAAAACCACGGGCCGTGGAGCGACGCGGTGGAGGCCTGCCCGCAGCCGCACATAGGCATCGGCAACGAGGCACGAAAGCAGTCGGGGCCGATGCTGACCCCCAACCCCGCCACGGAGGTGGTGACGGTGGTGGACGGCGCGACTGGCGTGACTGAATGGAGGGTGATGGAGATAGAGATCATCTCACCGCTGGGGCAGACTGTGATGCACCTGTGGGGCGCAAGCATATTCAATGTGGCAGACCTCGCCAGCGGCACCTATATGGTGAAGATACGCACCCCGCGCGGTACCACACTGCGCAAACTGACGATAAGGTAGGATGAGAGAGAGCGATTGAGTAGCCATTCATCCCCACCCCAGCTTCGCGGTACCCCCTCTCTTAGACATACCCCGGCTCTTCGGTCCACCCCACTAAAGAGAGGAGAAATTGAAAAAGTTGGCTTATTTCATGGCCAACTTTTTTTCGGCTCAATACACCTACGACAGCACTCACTCTAATCACACGCCATGCCTTCGTCGTGCCTTCGTCGTGCCTTTGCTTCCTGAGACGAAGGAAGGACGAAAGGATGAAAGAAGTAGGGCGGAATCAAAAAAAAACACACACATATTGTTCTTAGCTCTTTGATCTTACTTCCTTCTGATTCTGCCCGCTCTGCTAGCTTGTATGCCGACAGGGAGGCCGGAAGCCCAGAAGACTTACATCTAACTTTTTTTTTCTTGCAAATGGGGAAAAAAACGTATCTTTGCAGTTTGGAACTAAAAAACGAAAACCGATGTAGAATACTGTCCACCAACGATTAAGGACATATAATAAAATAGGGAGGAGGCCCCATGATCGAGACGATACAATATCAGTCGTTAAAATGGCATCAAATCACCAATCCAACTGAGGAGGATTATCGGTACTTGTTGGAAGAATATCAATTCCACCCTTTGGATATAGAGGACTGCCGAGGCAGCAACCAGCGTCCTAAACTGGATGAATATGACGACTACTATTTTCTGATTTTGCATTTTCCGTATTTCGACAAGGGGAACAAGTTTATCCGCATCCGAGAGGTGAAGATATTCTGGGGCAAGGACTATATTATCACCATCGGCAAGTCGCACTGGGTGGTGCAGAAACTATTTGAAGAGATGCAGGAGGACCTGCACGATGATGACGACGATGTGAAGGAGAAGCTGTCGTGGAGCGACCTGCTGCTATACCATATCCTCGACCGCCTGATGTTGGAGACCTACACACTGATTATGCGGGTGGGCGCAGAGGTGGACCTAATCAACTACGACATCTTTAACAAGCGCGCACGTAGCATCATCGAACTGATATCGGTAACACGGCGCAACATCATCCTCCTTAACACTACTTTCAAGCCCCAGCTGAGGGTGCTGCACCTTTTTGAAGGAGGAGCCATAAAGGGCTTTGTAGACCCCGAGGTGCTTGACATGGAGGACTATTGGGGCAATATTCTGGACCAATATCAGAAGATGTTCGACTCAATTGAGGACTATGGCGAGTTGATTGAAGGTTTGTCGAAGACATTCGATTCGTTGCAGGCCAACCGCACAAACGAGATAATGAAGGTGCTCACCTACTTTTCCACTACAATGATGCCCTTGACGGTGGTGACAGGATTGTTTGGAATGAATGTAGACTTTCCTTTTGTCACCAATGTGACGGCGTTTTGGATTATCATCGGGGTGATGGTTGTGATAACATCGGTGCTGATATTTTACTTCTACCGCCATACCAACAGATAGTCATTCTCCCAACGCAGAGTGGGGCACAAATGATAGGTGTTGAATATATTTTTTTATAGATTGAAGGTTTTTTATTATCTTTGTAAGTCGTTTGCCATACGAATAAATGGCATATACATTTGATTATAAACACACAAAGAAAAGAAACAATAATGGAAATTTCAGGCAAGTTAATCAAGATTTTGCAAGAGGTGCGTGGCGAGAGCCAACGCGGTCCGTGGGTGAGAGGTGGTTTTGTGATTGAAACCGATGGCGAGTATCCACGCCAGGTGGCATTCACCACCTTTGGCGAAGATAGGTTGGCAATGGTGGCAAGCATACCGCTGGGCAGTCCGGTGATAGTGACTTTTACGCCAGAATCGCGCGAATATCAAGAGCGTTGGTACACCGACCTGCGCTGCTCACGCATTCAGAACTATATACCGGGACAGATGCCCACGCAAGCCACCGGCTATGCCTGGCCTGCAGCGGCACCGCAAGCGGCACCCATGTCAGCAATGCCCCAACAGCCCATGACCGCTGCTCCAGCCCCACAGCCGGCAGCACCCCAGCAGGCACCATTCGCCTCACCGCTGAAACCCGACGAAGACCTGCCTTTCTAATGGAGAAGCAAGAGCTGCGCAGACAGATAAGAACGGCAAAGAGAGAGGTCTCATTTTCTGAGAAATGCCGTCGTTCGCAACCTATAATGCAACAGGTGGAAGAGCTACCACGGTTTCAAGAAGCCCATACAGTGTTGCTCTACTGGTCGATGGAAGACGAGGTGCAGACGCACGACTTTGTGAACAAATGGTACCGCCAGAAGACCCTGCTACTGCCCTGCGTGGAAGGCGACGACTTGAAACTGCGACAGTATATAGGTCCCGAGTGTATGAAGGCGGGCGAACAGTTTGGCATAGGAGAACCCACAGGACCCGAATACACCCAACTGGAAGAAGTGGAGATGATAGTAGTGCCCGGTGTGGCATTCGACCGCCATTGCAATCGCATGGGACGAGGAAGAGGATTCTATGACCGTCTGCTCAAAAGCACTCCCAACGCCTACAAGGTGGGTGTGGGGTTTGACTTTCAATTGGTGGAGAGCGTACCCGTGGAACCTTTCGACGTGCAGATGGACAAAGTGGTTGTCGAATCGGTTCTGAACAGATAATCTTTTGAATAATATATAAATGTTTGAAGTAGACAAGCCGCGACGTTTTCATTATGTGCCTCGCTTTTACGACCCAGAGAAGGAGAAATGGGAGGCATTGAAGAAGAAATATGCCATAGAGCAAGCAAAGGCCGACCAGTCAAGCTCATCGCAAAACGAAGCAGCCGAGGGTGCCGATGACGACCTGGCATACTTCCAGCAGCGACTGCGCGACCTTGACAAAGAGGCCGCAGACAATAAATCCCGACTCACATGGCGCGACTTGATACGTAAGCGCGAAATGCCTAAGTTCAACTACCAACCACGCTTTGGTGCCGGAGCACAAACAGAGGCAGAGGAGACAGATGCCGACAATGCCGACAGCGAGAGCCAGAAACTGACAGACAAATATTGGCAGGCAAAGAGGCAGATAAAGATACGCCGACGCTTTGACATATCCGACAGCGAATATATGAAACCCATTTCGGGCACCAAGATAGTCGTATACGGATTCCTTGCCTTTATACTAATTCTCATCATTATCGCATTTTAGTATTTGAATAAGATAAAAAACGTTTCTTTGCAATAATAACCAAATGCTGGTAAATATTTTAAAATCTAAAATTCATAGGGTTACTGTTACTGAGGCTAACCTTGACTATATCGGGAGCATCACTATCGACGAGGATTTGATGGATGCTGCCCATCTGATTGAAAACGAGCAGGTGGATGTGTACAACATCACTAATGGCGAGCGTTTCCACACCTACGTGATTAAGGGCGAGAGAGGCAGCGGCATAATTGGCATAAACGGTGCCGCAGCCCACAAGGCACACACAGGCGATCTAATTATCATCGCCTCGTATGCGTTGATGGATTTTGAGGAGGCAAACAATTGGCACCCCACCGTCATTTTCCCCACCAACAACAGGTTAGTCTGACAATAATGCCAGAGAGTAAGCATCCACGCCAAAAGCGACAGAATACCACCATCGGCAACGTGGTGAAGTTGGTGGTATTCCTTGGGATAGGTTTTTTCTTTATATACTGGTTTCTACTTAAACTAGATGCCTCGCAGAAGGAGGCTATATGGGAATCGTTTACCCATGCCAACTACTTTTGGGTGGCGTGCACAATGTGCACATGCATGCTCAGTCATTTTGTACGGGCCCTGCGCTGGCGGCTGCTCTACGAGCCACTAGGCTATAGTCCTGGATTGAACAGCACCTTTGGGTCGGTGGTAGTGGCCTATTTGGCCAACCTGGCATTCCCACGCCTAGGCGAGGTGCTACGTTGCGCCACACTACGAAGCAGCGACAATATACCGGTGGAGAAATCGCTAGGCACAGTCGTGACCGAACGGTGCGTGGATGTGCTTGCCTTTGGCGTGATTGTGTTGATAGGCTTGCTATGCATGTACGGCCAAGCCAAGGAGTGGCTGGTGGACATCCTAGCTTCCAAGAGCAGCAGCCTGCCTAATATGGCCTTGGTAGCGGCTGTGGTGGTGGCCGTCATAGTGGCTGGCACAATAGCTTATAGGCGGTTGCGCCCCAGTTTGATAAGGTATGGCGCGTTTCGAAAGATTGACGGCATCATCCAAGGCGGCATGGGCGGATTGAAGAGCATCTTTCACCTCCAGCGCCGACAGATTATTCTGTTTATCGTATTCAGCTGCCTTATATATCTGCTATACATAGCTGGCGGCATATTCATCTTGCAGGCTTTCCCTGAGACACTGGGATTGGGTTTTGGGGCGGCCTTTGTGGTGTATCTGTTCGGTTCTATAGGCATGACCATTTCTCAAGGAGGTCTGGGGGCATATCCAGTGTTGGTATGGCAGGCACTAGCCCTCTATGGCGTAAACGAAGTGGTAGGACTGGCTGCCGGCTGGCTGCTGTGGGCTTCACAACAGGCCATTATAATTGTGGTCGGTGTAGTCTATCTGGTCTATTTTTCTCTGTCAAAAAAGAAACACAGCTAAAAAGTGAATGGTGTTTGGCATATAATTTCAATTATTTATAATTAATCTAGTTTTTTTATTAATATGGAACACACCCGCTGTCTTATCATTGGTTCAGGTCCTGCAGGATATACGGCAGGCATATACACTGGACGTGCCGACCTCCATCCGATCCTCTATGAGGGGATGCAGCCTGGCGGTCAGTTGACAATCACTACCGAGATTGAAAATTTTCCCGGTTACCCACAAGGCGTTGCCGGCACAGCCATGATGGCCGACCTACGCCAACAGGCCGAACGGTTCGGAACAGATGTACGCACTGGATATATCACAGATGTGGACTTCGGCAACCGCCCCTTCCATCTAAAAGACGACCATGGCAACGAGATTGAAGCCGAAACGGTTATCATAGCCACTGGAGCCTCGGCACGGTGGTTGGGCTTGGACAGCGAACAAAAATACTACGGTCAGGGGGTGAGTGCCTGCGCCACATGCGATGGCTATTTCTACAAGGGTCTTGATGTGGCTGTTGTTGGTGGTGGCGACACCGCATGCGAAGAGGCCTGCTACCTTGCTACGCTGTGCAACAAGGTGTACCTAATACACCGCCGCAACGAACTCCGTGCCTCAAAGTCGATGCAGCATCGTGTGCTAAACAACCCCAAGATTGAGATGGTTTGGGATTCTACCACCAAAGAGATTTGCGGCAGCGACATGGACGGAGTGACGGGTGCCGACCTACTGAATGTGAAAACTGGCGAAATTCGCCATATTGATATTGCAGGCTTTTTCGTAGCCATAGGCCACAAACCTAATACCGACTTTGTCAAACAATGGCTGGAACTTGACGAACAGGGCTACATCAAGGTGCAGCACCCTGGTAGCGCCACCAACATTCCGGGAGTTTTTGCCGCTGGCGATGTGTGCGATCCTAACTACCGTCAAGCCATAGTCGCTGCCGGCAAAGGCTGCGTGGCCGCCATAGATGTCGAACGGTTTCTACAAAACAACAACTAGTGAGAACCACCTTTAAAAAAACCACTTATACCCCCCCCATTTGAACGCTACACTTTAAACTCCAAAACCACACCCTTGCGCTCAGCTCGTCACATACTATTGTTTTTCTCCCTGCTGCTGGTAGTCTTCGCAGCAAAGGGGCAGGTGTCTATTTCCAGTATTGCCAACCTGCCTAGCAGCAACCCGATATCCAACAGCAACCGTCCACTGCCAGACAGTACAGCAAATCCGAATGCCGACACACTTTCTGCCGACGGCCTACTGGGGGGTATCGAATATCATGAAGATATTCCAGACAGCATCTTGCAGGCTTCCATTTTCATCTTTCAACGACAGCCCATGCAAGTGAAAATAATGGAGCTCCAACACCCCAACCTCACTCCTACAGGCACACAATATTGCGACCCAATAGATGCCCTCAACGGCAACTATTATCTCAATGTTTCCGAACTGGGACACCCCCACTATGCCCTCTTTCCCTTATTTGAAGGACCTCCAGGACTGGCCTACCGTCCCAACATCTTCCCCACCTACTACAAAACGCCTGACAATATTTGGTTCTACCAAGTGCAAAAACCCTATTCGGTATTGGCTTATCACAGTTCGCTCAATAAGGACTACCAGCTCCATGTCACCCACACTCAGAACATCAACGACCATTGGAACTTTGCTCTCGACTACCACCTCTTCAGCCCCACTGGAGCCTTTGCCAATAGCTCTGCTACAGACCACCTCGTCGACCTTTCCTCCAACTACTACTCTCCCGATGCCCGCTACCAGATTACCGCTGGCATCATCTCGCAGAAATTTGTTCTGGGGGAAAACGGAGGCCTCTCCAATATGGAAGCATTTGTCAACAAACGCACCAGCAACATGTCGGGCATCCCTGTTAACGAAACGCGACGGATGAGCCTCACCAGCGACTTCACCTTTTTCATACGCCAATCATTCAACACCGTCAGACAGGTACAATGGTACCGTCCTATTAAAAAGCAGGTTACTGACACCATCATCAAATACGACACACTACGCCTTGACCTATACGATAGTATAGCCAAAGACACTCTGCACCGCGACAGCATCATCTCTACAACCAGCTACCTACAGCGCGACACCATCATAGGCTATGACACCCTTCTACCCTCCAATCCACACGTTTACAACACAGGTGTCTTCGCTCTTGACTTCCAATGGGACCGTCAGAAATACCGCTATGCCGACTCCTCACTCTATAACCAATTCTCCGCCCTGTTATATTGGACCAACGATGCCTACCCCGACCATCGTTGGCGTAATCCACTCAAACTATATGGAGGCATACGTCCCCAAGTTTCACTTTTGCAGCTTGATCCCACCATCTTTGCTAGCTCCACCCTGTCGGAATTTGCGCTTTACCCATTTGCCCGACTGGAAATGAGCCCCTGGAAAGGAACCCTCCTCAACCTACTGGCCGAGGCCACCCCCAATATTTCCGACTACAACCTTGACGCCCAGCTATCCTTCCCACTCCTCGATTCCATGGGCAATCCCCAGCGCAGCCTCACTCTCCGCGCAGTTGTAAAAGCTTGTGGCCCTGAGCTCATCTATACTGCGCAAAACCTCCGCAACGACTACTACAACCCCACTGAAATCCTACCTGTATCCACCCGTAAAATCGAACTCAACTATCATCAAGCCGACCTGCTAGACATCCACCTTGCCGCACAACACGTCAGTCACAATATTTGGCTAGAACAGCGCACCCTCGATGACGGCACCACCCTCCTCATTCCATGTCAGCCCGACGGCAATGCACTCCTTCTACAAGGTCGCATCAACCTTTATCTAACGCCTATCCGCTGGCTCCATTACGATATGCAACAGATAGTACAGTACAGTAGCGACCAAGACCTGGTTCGCGTTCCCCTCTTCGCCAGCAAGAACTCAATCTATACCGACTTCTATCTTTTCGGCCGTGTCTTGCATACACAGATAGGTGTCGACCTCCGTTACCACACCCTCTTCAAAGCCGACACCTACGACCCCACCCTTGGTGTATTCTTCCGTCAAAACGACACTGATGTAGGCAACTACCTATGGGCCGACTTTTTCGTCAACCTTCAAATAAAACGAGCCAGTATTTATGCCAAAGCAGGACATCTCAACAGTTATCTTGAACAGCAGGCCCACTGCATCATCCCCGGATACCCTTCTAAACAGTTTGGGCTCTACTTCGGACTCACTTGGAAGTTTTTCGACTAAGGACAAACACATCGAAGTTAAGATTAATAATAGCATAAAGTTGAAAATAGAAGAGTAGTGAATTCTCAAATTTCCAATAGAAGTATAAATGAGAGGTAAAGTTGGAGTTAATAAGGACAATGTAATACTCTCAAATCTCATATCTCAAAACAAAATAGTTCTCAAATCTCAAATCTCAAATCAAAATGCCCAACCAAGAAGATTTTTTCAAAAAAGTGGTCTCCCACGCCAAAGAGTACGGCTTCATCTTCCCCTCTAGCGAGATATACGATGGGTTGGCTGCCGTCTACGACTACGGACAACTAGGCACCGAACTCAAAAACAACATCAAGCAATATTGGTGGCGTGCCATGGTCCAATACCATGAAAACATTGTCGGCATCGACTCAGCCATCTTTATGCATCCCCGCATATGGAAGGCTTCTGGCCATGTCGACGCTTTCAACGACCCCCTTATCGACAATCGCGACAGCAAGAAACGATATCGAGCCGATGTGCTCATTGAAGACCATATAGCCAAAATCGAAGACAAAATCAACAAAGAGTGTGACAAGGCACACAAACGATTTGGAGAAGCCTTTGACCGCCAACAGTTTGTAAGTACCAACGCTCGGGTGCTAGAACACCAGCGTCAAATCGACGAGATCCACTCACGCTATTCAGAGCTGATGAACGCAGGCGACTTGGCAGGTCTCAAACAATTGATTCTCGACCTCGGCATTGTCTGCCCTGTAAGCGGCACTCGCAACTGGACTGACGTGCGGCAATTTAACCTTATGTTCTCCATGAAGGGTGGCAACATTGGCGACCGCTCTGACGACAGCGACACCCTCTATCTCCGTCCTGAAACAGCACAGGGCATCTTTGTCAACTTCCTCAATGTCCAGAAGTCGGGCCGTATGAAGATACCCTTTGGTATTGCCCAAATAGGCAAAGCTTTCCGCAACGAGATCGTAGCACGCCAGTTCATCTTCCGCATGCGCGAATTCGAACAGATGGAGATGCAATTTTTTGTCCGACCCGGCACCGAATTGGAATGGTTCCGCCACTGGAAGGAAGAACGACTGCGCTGGCATTTGGCACTCGGAATCCCCGCTGAGAAATATCGCTACCACGACCACGAGAAGCTGGCACACTATGCCAACGCCGCCACCGACATTGAGTTTGAGTTCCCATTCGGATTCAAAGAGCTCGAGGGCATACACTCGCGCACCGATTTTGACCTAAGCCGACACAGCGAGTTCAGCGGCAAGAAACTTCAATATTTCGATTCTGAGCTGGGCGAGAGCTACACACCATACGTCATCGAGACCTCCATTGGTGTAGACCGCACTTTCTTGGCCATCTTCAGTCATGCCCTCCGCGATGAGGTTCTCCCTGACGGCAGCGTGCGCACCTTGCTCAGCCTCCCTCCCGTGCTAGCACCCTACAAGGCTGCAGTATTGCCTTTGGTAAAAAAAGACGGCATGCCTGAGAAAGCTCGACAAATCATCGACACTCTTAAGTATGACTTTATGCTCCAATACGACGAGAAAGATGCCGTTGGCCGTCGCTATCGCCGTCAAGATGCCATCGGAACACCCTACTGCATCACCGTCGACAGCGACACTCTCACCGACGACACCGTAACCGTACGTGACCGTGACACCATGCAGCAACAACGCATCCCAATCCAAGGTCTCAGCGACTTCCTACACCAACACATCCAACCAATTCACGTTGAATAAAACCCATCACACACACACTACAACAAGGGGACCTAGAGGCCCCCTTTTTTCTATCCAAAACGGTCATTCGATTTAACCCAAATCGGTCATTGGGGTTTATGGCAGATTGGCATAAACTGACCTAAAAAAGCGAGACAGGATATAAAAGTCAGCCTAATGACCGATTTGGGTTTAACAATATCAATTTGGTGACGTGGTATGAGATTCTTAGCGTAGCAGGGTGACGGTGCCTGTCACCGACTGATAGCCCGAGGGGGTGAGCTGGTCGCGATAGCGACACTTGTAGACGTATGCCGCCTGCGGCAGCGGACGCCCCTCGTGGGTGCCGTCCCATCCCTGCTCGATGTCGGTGGTGTGGAACACCAGTGCACCACGACGGTCGTATATCCACAGCTCGTAATCGTTCACCGCCACCGTGCTGGGACGGAAGAGGTTGTTCTCCCTCAGCGAGGGGGTGAAGACATTGGGAAAGTAGATGTCGGCGCGCAATGTGCCCACCGTCACGCTGTCGCTCCCTTGGCACTCCTCGTTGGCCACGCTGAGCACCAGCAACACGCTGTCCACATACACCGGCACGTCAAGCCGCAGCCGCCTGACGGTGTCCGTGAACGGAACCTCCTGGTTGTACTGTATCTGCCACTGCTGGCTGGTGACACGCCCGCTGCCAGCATTGTATGCCGTCAGGCGGCGCTGCTCCAGGGTGAGGGCCGTGGGGCGCACGTCGACAAGGGGGTGCAGCACCGGTATGGGGGTCAGCACCGTGTCGGCCCTCCCAGGGCAGAATCGGCCGGCACGGTAGTCGGCATACAGCGTGATGCGCACGCTGTCGGCAGGGTTCGGTATGGCAATCACACTGTCGCGCTCACGCCCCTCCACCACTCC
>JAFRRK010000052.1 GCA_017428115.1 Bacteroidales bacterium | reverse complement strand
TTTTCTTAAAGCACCTGAACGGCATCTTTTTCTTCTTTTCTCAATTACAATGGAACCCCATTGCGCAATCGAAAAGAAGAAAAACCTGCTCGTTCATGTCCATAATAAACTTCATCAATCAAATTTAAACAGCTTCTAAGAATTAAGGCTTAGTGGGTGTCCGTCGAGTTTGGCGGCCACAAGGTCGTCGCCTTTATATACCAGTTTGAGCGAGAAGAAGGGTTGGTGGGGGTTGGAGAGTAGGCGCAGGAATATCTTGTCGCCCTCCCAGAGGGTGAGGTCGAAAAGTTTTGACTTGTCAATCCATGCCAGTTCGCCCTCGTCGCATACAGCCTCTTCACCGCTCCACTGGGAAGCGGTGAAGAGGTGCATGTATTCGCAAGGCCAGATGTCGCTGATGAAGGTGACGATGCCCCGATAGTGCCAGTGGGTGATGGTGAGTCCGGTCTCTTCTTTCACTTCGCGGAGCATACATTCGTCAGGGCTTTCGTCGGCCTCGCATTTGCCGCCTACGCCAATCCACTTGTCGTGGCTGGCATCGTTCTCCTTTTTGGTACGATGGAGCATGAGGTATTGGTTGTTGTGCTCCAGATAGCATAGGGTGGTTTGTTTCATAGGTTTTGGTTGTTTTGGTTGGAGGCACTGCGTTTGGCGTACCACTCGTAAACGATGGGTATGACAAAGATGTTGAGTAGGGTGGAGGTGATGAGGCCGCCGAGCACCACGACAGCCATTGGGGCCTGGATTTCGTTGCCGGGATGGTCGGCGGCCAGCACCATGGGCACGAGCGAGAGTGCAGTGGTGAGTGCGGTCATGATGATGGGGTTGAAACGGTCGGCCGACCCTTGGATGATGATGTTGCGAAGAGGGGGGTGGGCATCGCCGGATTGGGCTTGCAGGTTTTGATATTTGGCAATGAGTAGGATGCCGTTGCGGGTGGCGATGCCGAAGAGTGTGATGAAGCCTATGATGGCGGGAATGCTGAGGATGTTGGAGCCAAGTTTGATGGCCAGCACGCCACCGATGAGTGCCAGCGGCAGGTTGAGTAGGACGATGAGCGAGAGGGACAGGTTGCGGAACTCGGTGTAGAGTAGGAGGTAGATGATGACTAGGGCCATCAGGAAGACGAGGACGAGGGTGCGTGTGGCGGCTTTGGCACTTTCGAACTGGCCACCATATTCTATACGGTAGCCTTCAGGAAGCTGGAGCTGGTTGTCGAGCGTGGCCTTGATGTCGTCGACCACGCCGATAGCATCGCGTCCGCTCACATTGGCGGAGACTACTAGTTTGCGTTGTACATTCTCGCGCGAGATGGTGTTGGGACCCCCTACTGAGGTCACTTCTGCCACCACACCTAGGGGCACCTTGCCACCGTTGTGGGTGTCGATGAGTGCGTTGCGCACATCGTCGAGGGTGGGGACATCGGTGTCGCTAAGGGTGCGCTGTTTTAGCACAAGGTCGAAACTGCGCTGGCCCTCATAGATGCTGCCAATGGTGAGCCCATTGAATGCGGTTTCGATGAAGCGGTTGAATTGTGCTGTGGTGATGCCGTATTGCACCAGCATGTCGCGGTTGGCACGAATCTGTAGTTGGGGTGTTTCGGTTTGTTGTTCGACATTGATGTCAACCAGTCCGTCAATGTCAGAGACGGCATTCTTTATCTTGTTGCCTATGAGGTAGAGCTGGCTGAGGTCGGTGCCGAAGACCTTGATGGCTATGGTGGCAGTGGTGCCGCTGACCATGTGGTCGATGCGGTGTCCCAAGGGTTGGCCTACACTAGTGACAACGCCGGGCACTGATGCCAAATGGGTGCGGACGTCGGCCATGAACTCTTCTTTGCTGCGGTTGCCGAGTGTGAAATTGACATCTATTTCAGCACCGTTGGTGGCTTGGGAGTGTTCGTCGAGCTCGCCACGACCGGTGCGGCGAGAGGTGGAGGTGACTTCGGGAATGGTGAGTAGCTCGTGTTCAAGAAGGTTGCCCAGCTTGTTGCTCTCGTCGAGCGAAATGCCTGGTTTGGCAACGGCGGCGATGGTGAGTGAGCCTTCGTTGAAAGAGGGTAGGAAGTCGCGCCCCATGGTGAAGAGCAGACCCACGGCTGAGGCCAAAAGCAGTGCGGTGGTGACAATGACGGGCTTTTTATGAGCAAAGGTCCATTGGAGGGCACGGTGGTAGCCACTGACAAGCCATGTGGCAATCCAGCTGTCTTTCTGTCGACGGTTGAGGTAGGCCTGGTCGGAAAGAATCAGTTTGCATAGTAGGGGAGTCAGGGTCATGGCTACCAGCAGCGACATGGCAAGGGAGATAAGGTATGCCACGCCTAGGGGCTTGAGCATCCGGCCTTCGAGTCCGCTCACGAAAAAGAGCGGCACAAAGGTTATCATAATGATAAAGGTGGCATGGATGATGGAGCTGCGTATTTCGGATGAGCCACGGAATACAACCTCTGTGGCCGGCAGGCGTTGTTCGGGAGGCAGCTGGTGGTTTTGGCGGAGGCGTTTGTAGACATTTTCGACATCGATAATGGCATCGTCTACTAGGGAGCCGATGGCAATGCACATGCCGCCGAGGGTCATTGTGTTTATTTCATAGCCTAACAGGTAGAGGCATAGCACGGTGCCCAATAGCGACAGGGGGATGGCTATTATTGAGATGAGTGTGGTGCGGAAGCTGCCCAAGAAGAGGAAAAGGACAATGATGACGAAGAGGGCTCCTTCGAGCAGGGCTTTTCCAACGTTACCAACCGACGACTCGATGAAGTCGGCTTGGCGGAATATCTTGGTGTTCATTTTGACGTCGGGAGGCAGGGTCTTGGCAATGTTGTCAAGGTTGCGTTCGATATTCTCTGTCACACGCAAGGTGTTGATGTTGGGCTGTTTAGAGATGGAGAGGATGACGGCCGGCTGTGCGTTGCATGAGGCATATCCCAGACGGGGTGCCGAGCCGATGCGCACATCCGCCACATCGCTCAGTCGCACGGGATGCTCGTTGTGCATAGTTACAAGGGTGTTGCCCAGTTCGTCAAGGTTGTTGGTGCGTGCTATTCCCCGCAGGGCATATTCGTTGCCATAGTCGCGTATGACGCCGCCGACGGAGTTGTCGCTAATGTCGTTGCCGAGAGACTCAAGATCTCCCATGGTGATGCCATAGGCCTGCATGCGGATGGGGTCGGCAACGATTTGGTATTGCTTATAGTCGCCACCAATAATGGTTACCTGCGATACGCCGCCAGTGCCTAAAATGGCAGGCTTTACCACCCATTCAGCTATGGTGCGCAGCTCTTGGAGGTCGGTGTGGGCAGAGGTGGTGTGGGTGTTGGTGTCTACTTGGAGGGATACAAAAAGTATTTCGCCCATCACACTGCTCTGGGGAGCCATGACGGGTGTGATGCCTTCGGGCAGTTGTTCGGCAAGGGTAGACATCTTTTCGCTCACTATTTGACGGGCCTTGAACACGTCCATGCCCCAGTCGAACTCAACGAATACAAAGCTGCAGCCTTGCAGCGAGGTGGAGCGCACACGGCGTACGTTGGTGGCTCCGTTTACTGCAGTCTCGATAGGGAAGGTTACGAGTCGCTCAACCTCCTCGGGGGCCATACCATGGGCATCGGTCATGACCACCACTTGCGGTGCGGTGAGGTCGGGAAAAACATCGATGTCGGTGCGATTGGCTGACCACAGGCCCGCTATGGTCAGCAATATCCCCGCCACGATGATGAAAAGTTTATGCTCTAAACTAAAGCGTATTATCTTGTTAAACATATAATTATTCTTTCTTGTTATTACAGTTCCACTGCGTAAAGGATAAGGTGGAGTTGCTCCAGTTCGTGGGCTGTTTCCCAGATTTGGAGTTCTATTTTTTGATAAAAGTCGGATTGTTGCAAGTATTGTTCAAGGCTGATTTCGCCTGCCTCTAATGCCCGCTCAAGGTATGTCTGGCTATCGTATTGACGCAAAGCATCTCGTAGGTTTTTGACATTGTGTATCAGCATCTCGTGGCGGTGAAACATACAGTAGAGGTGCTCTTCTAGACGTTTGCGCTGCGCGTTGAGTTCCTGTTGTGAGGCTTCGCCCTGTAGTCGGGCGGCACGCACTGCCCGTTGCTGGCTCCACAGTGGGAGTTCCAGCCCTAGGGTGATGCCACGAAAGCTTTCGCCGGTATGATTTTCTGAAGCGTAGCCTACATTCATTGTGGGCAGCCATTGCGAGCGGGTGAGTTGCAATTGTTGGTTGTTGGTTTCCACTTGGTTGCTGAGGAGCTGTAGGGTGGGGTTGCGCATCTCAAGTTGCTCATACCAGCTTTGGAAACTGCTTTCAACAATGGTCGTCTCGTATTCAATGGGTATTGCCGGATAGTCGTCGCCACCCACAAGCATGCGTATGTCGTGCACCGCGTGGTCTTCTTTGAGCATGGCATCGGTGGTCATGGTCTGCATGTCGGCAAGGTGCATCTGAGCCCTATTGTAGTCAAGCACTGAGCAGTCGCCAGAGGCAAATCGTTTTTTGTATAGATCTGCCAGGCGGGCTGCGGTCTGGCACCGGCGGGTATAAATAGCTGTAATGGCGTGATAGTATACCCAATCGGCGCACATTTGTTGGATTTCTAGCAGGGTGGCATTACGTACCACTTGGTAGTTGAGCTCGGCTGCATGTTCCTGCAGGTTGCGCAAACGGGCTTTGCGTATGAGTACCGAGGGCATCTCAAAGGTTTGCGAAACATGCATGTCCCACCGTATACCCACCTCAGCAGGGTCGCCCCAATAATAGGCGGTGCCTATCTCGGGATTGGGAATCAGTGCTCCCACATGAGCTGTGGCTTTTTCGGCTTCTGCCCGTTTGGCTGCTGCCAGGAGTGTGGGGTTGTGTTTTTCGGCATATTGCAGAATCTGCCCGTAGTGGGGCTGCGCCGCTGTGGCGGATGATAGTATGAGGAGCAGGCTGATGGCTAGCAGCTGCCTTATGTTGTGTAGAATGTGTTGTTGCATGGTGTAGAGCTCTAAAGGTTAGTGAACATGTCCTGCGTGGGGGTCTAGTGCGGCTCCGTTCTGTGCTAGTCGCACCATTGAAGCCCCCTTTGCCACAATTATTTCTCCCTCTTGTAGGCCTGATGTCACTTCTGTGCGGATGCCGTCGGTGGCTCCAAGTGTCACCAGTCTCTTCTCGTACTCCTCATCGTGTACTTTTACAAATAGAAAATAGCTGCCCATCTCTTCCACTATGGCCTCGTTGGGTACCGCCATCACTTCTCGGTCCGATTGGGTGATTATGTAGGCGGTTACGAAGCTGCCGCTCAACAGTTGGCCTATGTTGCGGATGCGGAATGTGACTGGCACTAGCGGACAGTCGGCACTGGCAGCCTTGCCATACGACACCAGTGTGCCGCCGAGTTCGTCGAGCGAATAGGTCTTGTTTTCTCCAGGAATACGGATATTCACTCCTTTGATATTCTTGAGGCAGCTATAGTAGCGCGGTTGCACTTCAGCTCGAAGTTGCATGTCGCGGTTCTGCGACACGGTAACTACCGATTGCCCGGCCTCCACATAACTACCATTGTTGGCGTGGATGGCTTGCACATAGCCACTCATGGGTGCGCGAACCACAGCCCCTTTCTGTGAGAAATTGCCTTTGAGGTTGTCATACACGGCTTTGGCGGCCTCGTAGGTGGCTTGGGCTTGCTCTAATTCGGCCTGCGACACTATCTTGTCTTTCGCTAGCATTTGTTTGCGCTCGTATGCAACTTTGGCGGCTGTGTAATTGGCGGCAGCCTCACGGTAGCGTACGCTCATGTTGTTGTCGGCCATGCCGCTACTTTCTATTTCAAATAGTGTCTGACCGGCTTTGACGGCTGATCCTTCCACCATGTTGGGATTGACAAATGTCAGCACTCCCGAAGTGGGGGCTGTTGCCTCGCGTTCGTCGCCCTGGGAGGGGAGTACCTGTGCCGAGGTCTTGATGACTTGTCCGAAGGGACGGGGTGAAACCTTTTCAAGCGCAAGGCCAACCTTTAGTCCCTGCGCATTAGAGAACACCACCACGTTGGCTCCATGTGTGTGGCTGTGTTCATGTTCATGTTCGTGTTCGTGTTCATGTTCATGCTCATGCTCGTGGGTGGCATGTTCTTGATTATGATGGCATGACATCATGGTGCCTATTAAACATACGGCAACCATGATAGATATAGTCTTCTTCATATATTGCTAAAATGATTGATGAAGGCCCGGTAGGCCTATTATTAAATAAAAAATAAAAAGGGTGGAGTGGCACAAGAGGAGGCCACTAATATTAAGCACACATGGGTGGCGCCCTTAGTGAGTGGCCGCCGACAAGGGGCGGCAGGGGAATAGCCCATGGCACACCTGCTCCGACGGAGTGACGACGGTCGTTGTCAGTTATAAGGAGTGCCGTCTCGGTGGCTGGCATAATGGACAGCAGCAGGTCGTGGACTTCGGCTTTGATGGCTTGTGCCATAAGGCTCTCATCCTCTTTGCTGCTCAGCACCAGATGCGACAGCATGTCGGCCAAACGGCACATGTCGAAAGGATGGTCGGAGTGGTGGTTGTGGCAATCGTTGTCACAGTCATGGGTGTGTTGATGATGACTGCAATGGCAGTTTATCTCTGTCTCAAAGATGAGCCCTACCTCGTCGGCACAATCGTGATGATGGTGCGGCACTACAGCATGTAGCAGAATAATCGCACATGCCAATGTAATCGTTATCTTTGCAGCCAAATATTTCATTGTATGACCATTACAACCGATAGAAAAACTCTTTAGAGCCTAATAACGTGTTGCAAAGATACACATTTTAGTTGACATAGAAGAAAACCATGCGCTCAAATCCATATTTTTCCAGCTTGTGGTCGACATGGTAGCCCAAACGTAGCAGACTTTTGATGCTGGCAGCGTTGTATGGCGATGCCGTGGCGCAAAGGAGGTCATAGCCTCTTGCTTTGGCCTCAGTTGCCAGCCTATTGCCCAGCAGCACTTGTAGATGATGCCCTCGCCAGTCGGGGTGCACCAGACATATTTTAAAATTAGCGCATCGGTGCCCTTTGATGTCGATAGTATGCAACAGAGGAGCAAGCGATTCTCCATCGCCCTCCTCGGGTATGTATAGCACTGCCAATGCCACCAAGTCAGCCCCATTCCATGCCCCAATACTGACGTGTGGTGGGCGAAGGCAGCTCGCCCACATCTCTTTAGTGTTTTGCCTCAGTAGGTCGGGTCGTTCCAACTGCGATAGCACAGCGGCCTCTAGGGCCATCACCTGCGTTAGCTCACCTTCGCTGCAATGACGAATCACCAGGTTGTCTAATGCCGTTTTGTCCATAGTGTTGATGTATAGAAAAAGGCAGGGCGTATGGCTCTGCCTTTTATGATGTACTACATTGCTTTCGATTACCCTTCGAGGTGCTCTTTGCGAAGTAGGTCGTTGACTGTCTTGACGGGGTTGAAGGTGGCCAAAGGAACCTCGACAAAAATAGTGGTCCAATCAGCCATTGCCCCGTTCCAGAGGCCGGGGAGTTCCTGCGATTTGAGTATGGTGGCACCCTTGCTCTTTTTGCTAATGAATCCTGTGGCGGGGTCCACATACTTTCTCAAGTCGAAATAGCGGCCACGATAGTTTTTGGTGGCACACACTAGGTCTACTGGATTGAAATGGGTGGCATTGGCAAGAATGCTTGCTTGTGTGGTGTCTTTGCTATTGATTTGGGCAGTTTCCACTATCTGAAGGCTTTTGACCCCCTGAGTGTTGAGCGTGATAAATGGGCCTCCTCCGGGCTCGCCCTGGTTTTTGACCATGCCGCATACGCGCATAGGACGGTTCAGCAGGTCGTGAAGCCGCTTGGCACGTTGCCGTTCGTCGGATTGGAAGTAGGTGTCGTCCAACTCTATATGCAGTTGTTCCTGGGCAAACTGCTCTATCTTTTTCAGTTCCTTTGCGCTGACACCCTTGTCGAGAGCTTGCAGATAGTCGAATGTCTGGCTTTGAAGGCTGAGTAGCAGTCCGGCAAGCACCTTCTTGTAAATAATAGTGGTATGCTTCATCCAGTCGGGTACCACATTGTCGATATTCTTCACAAAGATAAGGTCGGCACGCTGCTCGTTGAGGTTTTCGATAAGAGCCCCGTGTCCGCCGGGTCGGAACACCAACTTACCCTCCTCGTCGCGGATGGGGTTGTTTTGCTCGTCCACGGCAATGATGTCGGTGTAATGTTTCTGTTCTGAGAAGGAGATGTGCAGTTTGATATGGAAGGCTTCCTCGTAGTATCGTTTCACTTCAGCAATCTTCTTGCGGAACAAGGCCCGGTGTTCGGGCGACACGGTAAAGTGGAGGTTCACCGTGCCGTCGTCCATTCGGGCATATTCGGCCCCCTCTACGATGTGCTCCTCTAGTGGGGTACGCTGCAAATGCCCGTATTTGTGGAATTTAAGCAGTCCTTTGGGTAGGTTGCCGTATCCCATATACTGCTCTTTGAGCAAAAAATTGATGATGGTGCAGTAGTCGCCACGCTCCATATAGTCGCTAAAGTCGGCGTTGGATTTCTCCATGCAGGCTACCAGGTCGTCAAAAAAGGCAAAGGTGCGTATCTTCTCCAGAAACTCCTTGACAGAGGGGTGTTCCTTCTCTATCTTGTAGTCGATGCCAAAATAGGTCGACGTGAATGAATAGAGGTCTTTGAACATACGTGTGGCTGCTCCCGACGCAGGCACAAACTTTAGTATCTTCTTCCCCCGGGCGGCCTGTTTGTAATACTTCGTATAGCGGTTGATGGCTTGGTCGTCAAGCCGCAGGATTCCTCCATTGTCCACTGTGGCGGCAGCCACCAAATGGGTCTTGGGGAAACCTTTGCGAAAGTTGTCTATTTGGCGGTTGACATCGTCTTCGGTCAACCCTAGCGACCCAATCTGCCGACGGTCGCCATCGGTAAGCTGGAAAGGCATAGTCGGAGTCTTTTTTCGGATTAGATTTCTTGAAAGTCAGCGCGTCCCAATATCTTGTCGCCGATAATCTTTACCGTGGCGGAAACCACCTCGCCCTCTTTCAGGCGGATAGACTTCTCGCCTTCGCGGTAGTAGAACTTGTTGTTGAGTGTGTCGGGCTCGTCAACGCGGGCAATAATGGTGAAGATGGCGGGTGCGGCAAAGCGAGTCTTGTAGATGCCGTTGGCATTGCACTGGCCCGTGTCCGAAATGGTGCCTACAATGTTGTTCATCGGGTCGTTCTCGTTCTTCTTTACATACTGTATTTTGACCCAAGCACCCCCAGCAGGGGCATTGTTATACTTGGAATCAACCACGGTGACATCCAAATAGCACCATGTGTCCTTGTCGCAGGCCGAAAAAGCAATGGCTGATAATGCGCTGATTAACAGGATTCCGATGAGTGAAATGCGTTTTTTCTTCATAAAAAGTTGTTTATTTTTGTGAGTAATTGATTTTTTTTGACTAATTTTGCAACTGCAAAAGTAACAAAAAATCACGGTATGATGACAAAAAAAATTCCATTTTTATTATTTTTCTTATTATTTTCTCTTTTTTCTTTCGCTCAAAGCGGTGTAAAACAGAGTAGTTCGACAGAGAAGGTGTTCTATGTCAAAATCGAGACTTCCTATGGCGACATGGTGGTAAAACTCTACAATGAGACCCCCCTCCATCGCGATAATTTTATAAAGTTGGTGAAAGAAGGTACTTATGACGGCCTCCTTTTTCATCGCGTCATTAATCAGTTTATGATTCAGGGTGGCGACCCGAAATCCCGCACGGCAAAGCCTGGTCAGATGTTAGGTGACGGCGAGCTGGGCTATACTATCCCCGCTGAGTTTGTTCCCGGTCTGTTCCATAAAAAAGGCGCCCTTGCCGCTGCCCGTCAGGGCGACGAGGTCAACCCTAAGAAAGCTTCCTCTTCTTGCCAATTCTATATTGTGCAGGGCACTACCTGGGATGCCAACCGCCTGAAAATGGTTGAGCAACGCATGGGCAAGAGCTATACCCCTGAAGAGGCTGAGGTGTATGCCACTCTTGGCGGCACTCCATTTCTTGATGGCGACTATACGGTCTTTGGCGAAGTGGTTGAGGGCATGGAGGTAATCGACAAGATTGCCGCTGTTCCCTGTGGCCCCATGGACCGACCTGTTGAAGATGTTAAAATGAAGATGTCTATTATAGAAAAATGAATTTATTGAAAGACAAAATCCAAGCCTATATCGAGGATATACAGGCTACTCATATTGAGAAATTTAAGGACAAGGCGACGGAAGTTGAGATGTTCCGCGTCAAGTATCTGGGCAAAAAAGGTATCATCAACGACCTTTTCGAACAGTTCAAAGTAGTCCCTAACGAAGAAAAGAAAGACCTTGGCAAGGCTCTCAATATGCTTAAAGTCGCTGCCATGGACAAGGTGGAGGAGTTTAAGTCCTTCGTCGAAGAACATGAGGAGCAAGGTAAGACCAACGATCTTACCATGCCCACCGACTTCTCTTCCATGGGCAGCCGCCACGTCCTCTCGGTTGTGATGAATGAGATTGTGGACATATTCTCCCGCATAGGATTTACCGTGGCTGAATCGGTTGAGATAGAGGACGACTGGCATCTGTTCTCAGCCCTCAACTTCCCTCCCGACCATCCTGCACGCGATATGCAGGACACCTTCTTTGTGGAAAAGGAGGAGGGCCATCAGGAAGTAGCTCTTCGCACCCATACCTCTTCAGTGCAAGTACGCGTCATGGAGAACAACAAACCACCTATCCGCATCATTGCTCCCGGCCGTGTGTTCCGCAACGAGGCTATCAGTGCACGTGCACACTGCATCTTCCATCAGGTGGAGGCTCTCTATGTGGACAAGAATGTCTCGTTCGCCGACCTCAAACAGACCCTTCTCTATTTTGCCAAAGAGATGTTTGGCGAGCAGACCCAGATACGCCTACGCCCATCTTATTTCCCCTTCACCGAGCCGTCTGCCGAAATGGACATCTCCTGCGGAATCTGTGGCGGCAAGGGTTGCAACATCTGCAAAGGCACTGGCTGGTTGGAAATACTTGGGTGCGGTATGGTTGACCCCAACGTGCTGAAAGCTTGCGGTATCGATCCCAATGAATATACTGGTTTTGCTCTCGGTATGGGTGTGGAACGTATGGCTATGCTCAAATACCAGATACGCGACCTACGTCTCTATTTCGAGAATGACCTCCGCTTCCTTAAGCAGTTTGATGCCATTGTCTAACGGCTGATTCTGCATAACTGTATCAACACGTTGGCACTATGAGCTCTATCACTCTTGAGCGTATGCTTTTCTATGCCCATCATGGATGTTTCTCGGAGGAACAGGCAATAGGCACCCGCTTTAGTATCGACCTAACCTACCAAACCGACACCACTAGGGCGCAACTGTCAGACAATATTGCCGATACTGTCAGCTACTTAGATGTCTATCAGACTGTCAAAAGGGAAATGAACCAGCCTTCCCATCTCTTGGAGCATGTGGGTCACCGTATATGTGAGGCTGTGCTTAAGGAGTATCCGACCATTGACAGTGTCAGCGTGAAGGTTTCGAAGTTGGCACCGCCTTTGGGCGGACAGCTCAATGCTGTTACCATCGAGATTACAAAAGACCGTTGTCGGCAAAACTGAAATAGTCCTGCTTGCCGCTGGGTAGCACTCCCACGATAATATGGTCAAGTACCTTGATGTTTAGTAATTTGCCCACTTCGAAAATGCGATGAGTCAAGTCCTTGTCGGGTTGGCTGGGAAGCAGTCCGCCGGAAGGATGGTTGTGGGCAACGGCTATATAAATCGCATTGTGTTCAAGGGCGGCGCGGAATATGATGCGTAAGTCGACAGTGGTCTGTGTCAGTCCGCCAGCTCCAATACGTTGTTTCCAAGATACTTTGTGTCGTTGGGTGAGGAACACGGCCCAGAATTCCTCGTGTGGCAGGTTGATGATGTTGGGAGCAATGCAGTGAAACAGGTCTTCGCTAGTGTTGACTATATTCTCTTTATTGTTGTTGTTCTCTTTAAGCATACGGTTGCCGAGTTCCAATGCTGCTAAAACCGTGACGGCCTTAGCCATCCCTAGCCCCTTGTTATTGCTTTGAAGGTCTGCCACCTCTAGTCTGGCCAATTCGGTCAGGCTTCCATCGGCCTGCTTGAGTATTGCTTTGGCAAGGTCGGTTGCGGGTGCGCCTTTTATGCCAGTGCGTAATAATATGGCTATCAGTTCGCTGTCTGTCAAACTCTTTTTGCCTTGTATGACCATTTTCTCCCGAGGGCGGTCTTCTTCTGCCCATTGGTTGATAGGGATGTTTTTGAAAGAGGATTTGTCGTTGTCCATGCTGTGATTTTTTTGCAAAAATACGCAAAAAAAATGGTTTCTCATTACTGTGTCGTGGGCAAACTTTTATAAAGGTATTCTTTTGCCATGTTTGTTTTAGTACAAATATCATACTATGAGGATTTTGTAATTCTTACCATTTTCTACTTCTCTCTCTTTTCTCTGTTCTTGCATTTCTCTTTCGCTGGCAATCATTTTTCGACGTGCATCTACTGCTTTGTTAATTGTTTGCCATTCATTTCTCGCCTCATGAGTGGGTAGCGTGCCTTTAAAAGGTAGAGATGGGTATGAATCGGTAGCATCAGTTGGTATTCACTCTCTTGCGCTGGAGGGTATGTATCGTTGCTTTTGGCAGCGGTTTGATCCCCTGTTCGAAGTTGAAAGATGTGTTGAGGATGGGAGGCCGAGGGTTGAACCTGTGTTTTGATACTAGTTGCATGATTATTAGTGATGTTTATTAGCGATAGGTATCGCCGACCAGTATGGGTGAAAAAAAAGTTCTGAAGTGTGAGGATAGGGGTTGGAAGTTGATTGAGGGGCATGAGAATTTATATAGAAAAATATTTTTTTCGGAAAAACCTTGTTGTGTCGATATTTTTTCTTATTTTTGCATGTTCAAATAGAGTAACAACTAAATATAACTTTAATACGTAAGATATGCAGAATAAAGGACTTATCAAATTTCTAACATGGTCATTTGTGTTGGTATGTTTGTATCAATTGTCGTTTACTTTTGTTACAAGCAGGGTAGAGAAGAACGCCTCGGCGGCAGCGAATGCCTATGTTGAGAGCAAAACCGCACAAGATTTAATTTCCGCCAAGGCCAATGGAGATGCGCTGTATGCTCAGACCTTGAAAGACTCCCTCTTGGTCGATCGCGAAGCTCAATACCTTGATTCCATGGCAAGTGAGAAGGTTTATCTCGGGTTTACCTATCGTCAGTGCCAGGCTCGTGAGATTAACCTCGGTCTTGACCTGAAGGGCGGTATGAATGTGATGCTTGAGGTATCCACTGTCGATGTTGTGCGTGCTTTGGCCGGGCACACTCAGGATTCGGTGTTCAACCGTGCCATTGACATGGCTGTTGATGCCCAGAAGAAGACTACTAACCGCGACTTTGTTTCGCTGTTCTATGATGCCATTCGTCAGGTCAACCCCGACGTTCAGTTGGCATCCTATTTCAACACCCAGTTGCGCGACCGTATTAAGCTGAATGATGACAATGATAAGGTTATCAGTGTGGTGAAGGAGGAGGCTGCCGGCGCATATGACCGCACCTATGAAATCCTGCGCCAACGTATTGATAAATTCGGTGTGGCCCAGCCCACTATCCAGCAGCTCCGTGCTTCAGAGCGCATTTTGGTTGAGCTTCCCGGTGTGAAGGATCCCCAACGTGTACGCAAGCTTCTTCAGGGTACTGCCCAGTTGGAGTTTTGGCTGACTTACGACAATGTTGAAGCCTACCAGATGCTGGAGAAGGCTGACAAGTATATTGCTGGTATAGGAGGTGTAGACGCTCAGGCCGCTGAGACCCCCGCAGCCGAAGAGGTGGCTGAGGTGGCCGAGACCGAAGAGCAGGCTGATGGCAGCTCCGATTCGCTGCTGAACGCACTGAGTTCGGATGAGGAGTCGGATGTGGAATCTGCCATGAGCGATATGGCCAAGGAGCATCCCCTCTTTAATGAAAATATGTTGATGCCTAACATCAACGAGCAGGGTGGTTTGTTGCAGGGTCCGGTTGTGGGTTATGCCCGTGCTAAAAGCCGCGAGGCCATCAGCCGTATGATTGATATGGCTTTTGAGAAGAAGGTTCTTGACAGCCGCACTGTGAAGTTCCTTTGGAGCGCCAAGCCCGTTCAGGACGGTTCCGACATCTATCAGTTGTTTGCCATCCGCATCAACACCCGCGACGGCTCTGCCCTGCTTGACGGTAGCGTCATCACTGATGCTCGTCAGGATTTCAGCAATGCTGGTGGCAACGAGATTTCTATGACTATGAATAATGAAGGCGCGCGCGAGTGGAAGCGCATCACCGGCGAGAATGTCGGCAAGTGCATAGCCATCGTGCTTGACGACCTTGTCTATTCCGCCCCTGTGGTCAACGGTGAGATTGCCGGTGGCCGTTCTTCTATCACTGGACAGTTCTCGCTCGAGGAGGCCAAGGACTTGGCAAATATCCTGAAGTCTGGTAAGCTGCCTGCTCCCGCCATTATCGTGCAGGAGGCTGTGGTGGGTCCTTCGCTGGGTCAGGAGTCCATCCACAAGGGTTTGATCTCCTTCGTTCTTGCCTTCATCATCGTGCTGCTTTATATGGTGGTGTTCTACAACCGTGGCGGATGGGTGTCGGTTATCGCCCTTATCACCAACATCTTCTTGCTGATGGGTGTGCTTGCATCGATTGGCTCAGTGCTGACAATGCCTGGTATTGCAGGTATTGTGCTGACGTTGGCAATGGCTGTTGATGGTAACGTTATTATATATGAACGTATCAAAGAGGAGTTGCGTGCAGGTAAGAGCCTGGTCAATGCTGTTGACGAAGGTTTCAAGAATGCCTATTCGGCTATCATCGACGGTCAGGTGACTACCTTCCTGCTGGGTCTGGTGCTTATCATGTTCGGTTCCGGTCCTGTGCAGGGCTTCGCAGTAACCCTCTGTATCGGTATCGCCACCTCACTGTTCACCTCTATCTTCATCACCCGTCTCTGCATCGACTGGATGTTGAACCACAAGAAGAAGATGAACTTCTCGTTCCCCTTCTCAGAGAACTTTATGCGCGATGCACATGTTGACTTCATCGGTAAGCGCAAGGTATTCTATATTATTGCCTGCTGTGCTATCGTAATCTGCTTGGTGGGTATCTTTGGCCGTGGGTTGAGCCGCGGTATCGATTTCACCGGTGGCCGTACTTATGTGGTGCGTTTCGACAAGCCTGTGAATGCTGTTGAGGTTCGTGCGGCATTGGACGAGCAGTTTGGTGAGTCGCCCGAAGTGAAGACGTATGGTCCTAGTTCGCAATTGAAGATTACCACCAAATATAAGGTGAATGAGGACGGCGAGGCTGTGAACAATGAGATTGCCCAGATGCTGTATAACGGTACTAAGGATTTCTTCGCCAACAATATTACTGAAGAAGAGTTCCGCAGCACTGAGACCAACCCGCTGGGTATTATCCAGTCGGAGCAGGTGGGCGCCACGATTGCAAACGATTTGGTGCGCAACGCTTTCTTGGCTGTTATTGGTGGTCTGATTGTGATGTTTGTCTACATCGGACTCCGTTTCCGTAGCTGGCGTTTTGGTGTGGGTAGTGTAACTGCCCTGACTCACGACACGATTTTGGTTATTGGTGTCTTCGCCTTACTGCATGGTTTGCTGCCGTTCAATCTGGATGTCGACCAATCGTTTATTGCGGCTGTGCTGACGGTTATCGGTTATTCGATTAATGCCACCGTGGTTATTTTCGACCGTGTGCGTGAGTATCGTAAGCTCTACCCGAAACGCGACATCAAGACGCATATGAACGATGCTATTAATTCCACTTTGGCACGTACTATCAATACTAGCGGTACTACCTTCTTCACATTGCTGATGATGTTTATCTTCGGTGGCGAGGTGATTCGCGGTTTCGTGTTCGCAATTTTGATTGGTATTTTGTGCGGTGTATTCTCGTCAATTTGCATTGCCTGCTCGGTTGTCTACGACATCACCCGTAAGGAGCAAAAGGCTCTGAAGGCATGACATTAGTAATGAATTGTTGATAGATAGGATATATTTAGAATGAACGGTTTCCTCATTTTTTTGGCAGTGGCTCTCTGGTTCGGGCTGTCGGTACGCAAGGCGTTCCGCAAACAGGTGTCCGAACTGGAGAGCGAAACCGCTTCGTCGGAGGGTACTGTGAAGAATGCTTTCGAGTCCCTCTTTGATGAGGTGATGACCGAAGAGAAAGAGAGCCGTAATTCTACTTTTGCCAAAGAGGCCGCGTCGGCCGGCTATTATAGTTACGAGAGTACTGCCAGCGCACCCCAAGGACGTGCAGCCGCACACTCGGCAATGTCGGCTCAGGCCGCTAAGACCCCTCATCCGGTAGCATCGAAATCTGAGGTGCTTACTGATAATGAAGCAATATCTTTTGACCTCCGTCAGGCTGTTATCTATCAGACTATTCTTACCAATAAGTATCTTAATGATACACAAACCTACGATAATTAATTAATTCATCATAGTAATAATACCTAAATGAGTATGTTTAGAAAAGTACTACTGACAATCGGTCTGCTGCTGATGGCGAATTTCGTCCTCGCGCAGGGTACTATTAAAGGTACCATTATCGATCCGAAGACAAAAGAGCCTGTGCCTTTTGCCAACGTCGTTGCTAAGCAAGACGGAAAACAAATCAAGGGTACGCAGACAGACATGGAGGGTAATTTCACGATTAGGCCGTTGCCTGTAGGTCAATATGACATTCAGGCCTCATGTGTGGGTTATAACACCTACACTCGTGAAGGTTTCACCGTGAAAGCCTCTGGTATCTCGCCCTGTAACATCGAACTTACGCAAGCGTATAAAACGCTTGAAGTAGTCGAAATTAAAGAGTCGAAGAACCCGATTATCGATATCGGATCTGCCGAAACTGGCCAGCGTATGTCGGCAGACGATATTGCTCATATGCCTGGTACTTCGGTCGAGAGTATTGTTGCTGCCGTGGGTGGCGTGGGCTACAGCGATGGTGGCACAAGTACTGCTCGTGGTGAGGAAGGCATGGTGACGATGACTGGCGGTGTTCGTAAGCGTACGGGTGTTAATGTGCCTAAAGAGGCTATTGCCGAAATCCAGGTTATCTTGGGTGGTACCCCTGCCAACATCGGTGAGGCTATCGGCGGTACTCAGATTATCACCCTTAAGCCGCCAACGAGCCAGTTTAAAGGTTCTATCCGTTACGAGACTCTGCTGAACTATCGTATGTATAATTTCTTGATGGCCTATCTTACTGGTCCCGTTATCAAGAAGGATATCAAGGACGAGAATGGTCAGAAGACTGGTGACCAGACTTTGGTCGGTTTCCGTCTGACTGCTCAGGGCGCCTATCAGAATAATGGACTTTATCGTCCTAAGGGGTATCGTTACCGTGTGGTGAATGATGCCTTAGTGCGTCAGTATGAGCAGGCTCCTATACATTACGACCCAGTTACCGGCTCGGTGAACTATGCTGCCGAGACTGGTCTTTACAGCGATGACTTTGTTGAGATAAAGAATTTGACCAAGAAGGACTTCGGTGGCGATGCGAGCCGAGTACCTAACATGCGTTCTTATTCTATCAATACTCAGTTGGCTTTTGATGTTCGTTTCACCGACTATGCTACACTCACTGTCACTGGCGATTTTGACTACAGCTATTCGCCTCAAACTTCGCTGATGCCTCTGAATATGTCGCGTAGTGCCAACAGCATTTATAAATATGTCAACTGGGATGTCATGGTTGACTTTACCCAGCGTTTCCCTGACAATGACGCCCCCTCGGCCGACAACACCGAAGGTCAAAGTAAAGAGGGCAAGGCTGTCAAGAATGTGATGTATAACATTACGGCTATGTATAACCGTGCTCGTTCTCACACTTACAACGAGGTTTACGGTGGCTCGCTGAATGATGTTTTCAAGTATGGCTTCAACGGCACTGTTGAAACTTATCAGCAGCGTTCGTATGAGCCTGTTTCCTCTTTCAACTATAACGGTATTTCTCGCGCTGCGCAAGTCCAGAACAGCTGGCGCGACGTGATCGATTGGAGTACATACCAGCCTTATGCCGGCAATCAGATTTATGCTAATTATAACCTGCAGTTGTTGAGCATACCTGATGTGGCTCCTCTTCTGACTAATATCGACAATCTTCGTTACTTCAAGGGTCTTGCTAATGGCGATACTCCCTCCGACATTCTTGGTCTGTTGAACAATGTTGGTTACCAGGATGGAACCTTCAGCTATTCTCAGAGCGACTATATCTATCTGGCAGCTAAGGCAAGTGCCGAAATTAAGGGCCATGCTATTGAGCTCGGCTTCCAGTATGACCGTGTTGACCAGTCTGCTTATAGTGTGGGTGCTACTTCTCTTTGGACTATCATGCGCCAGAATGCAAACGCCCATATCAGCCAGATGGATCTCTCCAACCCGCATTATCGTTGGGAAGGTACTACCTTGTATGTCGATTACGACCGTTTGGTTAATACCGCCGGACAAACCTATTTCGATAGAGCTCTCCGTGACTATTTGATTGGTCATGGCTATCCCAATGTCAGTTCTCAATCGTGGATTGATATTGACAGGTACAACCCTGAGCTTTATGTGAAAGCCGGTGGTCTGGATATGTTCTCCTCCGACGAACTGTTCAACAATGGTTCCCAGATTGTTTCCTATTATGGTTATGATCATGCCGGTCACAAGTATAACAGCAGCAATTGGAGCTTGAGCGATTTCTATCATCCTTCGAATCCTAAATATCGTTATATCCCTGCTTACACTCCCACTTATTATGCTGGGTATATTCAGGATCAGTTCTACTTCCAAGACCTTATCTTTAACGTTGGTGTGCGTGTTGACTTCTTCGATGCCAACCAGCCCGTGTTGAAAGACCCCTACCTGCTGTATGAGTCGCATACTGTTCGTGACTTGAGAGATGGTTCGGCTCCTTACTCTGGCGATATCTACGCTGGTGCTGGTGACGATTGGGTGGTCTACGTTGATGCTGCCGATGCAGACGAGCCTACTATCTATGGCTATCGTAATGGATCGATATGGTACGATGTTAATGGTGTTGAGCTGAGCTCGCCCAATTCATTGGCTGGTAAGTCGGGTAAGCCTACGCCTTACCGTACTACTCGTGGTCAGAGTCGTTTGACTAACAATGAGGTTGGCGAAGAGGCTTTTGAGGACTATAAGACTCAGGTGGTAGTGATGCCCCGTATTGCTTTCTCCTTCCCTGTTGGCGAAAATTCTCAGTTTAAGGCCAACTACGACATCATCGCCCGTCGTCCTTCTAACAACTGGCGTGCCGATTATCTGAGCTATCTCTATATGACTCAGAAGTCATACTTCAACAACCCCAACCTAAAGCCTGAGCGCATCACTAACTATGAGCTTGGCTTCCAACAAGCCTTGAATAAGACTTCGGCTATCAGTATCAGTGCCTACTATAAAGAAACCCGTGACCTTATCCAGCTGGTTCAGTATGCAGGTGCCGATCCCAACCAGAATTACTATTCTTACGACAACCTCGATTTTAAAACCATTAAGGGTTTGACGGTGGGTTATGACCTGCGTCAGTCGAAGAACATTCGTATTGCTGCAAACTATACTCTTCAGTATGCCGAGGGTACTGGTCTTTCGACCACTACTATGACCGAGCTTATTAAGGAGGGTTACACCACTCTTAAGATGCTCAATCCTATCTATGATGACCGTCGCCACGAGTTTAAGCTCAACTTTGACTACAGACTTATGGGTGGTTCTAAGTACAATGGACCCACTATTACGCGTGTGACCAAGGATGAGAATGGTGAAGAGCGTACCAAGACTGTCAAGCTGCTTGAGAACTTTGGTGTCAACTTCATCGCTGTCGCCCAGTCAGGACGTCCCTACACCAAACAGTTCAGCCATACCCAGGGAACTATCGTGGGAAGCTATTATGGTGCTCGCTTGCCTTGGTGCTTCTTCTTCGATATGATTGTCGACAAATCCTTCCCCATCAAAGTTGGCAAACGCCCGACCAATTTGACTGTTGCTTTGACCATCAACAACCTCTTCAATATTCGCAATACTACCAGCGTCTTCCCTGTCACGGGTAGTACTGAAGATGATGGTTACCTCACCGACCCAGAGACCCAGACCGTTATCAATAGTAATCTGGATCCTGTCTCTTATCGCGACATTTATGCAATCTCTTTGGTTAACAACTATTGGAGATATAGCTCTCCGCGTACATTTAAAGTCACTTTGGCCTACTCTTTCTAATAAACGAGAAAAAATATTAATGATATGAAGAATATAATTAGCAAATTAGTATTGGTGGCCTGCCTGTGTGTTATGTTGGTGGGAACGGCATACGCTGAGGATTGCAAGACCTGTAAGCGTATCCATTCCAGCCAGGCAGCCGTTAAGGCACAAGCCGCCCGATGCAAAAGAGCACAAAGTACTGCCGAGCTTAACGTCAACAATGTTAGAGCGTTGATTAACGGCTATGGCAACATGTGGTACGATGGTAGTGTGGCTCAGTACCACCTGCCAAAGAACAGCAACACTTGTCCTCTCTATTGCGCTGCACTATGGATTGGTGGTACAGATGTCAATGACCAGCTCCGTATTGCTGCATTGCGTTTCGGTCAGGATGGTGACGACTATTGGCCCGGTCCTCTAGAGTTGTCTACCGCCTCTATCGATCTCCCAGTCTGTAACCAATACGACAGACACTACATTATTACTAAGTCAGAAGTCTTGGACTTTATGTCTATGTTTGACTATGATGAGAATGGTGCCACCCCTAACGAGTCGTTTGCTCCAGAGGCAATACCTGCAGTCATTAAGAATTGGCCTGCTATGGGCGGTGAGAATCAGTCTCCTTATTTAGCTCCTTTCTTTGATGCCAATCATGATGGTGTCTACAATTGGGAGGATGGTGACTATCCTTATTATGATTTCAACAACGACCTTTGCCCTCGTACTTTAAAGGCTCAGTGGGGTAGAGATTACACTTCTCATGTCTCTGTTACTGCTGAAACTGAGGCTGGTATCGTTACTGGTGGTCTTCTTTCCGACCAAGTTTTGAAAGGCGACCAGACTATTTGGTGGGTGTTCAACGATATGGGTAATGTCCATACTGAAACTCAAGGTCAGCCTATTGGTATGGAGATCCGTGCTCAGGCTTTTGCTTTCTCTACCAATGACGAAATCAACAATATGACTTTCTACACCTATGAGATTATCAACCGTTCTACATATGAGCTTCGTGAGACCTATTTCAGCCAGTGGGTTGACCCTGATTTGGGTTATGCTTATGATGACTATGTGGGTTGCGACGTAAAGCGTGGTCTTGGTTACTGCTATAATGGTGACGAGGAAGATGGTCCCGGTTCGGGTTCTTATTCCGGTATTCCTCCTGCTGTTGGTATTGACTTCTTCCAGGGTCCCTATATGGATCCCGATGGTAAGGATAACCCCAAGATCGACATTGGTAAGATGCGTTCTTATTTCCCCTCTCAGCTTGAAAGATACCGTCTGCCCGATGGCTCCTATGATACGATTACCCTTACTGATGATGCTGACCTCTATTATCCGCAGGCATGGTACTTTATTCCCGGTGATGTTATTGGTAACTGTGCTATTAATGGTGTGAACTTCGGTAATAACATTGTTGATGACGAACGTTTCGGTATGCGTCGTTTCGTTTACTATAATAACTCAACTACCGGTATTAACGGTGAGCCTAGAAAAGCTACTGACTATTATAATTATTTGCGTGGTTTCTGGACTAACGGTCAGCGCATGAAGTACGGTGGAGACGGTGTCACCACTGGTACCACCGATTTCGACTGTGACTTCATGTTCCCTGGCGATAGTGATCCTATGTACTGGGGTACTGACGGTAATGCAGTAGATTCTTGGACTGAGGTCACTGCAGGCAACAGCCCTGCCGACCGCCGTTTCATGCAGTCAGCTGGTCCTTTCACTTTGAAACCTGGTGCACTTAACTATGTCACCGTCGGTATTCCTTTTGCGCAGGCTGCTTCGGGTAAGGCCGAATCTTCGGTTGACCTTCTTCGTGAAATTGACGATGTGTGTCAGGCTCTATTTGAGAACTGCTTCAAGGTTCTTGATGGTCCCGATGCTCCTTCAATGGTTGTTCAGGAGATGAACAATGAGATTATTCTTTATATCAAGTATGACAATCCCAGCAGCAACAACTATGGTGAGCATTATTCTGAAGTTGACCCTGCTATCGTGCGTTCTTATACTTCTGGTGATTCTACTTATTTCTATTCTGACGACCAGCGTAGCTATAAATTTGAAGGTTATCAGATTTATCAGCTGAAGGATGCTAATGTGTCTATTGCCGATATTCGTGATATCACCAAGGCTCAGCTTGTTGCCCAATGCGATATTCGTAATTTCTATGATTCGACTGAGTCGAATCCACAGCTGCCTATTGGAACCCTTGTTAATTACACTCAGAACAGCACTACTGGCCTTCTCCAACCCAATATCATGGTTGAAGGTACCAACCAGGGTATCCAACACATATTCCGTATCACCACTGATGCTTTTGCTACTGGTCGTAACATCAATCTGGTGAACAACAAGGAATATTACTTTATCTGCATCGCTTATGCTCAAAACCGTTTTAAGGAGTATTCTCAGACTGAGGCTGCTTTCCTTGATGGTCAGAAAGAGCCCTATCTTGCAGGTCGTAAGGATGAGTTCGGAAGAACAATCACCCCCATCGTTGCTATACCTCATGACCCCTCTGTTGAAAATGGCGGTACTGTTGTACAGGCTGAGTTCGGCATGTGCCCCAATATAACCCGTATTGAGGGTTATGGTAATGGTGGCTCTGTACTCCGTCTCACCGATGCTTCTATCGAAGAGTTGATGGGTCCTTATGGCGTCCCTGGCAAACCTGCTGGTAAATTGAGAACTGATGGTTCCGGAATGTTGGCAAATCCCGAACCTTGCCAGATTCTTAATCCTCGTTATGAAGAGAACTATGGTCCTATCCACGTTGAGATTATTGATCCCTTGAATGTCAAGGCTGGTAAATATCTTATCAAGTTTGATAACGATGATAATATTGATGATTGTGGCTGGACTATCTCTAAGTCACCTGAAGACCCCACTTATGCAGATAATCCTTATCTCTATGGCGATGTGCTTACCGCTCGTTCCGATTTCAAGTTGGGCCGTTATAATGAACAGCTATTCCTCGACCTTGGCATTGCAGTGGCTATGAGTAACCCACAGGGTGTTGCTACTCCTTTGCAAATTACTACTCAACAGTCCGAGAACCTTGTATCTCGTTATTATGGAGGTTTTGTGAATGACAAGGCTGTCTTGAGGTCAACAATTACCTATGCTGATAATACCAAGCCTTGGTTGTCGTTCCTGCCCGATGATGATAGTTATATGACTTGGAACTGGGTACGTTCAGGAACTCAGTTCTCGGATGGTTCGCGTAATGACTTCCTTGCCACCCGTGGAGAAATTAGCCTTTCTGAAAATTATCTTGATGAAGACTTTTATAAAGGTATTCAACTCGATCCTCGTGAGAATCCTTCATACATAGGTGTTGACCGTTATCAGTCATTCGAGGGTGTTGCTGGTGGCTGGGCACCTTATGGTGTCGTTTCCACTCTTCCCTTCCATCCTGGTTTCAGCTATCGTTATTATGTTGCCAATGACAATATCCTTGATAGCTTGGCAAGAATTAGTACATTGTTTGCCAACAACTACAACAAGTGGACCATCACTCGTAAGATGATGGATAACTATCGTAACAAATCGTTGAACTTCAACGATATGTCAAAACTTCCTAGTGTCCGCATCGTTTTCACTAGCGACACTTCTAAGTGGACCCGCTGCCCAGTTCTAGAGATGTGTGACGACCATACTCAGTCTCAGGGTAATGCTCGTCGTTTCCAGATTCGTCGTCATGCTTCTGTTGACAAACTCGGACGTACTGCTGCCGAAGCCGGAGTTGAATCTAATGTTGATGATCCAGGTAACCCTGATTATATCAGTGCTACTGGTATGGGTTGGTTCCCCGGTTATGCTATCAATACCGTTACTGGCGAACGTTTGAATGTTCTCTTCGGTGAAGACTCACGCTATATTCAGTATAATGGAGCTGATATGATGTGGAATCCTTATAGTGTTTCTGAGCTCATGGATGGTACGCAGAATTATGTAATCGGCGGTCGTCATTACATTTATGTGATGAATGCTACCGACCAGACTTTCTATGATATCGTTAATGGTCGCAACTCTGTTGTCACTTCTTACAAGACTCCTTCTTATGATGCAGGTCGTTGGGCTGTTAAGATGCTTGGTTCGCTTGAGCGTCTTATGGATTTTGTTCCCTCCACTGATGCCGATCGTTTGCGTGTCAATCATGGTGTACTTGAAGGCGAGAGCACTACGCTGATTCCTTCGCGTGACTCTGCTTCTCTGTTCTTTGCATCTGCTGCTTGGGTAAATATACCATTTGTTAACCCACGCTATCACTTCGACAACCCCATCGATATTCCTTGCGATGTGACTATTGATATTGATGTCAACTCGCCTTATGGTCGCTATCTGTCGCCTAATGGCTCTGCTGTTCGTTTGTTTGATGGTGCCGAGGCTCAGAACAACAACTATCCTATGTATATGTTTGAGTTAACTCCTGATATCGCTACACTCACTGGTCAGGCCTCAAACAATGCTGCCCGTAAGAGCTATCAGGATTCTATTCTCAGTCTCATCAGCGTCGTTCCTAACCCCTATTATAGCTATGATGCCTATGAGACTGCTAGCCAGTTAGAGACTAAGGTTCGTTTCATCAATGTTCCTACTGGAACAACAGTCTCCATTTACACCCTCGACGGTACTCTTGTTCGCCGTCTTGGTCCTACCTCGGGCTCTGCCACTACTCTCGATTGGGATCTCCACAACCACAATGGCATCCCCATTGCCGGTGGTGTATATCTCATCCACTTCAAGGTTCCGGGTATCGGAGAGCGTGTTGTCAAATGGTTTGGCACTATGCGCAAAGTCGACCTCCAGAATTATGGTTTCTAAGCATTGTATGTTAACTAATAAAAAAGACAGAAATGAAAAACATATTTAGAATAATCACAGTAGTAGCCTTCATAATGCTGCTGTCGGTCGAGTCTGCTTGGGCTGGCAACGACAAACGTAGAGGTACTGCCGGTGCCACCCAGCTGCTTATCAACCCTTGGGCCAGCAGCAATGGTTGGGGCGGTGCCAATGTTGCCAATGTCCGTGGCCTGGATGCCTTCTATTCCAACATTGCCGGTCTGAGTTTCATCAATAAGATTGAAGCCACCTATTCCACTACCATGCTTTATGGTGGTAATACTGGCCTCAACAGCGGTGGTAATGTCAATGCCTTTGGCTTGGGCATTCGTATGTTCGACCGTGGTGTGCTGGGTCTGAGCGTTGTGACTTCGAATGTTGGACAAATCGATGTCACAACTGTTGAAAGTCCCGAGCCTATCAACGGTACTGTCTCTCCCACGGTTATGAACCTTAATGTTGCCTATGCTCACTCATTCACTACTTCTATTCATGGTGGTGTCAACATTAAGATCATAAACGAGTCTACTGACAACATCTCGGGTTCTGGTTTCGCTGTTGATGCCGGTATCCAGTATGTTACTGGTGCCAACGATGAGTTGAAGTTCGGTATCACTCTCAAGAACTGGGGCCCCGCATTCTATTACGGTGGTAATGGTATCGCCTTTACTTTCTTCAACCCTGCTGGCAACAGCATGTCGGGTGAATATCCCGCTGCCGAGATGGAGCTGCCCACCAATTTGAAGATCGGTCTTTCCTATGATTTTCTTTTTGGTAGTGCCAACCAGTACCTCACCCTTGCCCTAGCCTTCACTTCCAATGCATTCTTGAAAGATAACTATGCTGTTGGTTTGGAATATGGCCTATTTGATGTTCTGCGTCTGCGTTGCGGTTATGTTTATGAACCCGATATTTTCAACGACGACGCTCGCACTACAGCCAGCAAGGGTCTTTGTGCTGGTGCTTCCGTCAATGTTCCACTCAATAAGAAGAAGGGCGACGGCAAGACAAGTCTCACTATCGACTATGCTTACCATCAGAACGACAATCTGCGTGGTACCCACGTACTCGGTGGATCCTTCAGATTCTAGTAGACCCATTTTTACATAATCTAAAATTAGGAAAGGCTCTTCAAAGCCTTTCCTAATTTTTAAACACCATCATTATTATCAACTATCATGTCAGAAATAAATTATTACAGCGAAGAAGGACTTCAGAAACTTAAAGACGAGTTGCACCATCTCATTGCTATCGAGCGTCCAGCGGCTGCAGCTGCCATTGCTGAAGCACGTGACAAAGGCGACCTTTCTGAAAATGCAGAGTATGATGCTGCCAAGGAGGCTCAAGGACACCTCGAAGCACGCATTTCTAAGCTGCAAGACCTAGTTGCAAATGCCCGTCTGCTTGATGAGACGAAAATAGACATCTCTAAAGTCCTGTTACTTTCTAAAATTACTATACGCAATATCAAAACCAATGCTCAGCAGGTCTATACCATTGTCCCTGAAAGTGAAGCCAACCTAAAACAGGCTAAGATTTCTGTAACTTCGCCTTTTGCGCAGGCTTTCCTTGGCAAACGCGCTGGCGACGTGGTTAATGTTGTTGTCCCTGCTGGTACCATGCAGTTCGAGATTCTAACTGTCGAGCGATAACTATTTCTTTTTTACCACCAACCCTTTACTGCGGCGGATGATGTTTTTAGCCCATCTCCGCCGCTTTTTTATACCTTTCGACTATCCCCCTGGTTATGTCCGACTTTTTTCAATCCTATGGCCTTCTAGGACTGTTCCTCGGCTCTTTTCTTGCAGCCACTGTTGTGCCATTCTCATCAGATGCCTTATATGCTGGTGTGCTTCTTGCTGGTTGTCCACCTGTTTATTGCCTCCTCCTTGCCACACTTGGCAATTGGCTTGGAGGTTTAACTTCTTTTGCCATTGGGTGGATTGGTAAATGGGAATGGATTGAGAAATGGTTCCATGTCTCTCGTAAGAAGTTGGAAGCCCAACATAATCGTATAAGCAATTGGGGTGCTTGGCTCGCTCTGCTTACCTGGCTTCCTTTTATAGGTGATGTGTTTGCCATTGCTTTAGGTTTCTATCGTGTTTCTCCCATTAAATGTGCTCTTTTCATGCTATTAGGTAAGTTTCTTCGTTTCCTCTGTTGGACTTTTATTATCTGATGCATACCCCGTTCTTGGTCGCCCCTTTATAATAATGTACAGCTAGTCGCCAGAGATACCTACCCCATATCGGTGGTTGGATATGATGTAAATACGATATTAAACATAACTATAATGCTTCACGTTTTCATTTCTCTAATGACCGTCATTAGAAATGATACATTATGGTGTGTTTTAAAAAATTGCTTATTCGTGTTGTTGTGTTCTTTGTTTCGCTTTTTCTCCACTATCGCAAGTCCACCGGACTTGCTTCATCTTCGGGACGCATTCTCGCTGCGTTTTGACAATCACCGCACTGCGCCTTACGGCTTATACGGTGTTATTAATGGTCACACCTCTTCTAGGTGATTTATAGATGTCCCCTTTTGTTTTGTCGATTATCTGATATTTACAGCATGTGTACTATATTTCCCTTTACTAATGACCCATTTGGGTTTATATAACCTACTATATTGAGATGAAGAATCCCGCCATGGAGTCTGACGGTGCAGGTCCTTGGCGGGATTGCTGTGTGTGGGTGTGACTTATTGGAATGCTTTGGCCAATTGGTCAGCTAGGGTGCGGAACTCGTCGTCGGTGAGTTGCACATGGTGGTGGAAATTCATGTCTCCCTCGCTTTGCATCGGGATGAGATGTACGTGTGCGTGAGGCACCTCCAGCCCTAGCACTGCCACTCCCACTTTTTTGCAAGGGCATACCTGCTTTACACTGCGTGCCACACGGTGGGCAAAGTCAAACAGCTCGTTATACAGTGCATCATCTAGGTCGAAGATGTAGTCCACTTCCTTCTTTGGAATGCAGAGAACATGACCGCGTACCACAGGGTTGATGTCTAGAAAGGCGAAACAGTTCTCCGTTTCTGCCACTTTGTAGCACGGTATCTCACCAGCTACGATTTTGGAAAATATTGAGGACATGGTCTAAATGATTATTATGGGTTGATAATTACGAGTTATATACGAATGTCCCGTTAGTGGTCGCCACCGTCACCTGAGCGGTTGGGTATTCCTCTACGTGGCCTATTATCTGTGCATCCACATTAAAGCTGTGGGCTATATCTATTATGCCCTGTGCCGTTGAGGCGTCGGTGTATATCTCCATGCGGTGACCCATGTTAAAGACTTTGTACAACTCTTTCCAATCTGTGTTGCTCTCTTGTTGTATCATCTTGAACAGGGGCGGTATGGGGAATAGGTTGTCCTTCACCACATGCAGTTTGTCGATAAAGTGGAGCACCTTGGTCTGTGCGCCGCCACTGCAATGTATCATGCCGCTGATTTTAGGGTGGTATTGATCCAGTATGCGGCGTATGATGGGTGCGTAAGTGCGGGTGGGGGAGAGGACCATCTTGCCGGCATCCACCCCAGGCACCTCCGTGGCGTCTGTAAGGCGTCGGCTGCCGCAGTACACCACCTCTGGTGGCAGGTTGTAGTCATAGCTCATTGGGTAATGCTCGGCATAATATTTAGCGAATACATCGTGACGAGCCGAGGTCAGGCCGTTGCTACCCATGCCTCCGTTGTATGCGGTTTCGTAGGTTGCCTGGCCGTATGATGCCAGACCCACAATCACATTGCCCGCATGTATGTGGGCATTGTCTATTACATCTGCGCGGCGCATGCGTGCCGTCACGGTCGAGTCAACGATAATAGTGCGCACCAGGTCGCCCACATCGGCTGTCTCGCCGCCCGTTAGGTGTATGCCTATCCCTAGGTCGCGCATCTGTTGCAGAAACTCCTCGGTGCCGTTTATTACCGCGCTAATCACCTCGCCGGGGACCAACTGTTTGTTGCGCCCTATGGTTGACGAGAGCAGTATGTTGTCCACTGCGCCCACGCACAGCAGGTCGTCGAGATTCATCACCACCGCGTCAATGGCTATTCCCTTCCACACACTCAGGTCGCCTGTCTCCTTCCAATAGAGGTATGCCAGCGACGATTTAGTGCCGGCACCGTCGGCATGCATAATATTGCAATAATCTGGGTCCCCTCCCAGTATGTCGGGTATTATCTTGCAGAAGGCTTTTGGGTAAAGTCCCTTGTCAATGTTTTTGATGGCGTTGTGAACGTCTTCCTTTGAGGCGGATACTCCGCGTAGATTATATTTCAATGTGTCCATGAGGTGATGTTTTTTTTTATTCTTTGCTATTGGGGCTTTCGCCTATTGTCTCGGCCAACTTCACACTGTTGTCTATGGCTTCTGATACGTTGATTATATAGTCGCCCATCTTTTCATATAGGGCGTACAAGCTGCTGTAGGCATTGCCTACGGCAAAATCATACACGCCCAGCTTAAGCGCGTCAAGATGACGCTTGCGTAGCACGTCGCGATAGCTGTTGATGGCCTGCTCCGCCTCATAGGCGGCATCGAGGTCTATCGTCTTAAATTCCCCATTCACGTTCTGGTCCATCACGTCAAGTGCCTGCTGCACCAGCTCGGTCATGTGGCTTAGGTTGGCGTTCAGCCCTTGGTCGAAGTGTACTGCCGTTTCGCGCTTGTTCTTGCGCGTCATGGCTATCTGGAATATCGTGTCGCCTATGCTTTCAAGGTTGTCCACGATGCGCAGCATCGACGAAACCCTTTGCGACCCCTCTTCCGACAAGTCGGCCGCGGCAGTCTTGGTGAGGAATTGGGCTATCTCCATCTCCATACGGTCGGATATACCCTCATATTTCTCTATCTGGGCCATGGTCTTGTCAAACTCCTCGTCATCCTTGGCGGTGCGCAGTGGGGGCAGAAAGGTGAACATCCGCAGTATACGCCTCGAAAAACCCTCTATCTCCTTCTGCGCCGCCTGTATGTTCAGCTCGGCCGTGTTGGTAAAACCGCCGCTGATAAACCGCAGACGAAACTCGTCCTCGTTCTCCTCCTTCGAAGTAGGCACCATCCAGTCGACAACCTTGATAAACTGAGGTATAAAGCACGAGAGGATGATGGTGTTGACGACGTTGAAAAAGGTGTGGAAGATGGTAATGGCCAGCGGCACCAAGGCCACGGGTAGCATCCTATAGTCTAACCTGGCATTACTGCCCGTGGCCAGCTCTGCAAGATAGGCTATCAGGTTCATCTCGGGGTAAAATACCAACAAGGTGAGTGCCGAGCCCACCATATTAAACACAAAGTGAGCCCTGGCCGCCTTCTTGCCCGACGAGTTTGCCACCCTGGCGGCAATGTTGGCGGTGAGGGTAGTGCCTATATTCTGCCCCATGATGATAGCCGCCGCTATATCAAGCCCTATCCATCCGTTTGCTGTCAAAATCAGGGTGATGGCCATCACCGCCGACGAGGCCTGGATAAGCACCGTCAGCAGGGCGCCGATAAGAATAAACAACAATATCGTCCACAATCCCCAATCCGAACAGCTATGCAACGCCTCCAGCAGGGCGTCGTGCTGAATCAGATTGGGCATAACATCCTGCAGAAACTGCAGACCCACCAGCATAGTGCCGAAGCCAATGATGAACTCGCTAATCGACTTCACCTTGTCGCCCTTCATCAACACAAAGGGGGCTGCTATGGCAAAGACAATAAGCGGTATCACAAACTTCTCGGCACTGCTGCTCATGCCCAGCAGGATAATCCATGAAGTAATGGTGGTGCCTATGTTCGCACCCATTATCACGGCAATGGCACCAGACAATGTCAGTATGCCCGAGTTCACAAAACTCACCACCATCACCGTGGTGGCCGTCGACGACTGGATGGCGGCTGTCACTGCCGTGCCGGTGGCTATGCCGCGAAGCGAGTTGCTGGTCCTCCTCCCCAGTACCCTGCGCATCTTGCCTCCCGCCACCCTCTGTAGCCCCTCGCTCATCAGTTTCATGCCGTAGATAAACACCACCACGGCACCCGCAAATTTAATAATTATCAGTATTATGTCCCAAATATTCATGCAAACGCACACCTGTCAAACGGTCTGCAAATGTACTATTTTTTTTTCAATTATCTGTAAAAAGATTATTTCCCAAGGGCTGTTGCCCCATTCGGTGGTTAGACTAGGTTGTGCGCGAACCTCTTAAACATGATACAGCCGATACACCTTGCTCACCGTAATCAGCTCGCCGTGGCGCATCCTGTCGTAAATGGCCGCGCAGTGGTCGTCCAGCCGATGATATCCATCCAATTTCAAGCACAGGCGCCCCTCGTCAAGTGTCAGATTGCTTATCCTGTATCCCCCCTCCGCCTATCAGCCCCCTGATTCCAACCTTTTGCGCATGGTACATGAATATTAGGCCGCTTTCTCCTACGTTGAAGAACTATTTATTTATTTATTTTAATGTCTATTGCCTCTTCGCCCATTCTTACTTCATAAATAGCATTATCATCGCAGAAGACATTTATGGGCATGTGGCAAGAAACATGAGTGTTTTCGTAAATATAATTGTCATTGTTGAACAGTACCTTCTCGACATGTCTACAATCTATTATTGAACTATCAGCCATTTTGAGAGAATTGCCAATTTGGTTTTTCATGAAGAAACCCTTTTGTTGTCCTTTGGGAAGAATAAAGAACAGATAATCCCGTGCTCTGCTCATGGCCACATTAATAATATTTTCATTATTTACATGTGTCCCATTAGTACATTGTGCTGGAGGATTGAGGACGATAAACATAATATCGCATTCGTCGCCTTGGAAACTATGAACTGTACCGCACGTTACTACACAATTAGGAGTGTTCAATGGCCTGTTTTCAAGCATACTTCTGATTGCGTCTGCTTGTGCCCGATATGCGCACACGATACCAATTGAATATTCTAAGTCATTGTGATACTTTTCTATTTGTCTAGCTACATATTCTACCATATTATACGTAAAAATAGCAGAGTATAGGTTGAAAGCCGATTGTCCTACAACTGTTAGGCCTTTTATCTCGTCAAGTTCAGCTACTTCAAAGCCAAGGAAGTTGATGTCCTTTATTTGTAGTCCGTCAAGTTGTAGTGGCTTCTGTGGTGAGCGATTTGAATCATATTGGACTAGTCCGTCGTAGGCAAATTGGCTAACTAATGTGCCAATAGTTGGCACAGAACGGTGCTGAATCATTAGTGGGATAACAGGAAAACGGGTGTAATTGTCTATAGCATTAGCGAAACCATGAAGTGAAACCATGTCAAAGATGTTATATTCTGGCATGTCGTTCTGAGTGACAGGTTGTATTTGTTTTGGGTCGCCAGAAACAATTATTTTCTTAGCAGTAGAGCCTTTATACAGGATAAATGTAATTGTGAGTATATCAATCATTGAAGCTTCGTCAATAAAGATGTAATCCCAAGGATAGTCGCATATAGCAGTATCGTCTGGCTGAACGAAATCGTAAGCGTATCTAGAAGCGGTGGCAACTACAATATTGTACATATTCATATCCGTAGTGTCACGATTTGTAACACAAGCCACTTCCTCTATTAAGTATAGGCTTTCTGTTGCTCCATAGCGTGATAAGTAATTATAACAGACTTCATCGTTCGACATTTTGATTGCCACAACATCGGCTGCCTTATTGGTAGGTGTCAATACAAGTATTTTCGCATTGGGCTCAATCTCTAGTATCTTATGAACTTGGTTGACTAGTTCTGTTGTTTTTCCTGTTCCAGGGGGACCATATATGAATTCAATATTGTTCGGAAGGTTCTGGTTCATATCGAATTCATCTTCTTTGTCGAGTTGAATGAATCTAGTCTCAAGAGAATCTATAAAATTAGTATTGTCAGTTGCAACAACTCGTATCTTTTTAGCATCAAGACAAGCTTGAAGAATCTGGTCATTAATCTCAATAGAAATATCAATGCTGTTATCTGTTGACATTACTACTATTCCTTCAATCTTGGTCGATTTACATTCGGATATAGCAATGATTGAATGCTTTTCAGCATCACTACACCACGAGGGAACAGGTATGGAGGGCTCGCTTAAATGTATTATTTTGTCAGAACATATTGTGTCATACTTTGAAAAATCAATTTGAACGCTTCTCTCTGTGATTTTTTGTCTCCCTGCATGCATTAGTTCCATCAATAGCTTGAACCATTTGAAACTATATTTTTGTGTTTGTTTCAGTAATTCTAATATTTCAATTTGTTCTTTTGTTTCTTCAGCTTGGGCTTGTGCAGATGTGTCTTTTGATATCAAAGCTTTTTCAGCTCGAGATGTAGATTCCTGCTCGTTCTTTTCAGATATTTTTTGTGAGATGGAATCTACAAAAAAAGGTTCGTTATTGGAATCTGAACCAATTTTGGTATGTTCAATGTTAAGCGAGGTTGAACCATTAGGATTTGTTGAAGAATTGGGTTTGTTGACATGGGTGTTCTTTTTCTCTTCCCATTTTCTCTCAAGTTTCTCGTTGATGTCTTCTTCTGTATTACTTAGATGGTCTGCTGATGCTGTATCCTGGCCATTATTAGGCATTTCAAGGAGGTGCTCTTTATTAGCACTTTTTGATTTTTGTATTCGTTTGTCCTCTAATGCTTTATCTAGTACTTTAAGCATTTCTTCTTTTGTAAGTTCTCCATATTTTGTTTCTATTTCAGTTCCAAGGGCATATCTTTCTTGCTCTTCTTCAGTTGCTTTATACTTCTCTCTAAGATTTTCTACTCTTTTTCTTATCTCTATAAACTCCTTTACTCCATTTGTCAAATCGTATTCTACGCACAAGTCTTCTTGGTAAACTTCTCTTGAGCTTACTATTTTATTTTTGCTGTTGTACAGCCATTTGAATTCCAATAAATCCCTTCTGAATTTAGTGTCTGTCGTATAGTTGTCGTAGGTGCTTCTTCGTGTGTTGCTCGCAGAAATAGTACATTTTGTTTCTTTCGAATAACGCCACACAACGTCGTTCCATAGGAAAGCAGATACCTTTTTTGTTATGTTACCTTTTTTGCAAGCTGTCTCGAATCCGAATAGCTCAAAGTCCTGGATGATAAACTCATTGTAATATTTATATGATGGGAGGACCTTCTTATATGCTTTTGGTAATTGATAATCTGAGTAATAGTTAACTTTTATTTTTTCAATATGAGGTACTTTCCTTGTGATTATTTTATCAAGAAATTCCATCACAACAACATTGTGAAATCCTTTAAACGAATCTTGATAAAATGAAGAATCAAAAAAGTCAGCATCATAATTACCCTCAAAATATTTTGAAAGTTCCTCGTTATTAACGAAGATTTCATTCGAATGGTGAAGAAGGCCGTCTTTACTTCTAAGATAGTATTGGCTCCGTAAGTCTTGAATGTATTGTTTCTCTTTTTCCGTACCTCGTATTTCTCTATAATAGTTTAGTAAGGTATTGAAGTCATCTTTAATGATTTCGTCTGGAATGTCATTCGCATTTTCATTATATTTGTTTAAGACTACATTCCTTATATAGTCGTATGTGTCAGGCTTTTTAAATTCAAATGCATCAAATAGCTTTTTCGCCATTTCTTCCGATAGATAATCGCGATGAACAAAATTATATTCATTATTAGCCCCTTTACCAATGGGGAGAAATACATTAGGTGTTCTTATATCTTTAAATGGCGCAACCCATTCTCCTCGTTGATTTTTTATGATGGGGGCACTCCTGAAAGCAAGTGAACTTCCTTTTGTTTGATTGGAGATTACCCAATATTTGCGTGCTTCTTCACGGACAAACGTGTAGAATTTCAAAATCCATGCTTTGTTTTGTTTCTCCATGAAGTCTGCGGTAATGTCGTTTGCAAAGTTCTCAATAGTGTATTCTGATAGTTCCTCAAAATAGTCACAGCCTGCTTTGCATTTCTTAATGTTTTGCATTAATTCCCACTCTAAGAAATCAATGTCTTTGTATCCCTTAAGTTGTTCTAGTTGCTTTTGTTCTACTAATTCATATACACTCATTGGCGATGTATAGGAATTGTTTACATATTTGTATTTCTTGTTTCTAGATAGTAATAAGGCTTTCTTTTGCATTATTTCTTTAAAGGATTCTTCAAACATTCTTTTGTATTCATAGTCACTGCCCAGCCTGTCGGAGTCATCGTATTGTGGCAATATTTCAGTGATATTCTCATTGATAAGCAGATTGTTTTGTTTTATTCCGTAGTCCTTTAGGATTACAACTGATTGAGCTGCAAGCTTAGACAAGTGGTTAACAAAGTCCTTATTAATTTCTTCTTTAGGCTTTAAATTCTGTCTATTGTCTGTAAGCAAGAATGGAGCATGTAAGATGAAGCAGGTTTTGAACGATTCCTTTGTGGGAAAGAAACAAAAAACTTTCCTGTTTTGGTTTGCTGTTACTAATTTCTTTTTTTCTTCATTGTAAAAGAAGCCAACGCATATAGGGTGTTCTGTCTTTTTGTTGTCATTTGTAACAATGACATTCTGACTAAACAAATAGATGGTTTTTAATCCTTTGTGGTCGAAAATGTCATATAGTTCCATTTGAATGTCATCGAAAACCTCCTTTTGCCGTAACGTTTTTTCAATAATGTATTCTTGGCTTATAAGTCCATTCGATTCCTCGATTTGCCATACAATTTTCTTAAGATTATGCAGGAATAGTATCGGATTTTGAAGTTTCTCTAATCTATTCTTTATCTCGAAATAATTGTTATTTGAATTTCGAAAGTGGAAGACAAAAAGAGTTTCTCCTCTTTTACGCTCAATATGATCTTCTTCAATAAGTGTTGGTATGATATAATTCTCTATTTTAAAACTATATGTGTCGTCATATATCTCGGGAGTGTCCGTATATTGAAACACTGATTTAAATCCAACGCCGAACTTGCCTATCTTGTTTTGTGTATCTATCTTTGTTGAATTCCCTATGCCTGTAATAGCATTAATATCTCCAACGATGTTTGAGTTAAGGGGGGTTACATTAAAGTGTTTAGTGCCATTGTGTTTGAACAACAAACAATCATGCTTCAGTAAGATATTAACCTTTGTTGCATTTGCGTCATCCGCATTTTGCAGTAATTCATAGATAAAATGTGCTGATTCTGGATATTTGTCTACTACGCTTTTAAATAGTCCACCATAATCTTTTTTGCTAAATACTTTATAATCTTCAAGCCTGTCCTTGTGAAGATTGTCGAATAATTCTTGTTGTTCTTTTGTCAATCTGCTCATACTTGTGACTTTGTAATAAAAACCGTGAAACCTTTTTGTTCACAACTGAGGTTCTCGACTACCTATCATTACAAACAAGAAAAGTTCACGGAAACCATGAACGTTCCCTTCTCTTGTGTAATGAAAATGAAATTGTCGAGATTTCAGTTGTGGCAAGAAAAGCGAAAACGCCTTTATTATATGTATTTAATTATTTCTATCTGTTCTATCTGTTTTGTTATATGTGTTTTATGTTTCGGCGGCACTATTGCTTACCAACTGCAAATATAGCAAAAAAAATGCATTTGGGCATTTTTTTGTGTACTCATGGCCGTCATTTTTTCTTCTCGCTCGTGCTTTGCGTCGCCCCTGCCGGTGCCCACTGGCTACTCGATTGCTGTTGGTGTGCTGCTGGGTTGCCGTAGTGGGGAGGGCGAACAGGGTCGGAGTGGACAGGTGTGGAGGTTTGGGGAGGTGTTGCGGTGTCGTAAATGGCATGGTGGGGCGTTGTGGCTTCGTCGTGGTTTCGTCGTGCCTTCGCTTCACGGAAGGGAGTGTGGGCGGTAGTGTAAGGGCACCAAGAGGGGGGCGGAGTGGCAGGTGGGCTTGATGGCTAGTTGCAGTTGTATTTCAATGGCAATGTGCGCTGGGGAGGGGTGGAAGGTGGGCTGTTGGGCGGTTGAACTTTCTTAATAAGAGTTAAATTGAATGTTTTTTGCGAAAAAATGTTTGTGGATGAAAAAAAAGTTGTAATTTTGCAGCCGAATTCGAAAGGATAAAGAACGATAAAAAACAGTATAAATAGTTATGTATCTGACAAAAGAGAAAAAAGAAGAGATTTTCGCCGAGTATGGTAAAAACGCCCAAGATACGGGTTCGGTTGAGGCGCAGGTGGCCCTGTTCACATACAGAATCCAGCATCTGACTGAGCTGATGAAGAAGAATAAGAAAGACCAAGTAAGCGAGCGCGCATTGGTCGGTCTGGTTGGCAAGCGCCGCCGTCAGCTCGATTATTTGAAGGCTATTGATATTGAGCGCTATCGTGCCCTTATCAAGAAGCTTAACTTGAGAAAGTAGAAAGTAATAGTTTTTCATAATTTATTTGGTTATGGTTGGCCTCCCTAGGTTCTCTGGGGAGGCTTTTTTGAAAGAGCTTTTAATAATCATTATATCGCCTTTGCATAGAGGTGTTTATGCTAGGCAAATGCGTGCCGCACGGTGCGACACGTAGCGGAAACAAAGAAACAATAAAGGAACAAATGAACATTATCACAAAGAAGTTTGATCTCGGCGACGGCCGCATGATTGAAATTGAAACTGGAAAACTGGCCAAACAGGCCGACGGCTCTGCCGTGGTACGGATGAACGACACGATGCTTCTTGCCACCGTATGCGCTAAGAAAGAGGTGGGCGAGAACGTCGATTTCATGCCCCTCACCGTTGATTACCAAGAGAAGTATGCCGCCATGGGGCGTTTCCCTGGTGGCTTCTTCAAGCGCGAGGCACGCCCCTCGGAGCATGAGATTTTGATTGCCCGCTTGGTGGACCGTGCACTGCGTCCCCTCTTCCCCGACAACTTCCATGCCGAGGTGCAGGTGCAGATAACCCTCATCTCGGGCGACCACGAGACTATGCCCGACCAGCTGGCCGCACTGGCTGCTGCTTCCGCTCTGGCAGTGTCCGACATACCGTTTAACGGCCCTGTCTCAGAGGTGCGCGTGTCGTATCTCGACGGCGAGTATGTCATCAATACCCCCATGGAGGACATTGAGCGTGCCGACCTCGACCTTATTGTTGCCGCCACCGCCGACAATATCATGATGGTGGAGGGCGAGATGAAGGAGGTGAGCGAGGATGTGATGCTGGGCGCGTTGAAGGCTGCCCACGAGGCTATCAAGATACAGTGCCGCGTGCTGGACGAGCTTACCGTCGAGACTGGTAAGACCGAGAAACGCGAGTACTGCCACGAGGTGAACGACGAGGAGCTGCGCCAGCGCATCCACGACGCTGTGTACCAGAAGTGCTACGACTTCTCCAAGCAGGGCATTGCCAACAAGCATCAGCGCGAAGAGGGCTTTGAAGCTATCAAGCAGGAGTTTATCGATGCCAACTATACCGAGGAGACCCTCACCGATGATATTAAGTTTATGATTGACCGTTACTACCACGACACCGAGCGCGAGGCTATGCGCGACATGGTGCTGGCAGAGCGTACCCGTTTGGACGGCCGTCAGCTTGACGAGATTCGCCCCATTTGGTGCGAAACCGACTATCTGCCTTCGGCCCACGGCAGTGCCATCTTCACCCGTGGCGAGACGCAGTCGCTCGCTACCTGCACCTTGGGCACTAAGCTCGATGAGCAGAAGATTGACGGTGCGGTGATAGAGGGCATGCGCCGCTTTTTGCTGCACTACAATTTCCCCGGGTTTGCCACTGGCGAGGTGAAGCGCAGCGGCAGCACCAGCCGCCGCGAGGTGGGTCACGGCCATTTGGCTTGGCGCGCCCTCAAGGAGGTGCTCCCCAGCGAGACGGATTGTCCCTATACCATCCGTGTGGTGTCTGATATCCTCGAGAGCAACGGCTCTTCGTCGATGGCCACTGTGTGTGCCGGCTGCATGGCATTGATGGATGCGGGTGTGAGACTTCGCAAGCCTGTGGCGGGCATTGCCATGGGCCTTATCAGCAAGGGCGACAAGTGGGCTGTGCTTAGCGACATCTTGGGCGATGAGGACCACTTGGGCGACATGGACTTTAAGGTGTGTGGCACCCGCGACGGTATCACTGCCTGCCAGATGGATATCAAGGTGGACGGCCTGAGCTACGATGTGTTGGCCAAGGCCCTTGAGCAGGCTCGTCAGGGTAGGCTCTACATCCTCGACAAGATTCTTGAAACCATTCCCGAACCCCGTGCCGACTATAAGGACTTTGTGCCCCGTATTGAACAGATCCAGATCCCTAAGGACTTTATCGGTGCTGTTATTGGCAAGGGTGGTGAGGTTATACAGAAGATTCAGTCCGAGACCAACACCATCATCAATATCGAAGAGGTGGGCGAGTTCGGCATTGTGGATGTGGCTTCGCAGAACAAGGACGATATTGCAGCCGCCATTAAGTGGATTAAGGAGATTTGCACTGTTCCCGAGGTGGGGCAGGTGTATGATGCCAAGGTGGTGAGCATTGTAGAGTTTGGCGCCTTCCTCGAGTTCCTGCCAGGCAAAGAGGGCTTGATGCACATCAGCGAGTATGACTGGGGCCGTACTGAGACGCTTGAAGGTTTGATTGAAGAGGGTGACGAGTTCCAGGTGAAGGTCATCAACATAGATGAGAAGACCGGCAAGATTAAGCTCAGCCGCAAGGCTCTCCTCCCCAAGCCAGAAGGCTACGAGGAAGAGAAACCGGCACGTGGCCCGCGTCGCGAAGGCGACCGTGGTCCTCGCCGTGATGGTGACCGAGGTCCTCGCCGCGATGGCGATCGTGGTCCCCGCCGTGACGGTGAACGTCGCCGCAGTGGTGGTGGCGAGCGTCGCAGATAAAAAAAATTACCTTTGTGCACAATAAAAAGGCAAAAGGTGTGTTATTATAACTGTCTGACTCGTCAATGAGCGGGCAGACAGCCATAAGCGACAGTAGCTCAGTTGGCAGAGCGGCGGCTTCCCAAGCCGCAGGTCGCGGGTTCGAACCCCGTCTGTCGCTCAAGATTGTTTAAAGGCAGGGCATTACGTTCCTGCCTTTTTTATTGGATACAAAAAAAGCGGGCACCGATTAGGGTGCCCGCCAGCTTTGCAAAGTTCTGGTTTTAATCTTTTTTGCGAATTGTGAGCTCGACGCTCTTGGTGCGAATCTCTTTGCAGAGGGCGTCGATGAATGTGTCGAGTTGGCTCTGTCCGAGGTCGCCGTCTTTACGGTTCCATACGGCGACGAGCTGTTCGTCCATCTCTTTTTGGCCGATGAGTAGGGCGTAGGGTACTTTTTGCATACGTGTTTCGCGCAGTTTGTAGCCTATTTTTTCACTGCGGCGGTCGAGGGTGGCTTCGATTCCGTTGCGTTGTAGTTCGGCGGTCACTTTCTCGGCGTAGTCGAGGAATTTCTCAGAGATGGGAAGCACCCGCACTTGCTCGGGGGAGAGCCAGGTGGGGAATGCGCCCTCGTATTTTTCGATCAGCCAGGCCAGGGTACGCTCGTAGCAGCCCATGCTGGTGCGATGGATGATATATGGACGTTGCCGGCTGCCGTCTTTGTCGATATAGTACATGTCGAAACGCTCGGCTATAAGGGCATCCCACTGGATGGTGATCATGGTGTCCTCCTTGCCGTAGACGTTCTTGGCATTGATGTCTACCTTAGGTCCGTAGAAGGCGGCTTCGCCCACATCTTCGACGAAGGGGATGTTCAGCTCGTTGAGGATGTCGCGGATATGCTGCTGGGTGGTTTCCCAGGTTTCGGCATCGCCAATGTATTTCTCGGTGTCTTCGGGGTCCCATTTGGAGAGGTGGTAGGTCACGTCGTCCTGCAATCCGAGGGTGGTGAGGCAGTAGCGAGCGAGGTCGATACATCCCTTAAACTCCTCAACCATCTGGTCGGGACGCACGATGAGGTGTCCCTCGCTGATGGTGAACTGGCGCACGCGGGTGAGGCCGTGCATCTCGCCGCTGTCCTCTTTGCGGAATAGGGTAGAGGTCTCGCCGTAGCGGCAAGGAAGGTCGCGATATGACTTCTGGCTATTCTTATACACAAAGTATTGGAATGGACAGGTCATAGGACGCATCGCAAGCACTTCTTTTTCGTCGTCGGGGTCGCCCATGATAAACATTTTGTCGCGGTAGTGGTCCCAGTGGCCAGAGAGTTTGTAGAGGTCGCTCTTGGACATCAGGGGGGTCTTGGTGCGCATGTAGCCGCGGCGGGTTTCCTCGTCCTCAATCCAGCGTTGGAGTGTCTGAACAATCTTCGTACCCTTAGGCATCAGCAGGGGCAGGCCCTGGCCAATGACATCGACTGTGGTGAATATTTCAAGTTCACGGCCGATTTTGTTGTGGTCGTGGTTCTTCACATCCTCTAGATATTGCAGATAGGCTTCAAGGTCTTCTTTGGTGAAGAAGGCAGTGCCGTGGATGCGGCTGAGAGACTTGTTTTTCTTGTCGCCGCGCCAATAGGTGCTGGAAGAGGATAGCAGTTTGAATCCCTTGATAGGGCGGGTGTTGAGCAGGTGCGGTCCACGGCAGAGGTCTACAAAGTTGTTCTGCTGATATATGGTGATGGTTTCTCCTTCAGGGATGGCCTCAAGCAGCTCTACCTTATATGGTTCGTTGCGTTGGGTCATAATTTCTAATGCTTCGTTGCGCGTCACCTCGCGGCGTTCCAAGCGTGTGGCCTTTTTGATGATGGACTTCATCTCCTTTTCGATGGCGTCCAAATCCTCGCGGCTGAAGGGACGGAAATCGAAGTCGTAGAAGAAGCCGTTCTCAGTGGCGGGCCCAATGGTTATCTTTGCCTCGGGGAAAAGGTTCTGCACTGCCTCGGCCATGATGTGTGCGGCAGTGTGGCGTAGCACCGAGAGGCACTCCTTGTTGGTGGTGTCCAACAGCTCAATGTCACAATCGGTCGTAATGGTAGTTCGGAGGTCGATAAGGTCAGTGTTGTTATCGATTTTGGCGGCACAATAATTGTTCAATCCGTCGGGATTTACCATTTTGATGATGTCGATAATGGAGCAAGGTTGCTCTGGCGACACCACACCGAAGTCTTTGACATTTACTTTCATTACTTGTTTCTCCTTTATATATAATAAGTTATTAGAAGTTTTCCTTTTATTTCAAATATGCAAAGATACGAAGATTCAGCTATATGACAAAATTTTTTATGATTGAAAAAGCGGCTGTATCCCGAAAGAGACAGTCGCTTTGCCAGATTATCGTTGTTGGAAAATCGATTAGCGTCTCTTTTCCTTGATACGGGCTTTCTTACCTGTAAGATTACGGAGATAGAAGATTCTAGCTCTGCGCACGGCGCCGTACTTGTTCACTTCAATCTTTTCGATAAACGGGCTGCAAATGGGGAAAATACGTTCCACACCCACGCCGTTGGTAATCTTGCGGACAGTAAAGGTCTCAGTCGAACCGCTTCCGCTGCGCTGCAATACAACGCCCTGGAAGTTCTGGATACGTTCTTTGTTTCCTTCTCTAATCTTGTAATGGACAGTGATGGTATCGCCAGCCTTAAACTCGGGGAGGTCCTTACGCTCAACCAAATCCTCTACATATTGCATTAATTGATTTTTTCCCATGACATAGAAGTTTTAAAGGTTAATCACTCGTTTTTCTTTGGCTTATTTCTTTACCATCTTCACAACAGCGGTGAAAGCCTCGGGATTGTTCATCGCCAGGTCGGCGAGAACCTTGCGGTTCAGCTCGATGTTGTTCTTGTGCAATTCGCCCATAAACACAGAGTAGGAGATTCCGTTGATGCGGCATCCGGCGTTGATACGGTTAATCCACAGTGCGCGGAACTCTCTCTTCTTGTTTCTTCTGTCGCGGTATGCGTAAGTCTGGCCCTTTTCCCATTTGTTTTTGGCGACGGTCCACACGTTTTTACCTCTGCCCCAATAACCTTTGGTGCGATTGAGGATTTTCTTTCTGCGAGCTCTGGAAGCTACAGCATTTACTGATCTTGGCATGTTTTCTTAATTTGTTTTCATTTAAGCGGCCACCGGCTCTCTCTAGGCTTTTTTTTGCGTCGTTGAGGCGGTTGCTCTTTGGTGCTTTAAATAATGGTTAATAACTCCGATTGTCTTTCCTAAGGCTCTCGTCTTAGTGAAGAAGCATACGTTTCACTCGCTTCTCGTCGTCGCGGCTCACCAGTGCGGTGTGGTCGAGATTACGTTTCTGCGTGGTCTCTTTCTTGGTCAGAATGTGGCTGTGATAAGCATGCTTTCTCTTGATTTTGCCGGTGCCGGTGAAGGTGAAACGCTTCTTGGCAGCGGCCTTAGTTTTCATTTTAGGCATTACTTTACTGTTTTTTAAGTTAGACTATATGGTACGATAACCTGGTTCTTTTCTCACTAGTGGTAGGGGCTCTATTTCTTTGGGGATATGATTATCAGCATCCTCTTTCCCTCCAAACGTGGCATTGCCTCTGGCTTGCCATACTCCATCAGTGCCTCGGCAAACTTCAGCAGCTGTGCCTCTCCCTGCTCCTTATACACTATTGAGCGTCCGCGGAAAAACACGTCCACCTTCACCTTGTTGCCCTCCTTTAGGAAGCGTTTCGCGTGGTTCAGCTTAAACTCAAAGTCGTGGTCGTCAGTCTGCGGGCTTAGCCGTATCTCTTTAATCACCACCTTTGTGGAGTTGGCCTTGCGCTCCTTTTCCTTCTTCTTCTGTTCGTAGAGGTACTTTTGGTATTCGATAATCTTGCACACCGGCGGATTGGCGTTGGGCGAAATCATCACCAAATCCAGCCCCTCTTCATATGCCTGAGCCAGCGCCTCCTTGGTATTCATTATCGTGGGCTCCATACCGTCGCCCACCACACGTACCATTGGCACGTCGATGCGCTCGTTTATCAAATGTTCGGGCTCCCTTTTCTGAGGCCCTCTGTTGCGTCCCTTATTGCTGTTGTTTGGGGCGCCAGGGTTAAATGGTGCTGCTATAGCTTGGTTCTCCTATATTGGTTAATATATCCTATTTGTTTCTTTATGCGATAATTATACTATCCGAAATACCTATTATTGCAGTTTTTTCGGATTTGCAAAAATACACAAATTAATTGATATGCAAAAAAAAAAGTTGTTTTCCCACTTTTGTTAGGTGTGATACTTGGCACAATCTTTTTCTACAGATACTGATTATTATTAATCCTAATAGTTTGACAAGTAAATGCTGATATTCATTCCTGGCCGTTTTTCCCCATACGCTTTTGTTTCCCTTTCCACAATCATTAGAGGGGTTCTTTGGTGGTGGCGGGGCTGTGTCTAGTGCCTGCCTTCGTCCTTTCTCCGTCGCTGGAAGCGAAGGCACGACGAAGACACGGCGAAGGCATGGCGTGCGATTGAAGCGAGTGCTGTGGGCCGTCTGGTACAATTATACTGTGAAAGGCAGAAAGCAGGGTGCCACTTTCTTTTTCACGTTATCGCCAAGGTGAGTATAATGCGACAATGAAGCGGGGTTGAGTGGAGGGCGCGAAAGCGAGGTGGGGCGTTGGTGTGTGGATAGGCGGAGATGACGTGAGAGGGCGAGTCTACCCCTTGATTTGTAGCTGGAAACCTTCGTCGATGAGGGGCTGCACTAGGGCTGTCATTTCCTCTACGGTGAACTTTTCCAGTCCCTCAGCGGGAGTCGGTCGGTCGATGGTGTATACCATTATTTCGCGTGGACGTAGTTGCCGTACAATGTCCATCCAGCCGTCAAGCACTTCGTGGCGCGACGAATCGAAGTTGTATTCTTTGCTGCGCAGCATGCAGGTTTGGAGGATGAAGTCACCGTTGAACTGTTTCAGGGCTTCTACCACACGGGCAATGTCGTAACCTGCGGCGGGCTTGTTAATGCGGGCTATTAGCTCGTTGGTGGGTGCGTCAATCTTCATGATGGGGTTGTCTACCTTTTGCACAGCCTTAAAAATCTGCGGCAGATGCACACGGGTGGCATTTGACAGGACGGACACTTTGGCCGTAGGTGCCAATTGGTCGCGAAGTGCAAGCGTGTCGTCAATTATTTGTGGGAATTCGGGGTTCAAAGTCGGCTCCCCGTCGCCCGAGAAGGTGATGGAGTCTACCTTCACCTGCTGTCGCCGCAGATGCTCAAGCATGTTCTCCAAGTCGGCGCGCACTTTGGCGGCCGATGGAAGGCGGCTGTCGCCGTGCCCGTCCTTGTTCCATCCGCATTCGCAATAGATGCAGTCAAAGTTGCATATTTTCCCTTTCTCGGGCAGTAGGTTGATGCCCAGCGATGTGCCCAGCCGTCGGCTGAAGATGGGTCCAAAAACGGTTTCTTCGCGTATCATTCTGATGTTGTGTTGGTATGTTTGTTCTTATTCTCAGGCTCATACATCGCCGTGTCGTGCCTCCGTCCCCAGGGGGCCAGCTCGCCTAGGCTGTCAATCTTCTGGAGGTTGTGGAGCTTCTTTATCATCTCGGTCTTATTGTTAGGCTGGTTTTGCTCGCGTTCACGTGCCTTGGGGCTCACCTGGTATAGTATCATCGACACTATCAGATATCCCGCAAATCCCCACATCACTATTGCGCATGCCTTGTTGGTGATGTTCAGGACCTTGGCCGTTATCATTTTCTGCAACATCGAGGCAAGCTTGCACTTCACAATGTCCAATGCCAGTGTGGTGCCCAACATTCCAATAAAAAAGATGTAGCGTTCATTCACCGTAAGGTTCAATTCTCCTGAAACTAACGCAATTACAGAAATCCAGTATATCCAGATAAAGGGGTTGACGATATTGATTAAGAACCCTTGTCCAAAAATCGACAGCCTCCGAGGTTCGCCCTCCTTGCTCTTAAACTTTAGGCGCGTCTCCTTCTCCTTTATATCGTCCACCTCCTTGCGGAAGTAGTGCACCCCCATCATTATCAACACCGCGCCACCTACCGATGCCACCCACACATTGTGCAGCACCTCGTAGAGGTTCACATTCTGCAGAACCGTTAGCAGCAGGAATACCACCAGCACATCGCTTGCGCTCACCCCAAATGCAAAAGGGTACGACTTCCTATAGCCATATTGTATACTAGTCCTCAGCTGCGAAAAAAACGCAGGTCCGAAGCTGAAAAACAGCGACAAGGTTACACCACATATTATGCCTAACAGTAGTTCTACCATACTTCAAAAAAGTGTGCAAAAATAGTAATAAAATTCGACATAAAGAAAAAAAACATACTATTATGATTATTTTTTGTATTTTTGCAAATTCGAATTAACACATCAACGATTGCAAACATGAAGAAAATCACCATCCTTCTTGCCTCACTCCTTGCCATCCTCGTTGCGGCATGCGGCAGCAAAACACCCGACCAAGTGGTCGACTACTTTTACAAGGCCACGCAGGAACACGACTACACCAAGGCCCTTACATACACCAACCTAGAGGAGCCCGAGCGCACCCAGCTGGTCAACCTGTTGGAAAATATGGATATGACTATCTATGAATACGAGGTCCTCGGCTCCAATATTGACGATGGCGACACCACCGCCACCGTCTACCTACGCTTGGTCACTGCCAACAACATCCAGACCGACAGCAACGAAACAGAGCTCAACGTCCCATGCGTAAAACAGGGTCGCGAGTGGAAAGTCACCTTCTTCTAACCCCATCACTCTTTCCCAACGCCCCGCCCTATGGATGCAACTATCCGCCAGATGCTCGCCCTACTGCGCAGCTCCCTCAACGCTACGCCCCCTGACCTCCTGCCTGCCGACGATTCGGAATGGGAGAAACTCTTTTGGCTTGCCCGCAAGCACGGCGTAGTCACCATGATCAACGACGCTATCGAGCAGCTTCCCGCAGCCCAGCAGCCACAAGGCGACATAGCCCTCAGCTGGTCCCTCTCAGCCGAGCGCACCCACTACCATTACCAACACCAAGCGCAAGTGCTTGCCCTATTGCGTCAACGCGCCGACCAACAAGGCCTGCGCCTTGGCCTCATCAAAGGAATGAGCCTTTCGCGCCACTATCCCATACCATGCTCCCGTGCCTGTGGCGACATAGATATCTTTTTCCTACCCCTCAACACCGACAACTACCAGCGCGGCAACGCCCTCCTCGGCTGTCCTGACGCTGCCCTCGATGGCAAACATGCCGAAGTGACCATTGACGGCGTGCAGGTTGAAAACCACCTCCACTTCCTCGACCTTAACTATATCTCGCAGCGACGTGCCGAACGCTACATCCTATCCTCTCTCTCCCGCGTCTCACCCGAAGGCTACCTCGACCCTATGGCCAACCTCGTCTACCTCCTTATGCACACCGTTTGCCACCTCACTGCCAAGTTCAAACTTCCCCTGCGCAACATTATCGACTGGGGCATCTTCCTACGTGCCAACGCCGACCAGCTCGACCCCGCCAGCTGTCGCGCCCTCATGCGCCGCATAGGCATGCTGCCCGCCTTTAACATCCTCACATCGTTAGCAGGCGAATTCGTCGGAGCCGACTTCCATGTCTTTATCAAAGGCTCCCTCCCCCCCGACGATATCCGCCGCATGCGTGAGCTTATTCTTGAGAAGAAATACCTTGAACCCATACCCGCAGGACTTCCCCTCCTGCAACGCTTCCGCACGCGCATGCAGCGCAACCGCCAGCGTCGATGGCTATACCGTTACCTCCCCTCCACAGCTCCCGAACGTCTTTGGGGCAATATCCACCACCTCCTCTTCCCCTCTTCCCAAAACCACGACCACGAATAATACCTCGTCCCAACAGGGGTATCTATTATCCATCCGATAACAAAAATAGCGGGCAATAACACCCGCTTTTTTACTTCATGACGGTTGATTTGCATACCGTAAGCTCCCTAAGAGCGTATAAAGCTAACCTGTTGCTCCTCGCCCCCTCTCTCCCAGAAAGTGGGCGACGGGTGGTTGCTCCGTAAATGCAATAATAGTTTGTTCTACCACTACACACTCTCAATTCTAAGTGTGTTGCCAGATACTCGTATTCTTCAGATATGGCGATGCTCTTCGGAATAGCTCGACTTCTCCTCTTGTGCTTGGCGGCGAAATTCTTCGCGTGCCGCCCACTCCTTTTCGCTCACTGCCAGCGCCCTCTCCACCATCTCCTTGTTGCTCAACGGATGCTCACGGTGGCGGTTGTGCTGCTCATAGCGTCGCACTGCCATTGGATACTTCGCCCTTAGGGCCATATACTCAGGATACTGCTCTATGCTGTGTCTCATTCTGTTGTGGCGCACCTCTCTGCGCCACTGTTTCCACATCTTCAAATAGTCCGTCTTAAACGACACATAATTCACCGTCAGTATTGCCCATATTATGCCCGCCGCCGCTATCAGTATGCGGATAAACAGCGTTTGGTCCATTACCAGTACTATCGTCAGCGGTATCAACCCCACCACTATGATAAGGCCAAACAATACCGTCAGCAAGGCTATCTTAACCGGTGTGCGATGTAAAAAAGGCTGCTTATTCATATCGTTTCTTTTTTCACTTTATAGTATTGGTTCATAACAATGCGCTATTGCAACTTTCTCCCCCATATCGTGTAGCCAACGCCCACCATAAACGTGTTGCCGTAGCCCACGGAATAGGATGCCGTGAAATACCATGGCCCTGTGTGCTTATAGCCCGCCCGCATCAGAAAACCGTTGCTTTTAAAGCGGTCTGTGCCGCGATAGCCTATGCCTAGCAAAATGGCACTATTGTTCGGGAACGTAAACGCAACCTCAGGTGTAAAACCAAACCCCACACCGTTCGACACGTTCAGCTCCACATATCCACCCACAGATATCAAGTTGGTGATAGGGAACGTCATGTCCAGCCCTGCCGCCAGAATAATGCCGCCGTCCTCACTATAATATTGCCGTGTCAGCTCGTTATAGCGCAGCGGATACTTCAGTCCTCCTAGGTTGCCGGTCACACCCATAAAAAACTTCCTCGCCACATCGCCACACTCAATGGTCCACCTCACCCTGCCGTCGTAGCCCCGTGGAATATAGCAATATATGCTCTGCCACTTATTAATAAGGTTTGTGCCAATCTCCTCAAAAGCTGCCTGCAACTTGTCGAAATTCGACAGTTGGTAAAACTTGTCGCCATTCGAATTGTGTGATAAAGCCCCCAGCACACGCTCAAAATCAGTGTTCGTCCTGTCTACATCGTTGCCCCTGATGGCCAGCACATAGCTCTCGATAGGTGCTCCGCCTATCTTCTCCTTCAAAATCCGCTGGTTCACATGCTGAAAATAGCGATGTTCCGTACCCTCTGCCGCCTTGCCAATCTTGGGGTCAAACGAATCGTTGTCGTACCCGTCAGTAAACGCAATCACAAAGTTGCCGTCATACTTCTTATCCTTGTCTATCCTCAACTTCCCCACATACTTCTTTATGTTGTCCAACCCCTGGTTGATGGCATAGTAAAATGCGGTCCGGTTGTTCAACTTCAGTGTGTCGATAAACTGATACATCTCCTTCTTCGTCTCCTTAGTCAGCGGGCGGATGTCGAATGTCTTGGTATTCTTCATCGAGTTGAAGCCAACGATGCCGATATGCACATTCCCGTCGCTCGACTTGTCCACAATCACATCAATAAACTGCTTTGCCGCATTCTTCAGCTTTACAAAATCCGCGTCACCTATTGACGACGAGCAGTCCAGCACCAGCATAATGCTCATCACCTTCTGCTGCGTATATGCCGCCTCGGCATTCTCCACCTCGCTGTCCACCTGCCAACGGCCGCTATTGTTCTGCCAGCGGTAAAACTTCAGCCCGCAGCCAAACCCCTGAGGATGCGTCGTCGCCGCATGGTCAAACACCAGCTGCACACCCTTGTCGGTGTCGTGACCGTATATGGTGTCGCTGTCAGTAAACGTGATGCCCTGGCTCCTGATATTATACAACTTCCACGGCTGTCCGCTCTTAGTGGGAGTGGCTATCTGGCCTTCGATAAAAAACTTGGCCTTATCGGCCTGTGCCATTACAGATAGTGAAAATAGCAGCGCGGCTGCTAGCAGTGACAGATGTTTTTTCATGTGTACGTACTTGTTTATCTATTGCACTCCCAAAACGCATTTTCATCCTTTTTATTGTAACAGTTGGAAAATAAATCCTCACTTTACATGCAATGTCGTGTAGATGACAACGTGAGCCATTTCTCTGTCGTGCTTGCCCAATGCAATAAAACAGGCCAAGGAGCGTTAATAATGCCGCATGGAACAAAATGTACATAACGAAGAGTTCCTCACGGCCGAGATTGTCGAGGCCATGGGCATCAGCCAGCCTGCTTTCGAGGAGGTGCAGAGCATCATAGGCCGTATGCCCACGGTCGAGGAATTGAGTACCCTCCTCGCCATGTGGGAGGCCAACGGCCGCCAGCAGAGCCTCTATGGCTGGCTCAAAGGGCAGCACCATGTGGTGGAGAAACACGAATACCTCTATACCGGCTCCGACACCACCCACAAGGACGTTCGCGAGCCGCGTGTGAAGGACTGCATAGCCCTGGCACAACAACTGGTGGCAGAGGTAGTTCCAGCCCCACCCCTGGAGGGTGGCAACCCCTGTATTTCGCGGGGCGAGAACCTCTACATGGTGGGCAATGTCAGCACCGACTTCCTCGATTCTGAATATGCCCGCCGCTGCCTGCATATTGTGGCCGAGCCAATGAAAATGACCACCGTCGAGGAGGACATCGACTATCTCGAACTGATACTGGGCAGCCTCCTCGATGCCTCCATCATCACCACGGCACGTGCCGTCGGACAAGGCGGCCTGTTTGCCACCTTGGTGGCATGCTGCCGCCCCACACAGCAAACACCTCCCGTGGGCTTCGACATCCTCACCTGTCGCGAAATACGGCTCGACGCCTTCCTCTTTGGCGAAGAACGTGGCCGCTACGTGGTGTCGTTGCCCGAGAGCCAGGACGACCTCTTCCTCCTCAAAATGGGCGAGGCCCGCATCAACTGCTGCTTTCTGGGCCACGCTACCAAAGGCCGTCTGCTGGTGGACGACATGGACTATGGCAGCGTTAAGACGTACCTCTAATGGTTAGAAACCAATTAAATATAAAGTTTGACAAGCCATTTTTCTTCAATGAGTGACATGATTTTTCGTTTTACAAACAAAACTGTTTCTTAGTGAAGGTGTAATAACAAGGCGAAACTATGATAACTATTGAGAGCGCGTTTCTACGAAACGCCCGTAGCTTGCCATCCAACGCCCCCACACTTCGTGCGGGGTTATTGAGAGTAAGGATCTCCGAGCCTTTATAGTTAACCATTACTTAATCATTTGCGATAAAAATCAGTGGGTTGCCAACCCGGCTGTTCTAGTCTGTCCCTCTGGGGGAGGTACATGCATGTATCCCTATTGTCATTGTCATCGTCATCATCTCCCACTTTACTTCGCGACGTTGCTTTGGCTCGACAAAGAAAGTGGTGGATTTCTTTGCTCTCCGCTTTGCACAACCTTGTGCCACTTTTTTTATTTCTAAAAGTGGCACCCTAATTTTTTTTACTTTTTAGGTATAATTATATCAGGCGGACTTCAGCACTCACCTCAATCACATGCCATGCCTTCGCCGTGCCTTCGTCGTGCCTTCGTTTCCGGAGACGAAAACAGGGCGAAGACATGAACAAGGCAGGTAGCCTCCACCACCAAACAACCCGACCGACGACCGTGAAAAGGAAAACAATACGTATGGCTAAAAAAGACTCAGAATGCAAGCCTGATAATACTTGCCAACCCGATGGACGTTCGTCAGCGACACGGATAGCTCCCGTAAAAGCAGAGGACTCAGTGACGCCACAATTGAGTCCTACTATTTTTGAGCCTTCCTTACCTTAAAGAGCGGATTGCTACTGGCTGTTGTTCGCTTTCAGATTCGCTGTCGGTAAACAGTTGGGAAGCAATTGGCGGATGACTGGCAAATAGTGGTCAAATGGTTGAATGCGTGTATGATGAAGGTTGATATGGGGGACGAGGAAGATGCCGTTTTGAGCACCGTAGCGATGGAGTGGCGACGGCAAGAGTGGCGGGCGTTGCTATTTTTTTTTGTAAGGCAGGGCGATAATTCGATTTTTTTGTGTACATTTGCAAAAATTTTCCAAGATGGATTTACTTGACAGACCTTCGATGATAAAGATGCTCGACGAGAATCTAAGAAAGCTTAGCGAGTTGGGCAATGCCGATGTGCAACGTATTGATAAGGAGCTGCAACGTGGGTCGGACGATGTGGAGATGTGGTTTGATTTGGGACTGGCTTACAACCAGTCGGGGCTGCAGTATATAGACATGTCGTTGGAGCGGGCTAGGCTGGATTATTTGGAGCAGCACCCCGATATGGACGAGGGTGACGAGGCTGAGCTGAAGGTGGAGGCAGCGGCGGCGTATGCGCTGTTTGAGAAGGCCCTGAGTGCTTTCGACCGTGTGTTGGAGCTGATGCCTGAGTATTACGGCGTGCAGTGCCAGAAGGGTGTGGTGTATGGCAATATGCACCGCTATGAGGAGGCCGTGCAGTGCTATCTGAAGGCATTGGAAGAGGACGAGGAGGACTATGCCGCGGCCTATTATCTGGGCTGCGCCTATCGCGACATGGGCGATGAGGAGCTGGCAAAGAGGTATTTCGCTATGGCTGAGGAGCTGAATGGTGGTGAGGGTTGAAACAAATTAGTTGATTAAAACATATAGATTATGGCACAAACATCGTCGCTGGCTGTTTTCGACAGCCGCAAGGAGGAAAGACTTAATTCGGGCGTTGCCGACCAGGTGGATGTCCGGACGTACAATGCCGTGATGTGCGGCACATTGCTATGGGGGTTCCTGGTGAACGCCTTGATGGTGGCCTATCTGGCTGTGCCTATCACTACCGCGCTGGCAGGTGTGAAGCCGTGGGTGTTGCTGGTGGGCTATCTGGTGTTGGCTATTGCCGGCATTGCTATTTCGGTGAAATCGTCCAATCCGTGGATTAGTTTCTTGGGATTCAATTTGTTGGTGCTGCCTATGGGGGTGGTGCTGTGTATGATAGTGCCGTGGTTGCCGGTGGCTATTGTGACTAAGGCGTTGCTTTTGACGGGCATCGTCACTGCCACGATGATACTGCTTGGGCTGATACGCCCGCAGCTGTTTTTGGGCTTAGGAAAGACTTTGTTTGTTGCACTGTTAGTGGGCCTTGTGGCCGAGCTGGTGGCTACGTTCCTGCTGGGGTATAGGGGTGCGGCATTCGACTGGCTGTTTGTGATTATCTTTTCGGGATATATAGGGTATGATATTGCCAAGTCGCAGATGTATCCTAAGACCATCGACAACGCGGTGGATTGTGCGCTGGATATATACCTAGACATTATCAACCTGTTTATCCGCCTGCTGTCGCTCTTGAGCAGGGAGAATTGAGAGAAAAAAGATTGATATATTAAAAAAAATGGGTATATTTGCAACTCATAGTAAAGTGTGAATATTAATATAAAAGATTGATAATGAGACCTGATTTTTCAAAAGTCGACTTCCGTTCGGCAAAGGAAAACAAAGAAACCTTTGTACAATGGGAGAAAGAGAATGATATTCAGAAGAACTGGAAGACCCCCGAGCAGATTGATGTGAAGCCTGTCTACGGTAAGGATGACTTGGCGGGCATGGAGCATCTGAATTATGCCGCCGGTATTGCGCCGTATCTGCGCGGGCCGTATAGCACGATGTATGTGATGCGCCCGTGGACTATACGCCAGTATGCCGGTTTCTCTACTGCTGAGGAATCGAACGCTTTCTACCGTCGTAATATCGCGGCAGGACAAAAGGGTTTGAGCTGTGCGTTTGACCTGGCTACGCACAGGGGCTACGACTCGGACCATGAGCGTGTGGTGGGCGATGTGGGTAAGGCCGGTGTGGCTGTGGACAGCATTCTGGATATGAAGATATTGTTTGACCAGATTGACTTGGGCAAGATGTCGGTGTCGATGACGATGAACGGCGCTGTGCTGCCTATCTTGGCGTTCTATATTATTGCCGCCGAGGAGCAGGGAGTGCCGCAGGAGCAGCTGCAGGGTACGATACAGAACGATATCTTGAAGGAGTTTATGGTGAGGAATACCTATATCTACCCGCCGTTGCCTTCGATGAAGATTATAGCGGATATCTTTGAGTATACGTCGAAGCATATGCCGAAGTTTAATAGTATTTCGATTTCGGGCTACCATATGCAGGAGGCGGGTGCGACAGCCGATATTGAGCTGGCATATACACTGGCCGACGGACTGGAGTATCTGCGTGCGGGTATCAATGCCGGTATGAGCGTGGACGATTTCGCACCGCGGTTGAGCTTTTTCTGGGGAGTGGGCATGAACCACTTTATGGAGATAGCTAAGATGAGGGCGGCACGTATGTTGTGGGCCAAGATTGTAAATCAGTTTAACCCGAAGAATCCGAAATCGTTGGCACTGCGTACGCATAGCCAGACTTCGGGTTGGTCGCTGACTGAGCAGGATCCGTTCAACAATGTGGCCCGCACCTGCATTGAGGCAATGGGCGCAGCTTTGGGCCATACGCAGAGCCTGCATACTAATGCATTGGACGAGGCTATAGCTCTGCCTACAGATTTCAGTGCGCGTATTGCCCGTAATACGCAGATTTATCTGCAGGAAGAGACGAATATATGCCGTGTGGTTGACCCATGGGCAGGAAGCTATTATGTGGAGAGCCTGACGCATGAGCTGGCACACCGTGCCTGGGCTCATATCCAGGAGGTGGAGAGTCTGGGCGGTATGGCTAAGGCTATCGAGAGCGGAGTGCCTAAGATGCGTATTGAGGAGGCTAGTGCCAGAAAGCAGAGCCGTATCGACAGCAATGTGGACACCATTGTGGGTATCAACAAGTATCGCTTGGACCACGAGGATCCTATTGAGACTTTGGAGGTGGACAATACCGCAGTGCGCAAGGCTCAGATAGAGCGTTTGGCCAAACTGCGCGCCGAGCGTAACAGCGAAGAGGTGCAGGCTGCGTTGGATGCGCTCACGGAGTGCGCCAGGAGTGGCAAAGGCAACCTGCTTGAGCTGTCGATTGACGCGGCACGTAAGCGTGCCTCTTTGGGTGAGATAAGCTATGCCTTGGAGAAGGTGTATGGACGTTACAAAGCAAAAATCAATCTTATCAGCAACGTGTATAGTACGCAGACAAAAGATAGCGACAGCTTTAAGAAAGCTCAGGCATTGACCGACGAGTTTGCTAAGTTGGAAGGTCGTCGCCCGAGAATTATGGTGGCTAAGATGGGCCAGGATGGGCATGATCGTGGTGCCAAGGTGGTGGCTACGGGGTATGCCGACTTGGGCTTTGACGTGGATATGGGCCCCTTGTTCCAGACTCCGGCAGAGGCTGCCAAACAGGCAGTGGAAAATGATGTTCACATCTTGGGCGTAAGTTCTTTGGCGGCAGGTCACAAGACATTGGTGCCACAGGTGATAGAGGAGCTGAAGAAGCTTGGTAGAGAGGATATTATGGTGGTTGTGGGCGGTGTCATTCCCCCGCAGGACTATGACTTCCTCTTTGAGTCGGGTGCGGCGTGCATCTTCGGCCCTGGCACGGTTATCAGCGAAAGTGCCATCAAGATGATGGAGCTGCTGTTGGCCGCACGTAAATAAGAAAACAGAGATGTTTGGTTTTTCATAGACTTTGCTGTCGCGACGACGGCAAAGTTTTTTTTGTTGATAACGAATTATTTTTTTGCTATTTTGAAAAATAGTCGTATCTTTGCAAACTCAATAAGAGTGTATAGATGAGGTCAAAAATCGATACAATAGTCCAGTTTAGTGGTTTAAAATTAGGCAGATATGAGTATGGTTATGTGCTGGATAAAACCTTCTTTGAGGGGTATGAAAATGAAGAATTGAGGGAAGGAAAAGTCGATTTTGCAGTGGTTTTGGAGCGTAAGGAGCGTATGTTGATGTTTACTTTTACCTTTCGGGGAGTGGTAAAGACAACATGCGATCGATGCCTAGGGGAGATGGATGTGCCGGTGGAAGGAGTGGAGCATTTGTGTGTGAAGTTCAGCGACACGGAGACGAGCGAGGACGAGAATGTGGTGTATCTTCCCGAGGGTGCTTACCAGATAGATTTGGCCCAATGGATGTATGAGTATGTGGCGGTGAGAATGCCAATACAAAAAGTGCATGCTGAGGGTGAATGCGACCCAGAGATGCTGCAGTACATTGCAGATGGGGTGACAGACTATGGTGAGAGTGATGGGAGAGACGTCGAAGGCGCACATGATGAGAGAGAGAACGATCCGCGCTGGGACGCATTGAAACAATTGTTAGATAAATAAACAAATAAAAAATAATTAATTATGCCACATCCTAAACACAGATTCTCGCAGACTCGCACAGCGAAGCGCAGAACACACGACAGTTTGGAGAAAGCCCAGCTCACGACGTGCAGCAATTGCGGCGCTCCAGTAATGTACCACCACGTATGCCCCGAATGCGGATACTATCGCGGCAAACTTGCCATTGAAAAGAACGCTGAGGCATAGGTTTTGGTATATAAAAATAAGAAGCACTTCCCCCGTGGGGAGGTGCTTCTTTTTTATGGTAATGATTCAAAAATAAAGTGGCTCTACCGATTATGAGTATTTGATGTCTTTAGGAGTGAGTGTAAGCGGGGAGAAGTTTTGTATGGCCCAGAGGCCGCATGCTATGCTATATGTCTGTGGCTTTTGCTTTTGTTGTTGATGGGCGGTCGAGACAATTCTGTCGAAATAGGCGATGTTGTCGTCACGGTGAGTGACTATTTTTGGGAAGGGGCGTTTCTAGTGATGGCGCAACATGAAGTTGGTCTGTTGGAGATGCCGTTTGTTGTGTCCCAGCTGTGGTTGTTTGGACGGAATGTGTGTTTGGAGTTGAGGAAGAATGGGAATGTGTATTTTTGTGTTAATGAGGTGCGGGACTATTTGAGTAGCTGTGCAATGAGGTCGTTTTCGAAGGCTTGGGTTATGCGGACATGGTAAAATTCGCCTATCTTGAGAGGTGTGTTGGTGGGGATGAGGACTTCGTCGTCGATGTCGGGGCTGTCGTATTCGGTTCGAGCGATGTAGTTGTCGCCTTCTAGACGGTCGACGAGGACACGGTAGATGTGTCCTATGCGGGCTTGGTTTTTGGCTAGGGATATTTGTTCTTGAATGGCCATCAGCTCGCTGACACGTAGTTCTTTTTCTTCTTCGCTAACCGGGTCGCCAAGGGCTTCGGCAGGGGTGCCTTCTTCGGGCGAGTAGGCAAAGCATCCCATGCGGTCGAACTGAGCGTCGCGGACGAATTGTTTCAGTTCTTCGAATTCTTGCGCTGTTTCACCAGGATATCCTACGATGAGTGTGGTGCGGATGCAGACGTTTGGTAGTTGGGTGCGAAAGGTGTCGAGGAGTCTAAGGGTACCCTTACGGTCTATACCGCGCTTCATGGAGGTAAGTATACGGCTGTTGATGTGTTGTAGCGGGATGTCGATGTAGTTGCAGATGTTGTCGTGACGGCGGATGACATCGATGGCATCGGTGGGGAAGGAGGTGGGGTAGGTGTAGTGAAGCCGTATCCATGAGGCTCCACTCTCGGTGGCTAGGCGCTCGAGGAGGCTGCCAAGGCATCGTTTTCCGTAGAGGTCGAGTCCATAGTATGTGGTGTCTTGCGAGATGATGATGAGCTCTTTGACACCTTTGCTGACCAGGTCTTTTGCTTCGGCGACGAGATCGTCGATGGGTCGTGAGACATGTCGGCCACGGATAAGTGGGATGGCGCAGTAGGAGCAGCTGCGGTTGCAGCCTTCGGCAATTTTAAGGAAGGCGTAGTGTGGGGGTGTGCTAGTTTGTCGGAGGCTGGTAAAGTTGGTTGCGTCGGCTGAGAGTTTGTTCCACTCGTGGACGCCGTACCAGCCGTCTACTTCGGGCATCTCGACACGCAGCTGGTCGCGGTAGCGTTCTACAAGACAGCCTACGGCTATTAGTGTGCGCCGACGTGCATCATGGGCGTGCCGTTGGTTAAAGTGTTTCTTGGCTTGAATCTGTTCGAGTAAAGTGTTGACTGATTCCTCTTTGGCATCACCGATGAAGCCGCAGGTGTTGACGATGACGGTGTCGCAGTCGTTTTGTTGGCGGTCGAAATAGATGGTGTGGCCCTCTTTAATAAGGTGCCCGGCAACGTTTTCAGAGTCGACGGTGTTTTTGCTACAACCGAGGGTGATAATGTTTATTTTCAATTGGAATGATTATTTGTCAAAAAGGCTGTCGACAAATTCGTCGGCATTGAATGTTTGGAGGTCGGTCATCTTTTCGCCAAGTCCAATATATCGTACAGGTATATTGAATTGGTCGCTGATGCCGATGATCACACCGCCCTTGGCCGTGCCATCGAGTTTGGTGAGTGCGAGGGCATTAACATGTGTGGCGGCGGTGAATTGCTTGGCTTGTTCGATTGCGTTTTGGCCTGTGCTGGCATCGAGGACGAGGAGTACTTCGTGGGGAGCGTCGGGAAGGATTTTTTGCATCACTTTCTTGATTTTGCCGAGTTCGTTCATCAGACCCACTTTGTTGTGGAGACGTCCGGCTGTGTCGATAAGGACTACATCGATGCCTTTGGAGATGGCTGATTGGAGTGTATCGTAGGCCACAGAAGCCGGGTCAGCGTTCATGCCTTGTTGTACGATGGGGACATCGACGCGGTCGGCCCATAGTTGGAGCTGTTCGACGGCGGCGGCACGAAAGGTGTCGGCAGCGCCGAGCATGACTTTCTTGCCAGCCTGTTTGTATTGGTAAGCTAATTTAGCAATGGTGGTGGTTTTTCCAACGCCGTTGACGCCGACAACAAGCACTACGTAGGGTTTGTGAGGTAGAGGTGAATCGAAGTCCTCAGGGAATGCGCCATCGTGTTTTTTGAGTAGGGTAGATATCTCGGCACGGAGGATGGAGTTGAGCTCGGAAGTGCTTATGTATTTGTCGCGTTTGATGCGTTCTTGTAGTTTGTCGATTATTTTCAGTGTTGTTTCTACCCCCACATCTGAAGTGATGAGTGTTTCTTCGAGATTGTCGAGGACGCTATCGTCGACTGATGATTTGCCCAAGATGCTTTTGGTTAGTTTTGCGAAGAATCTTTCTTTGGTCTTGGAGAGACCTTGGTCAAGGGTCTCTTTCTTTTCTTTTCTACTGAATAGGCCCATGGTGTAATAGTGTTAAGTTGTTTTATATAAGGTTATTCGCTAGCTAGCTTTGCGTTCATTGACGGACGTATCTCCTTATCGAAGATTAGTTGGTATTTTTCAAAGTTGTAGCGTTTGTTGTCGCCTGAGGCGAAATACCATAGTATGACGACAAGGTCGTTGGCAGATTGATATCCTTGAATTACGGTGAGTTGAGATTGGTCGGTTTTGAATAGTCCGAAGGATGGGAATCCCATTTTGGCACCCAGTACCTTTTTGGCAAATGAGTGGGTGTTGGGCCTATTGCCTGGTGCTGTGGCCACATTGTTGTATTTGTCGCCTTTCCAGTAGAACTCGGAATTGCCTTCGGCGTTGAATTTTACAGGGATGTAGTATTTGTTTAGAATAAGTGCTACGGTGGGGTCGGTGAAGGTTTCTCGGTCCATCTTTTTACACCAACCGCACCAGGAGGTGTAGAAGTCGATAAAGTACAATTTGGTATTGCTTTTCGTATCGGTTTTAGCGGCTTGTTCAATGGTTTTCCATTCGATTTGTTGTGCACGAGCGGACGTTCCAATGAGGATTCCGAGGGTGAGGAATAAGAGAATTTTTGTCTTCATTGTGATTTGTATATTTGACAATTATTATTACCAGTCGTATTTCCAATCGTTTTCGAGTTCTTCGGTTGTGGGGTCGTAGACTTCTTCACGTTCTTCGCGGTCACGGAGGCGGAATAGTCTGCCTAACCAATCGTCTTTCTTAGATTTGGTTTGGGTGTTGGATTGTTTGTCTTCTTCTATGATTTGGGATATTTGTTGGATGTAGTGTTCGACGTAAGAACTTGGGTAAATATCATTTTTTTGAATGTGGGCACTAGTGTAGTAGTGGTGGATTATGCTGTCGTAGCTGATTCCGAGACCTACCATGCGTATGGCACCTTCTTGGCTTAGCCCCACTCCATGACCAAATCCATGTCCAGAAAGGGTAAGACGTTCGGTGACGCTGTCGTAGATTATTGAAAAGAAAGTAGATTTGAGTTGGAAGTCGGTGCGGATGCGTGTGAGAGGGACTCCACATAGGCGCACTTTCCGTTCGGATTGGCTGAAAGATAGGAGCAGGTTGCGTATACTATCGTTGTGGATGTCTACTTTGTGCTTAGATGCGAAGTAGTTGAGCCATTTATCTTTGTTGATTACTTTGACCCATTCGCTTTGGCGCATGTGGTAGGAGAATGTGTCGTTGACTGAGCGTAGATATGGTACGGCGCTGCGCCAAACGTCTTCAGAATTGGCAGTTTGTCCGCCGCTGTTAGAATGAAAAGGTGTGTCAATTAGTTTTCCTTGGTTGTCGACTATGGTCATGCCGCTACTGAGCATAGTGCCAAGCATGATGTCGGGACGAACGCAACGGTTGAGGTATGCTTGGCAGTGCACTTGGTCGCAAAAGTTATAGCCTTCTGAACGATGTTTGTTGATGTTTTTTAATGCCCATGTGCGGGAGATGATGGCTTGCACGCGGAAAATGTCGGGACTGTCGCCATATATTTCAGATTGTACTACGCCAGCGATGTATGTTTCAAACTCCACCTCGTTTATAATGAATAGTTTGCCATTCTTGTTGACTGAGACATGCAGGTCGCCTTCGTATGTTCTGTGTTTTAGATTTCTGGGATTGAGGCAGAGTATGCAGGCAGTGTCGTTGGCAGTGAAATGAATCGTGTTGTGGTTGCCGTAGTTGTAGCCATCGATAGTGACATGTACTTTTTGACCTACGGGTGTAAGTTCAATAGATTTGCCAATTCCTACCTCGGGTTCAATCAGTATGGTGTCGTCAGCGTAGATATTATATGTTCCAAGGTCGAACGATATGGCTATGTTGTCGATGCTGTTGTTTGAAAAAAGTCGAACCCTCACTCGTTCGGCTGAGGCATCTACAACAAGTGATAGAAGGCAGATTATTATGAGCAGGGATTTCTTCAATTTAGTACTTCTATTATCTCTTTAGCGACACGGTCGGATGCTCCGGCATTGCCTAGAAGGGTGCGTAGGTGGGTGTAATGTTCAAGCATCAGCTGCCTAGAGGTGGTGTCGGAGGTGATATGAGCAAATTCTTTTTCCAGCTGCTGAATGCTCATATCACTTTGAATTAGTTCGGTAACAATGGGATGGTCGGCAATCAGGTTGACTAGTGAGATGTATTTGATTTTTGTGCCGATGAGTCTTCTGGCAATAGCTATCGAGAGGGCATTGGCACGATAGCACACCACTTGTGGCACATTGAAAAGTGCCGTCTCTAATGTGGCGGTGCCAGAACATACTATGGCAGCAAAAGCTTTGCTGAGAAGAGGATATGTTCTATCTTTGACGATAGAGAGGTTTGCTCTACGGCCAATCAATTGTTGGTATAGACTATCGTCAATCAGTGTCATGCCGGCAATGACAAAATGGTATTCGGGATGATGGTCGGCAATGGTAAGCATGGTGGGCAGTACCCGTTCTATTTCTTGGCGGCGGCTGCCGGGCAGTAGGGCAATGATGGGCTTGTCGTAATAAATTGAGTCGGAGGGTTTCTGTCGGTATTGAGCGACGGCATCGAGCAATGGATGTCCCACGTATACGGCCTGAGGGAAATTGTTGTTTGCGAAAAATTTCTGTTCAAATGGAAGTATGTAGCATAGTTTGTCGAGGTGGCGTCTCATCCCATTGATGCGTCCTTTCTTCCATGCCCATAGTTGTGGCGAAATATAGTGGATGGTCTTTATTCCATGCTGATGGGCGAATTTGGCTATCTTTAGGTTGAAGCCGGGATAATCTATTGTGATGACTGCATCGGGGTGGTATTGTAGTAAGTCTTGTTTACAGAAATGGATATTTCCCAACACGCTGCGCAGGTGTGTCAGCACTTCGATAAAACCCATGATAGCCAGGTCATGGATATGGCGTACGGGATTGCCTGCTACATCTTGCATGGCATCGCCTCCCCAGAAACGGAACTGCGCCTCGGCATCCTGTCGAAGCAATGCCCGCATTAGGTTGGCACCGTGGAGGTCGCCCGAAGCTTCGCCTGCAATGATATAGTACTTCATATCAAAATGTGATAAACTTATATTTCATCATTATCCACATATACGCCACAAAGGTGATGAAGAATGTGCTGATAACGCTTTTGAGGGTTGTGGGATAATCTTTTGTTTTGGCGTAGTGACGCAGTAGTAGCAGAGGAGGAACAAACGAAATGGCAAACCATCGAGCGTGTTCGGTAAAGGGGGTGCCCATTATCAATAAGACTATGCATACCATTGCGGCACAGAGTATCTCAGAAATAAGTGTTGTTATGATGCCTGTGGCGATGCTGTCTTTATGTAGTAGCTGCTTCATATTTCTATATTTTTGAGACTTGGAAGGTGTTGAGTGGCAGTAAAGTCGGGTTGGATGGGAACAACGGTGACATAGCCTTCGGCAAGAAAATGCTCATCACTATCATGCGGAGGGTTTCCACACACTAGTTTCAACGACAACCACCAATAAGGTCTTCTAATGGGGTCGATGCGTTTCTCAAGGATATCTTTCCATGTGGCTCGAGCCTGCTGGCATACTCTTATACCTTTTATTTGGTTTGCTGGGAGGCGTGGTATGTTTACGTTGAGGGCTGTGAAGTCGGGAATAGGATGCTGAAGAACGTAGCTCAATATGTGCCGTATGGATGGTGTGCAAGCATCAAAGTCGGCATCAGGATTGTGGTTGAGCAGTGAAAACCCTACAGCCTGACATCCTTTTATGCAAGCCTCAAGCACTGCCCCAATAGTGCCGCTGTAAATTGTGTTGATAGATGCGTTGCTGCCATAGTTGATGCCGGATAGGACTAGGTCTGGTTTTCGTGTGCAGAAATGTTCTATGCCTATTTTGACGCAGTCGACTGGGGTGCCGTCGCACGAATAGATGCTGATGCTTTCTTCTTGGCTTATGAGGTTCACCCTCAACGGGCGGGTGAAGGTGATAGATGAGCTCACCCCTGACGCATTGTGGTCAGGTGCCATCACAACAACCTCGCCATACTCCTGTGCCACTGCGGCAAGGTGGCGCAGCCCTCGGGAAGTTACTCCGTCGTCGTTGGTTATGAGTATCAGCGGCTTCATCTATTATTCTTTGGCAAAGGGACTCTTTTGCTGGCCAAGAAAGAAACTGGCCGGCTGCAAGATGTTGTCAAACACATAGTATTGTATAAGTACCGTGTCCTTGTCGTCAATAGTGGCATACAGACGGTTGAGGTCGAACATCTCGTACATGCTATCATCGGGCATAGCCAACGTGTCGTTGGGGTTGTTGTATTTAAGATAGCTCTTCACTACCCGAGTGATACCTTCGGTATTAGTGATGCGCAGTATGGTACGCGGTCCGGCGTTGAGAGAGGTGTCTATACTGCTGTTTGGCACCCGGCTGGCAAACTCGTCGAAGTTAAGGTTGGCAAAACATGAGAGCATCTGGGCAACACGTGCAGTGTCGAAATTGGGCACATAGGTGTGCGTCTGTGTCAATTCGAATGCAAAGCCATCGCCTTGTCGCTCTAATGCAAAGGACTCTTCGGGGGTTGAGGGTATCTCTAGCTCTACGCGTTGCAGCTGGCGGATGTCCCAATGAACAATACTGTGGCTGCGCCACGCCATGGGGTCGGTAACAAATCGTGGGGTAAGGTATCCTCTGAACCCGGGTATGTGAATAATGTATGGCACTTTGTCTCCTTCTTTGAACATGTGGCATGCCATCATGTCTTGGGTCTCGTGTCCGACATAATAGGTGGCTGCTAATTTCTCGTGAGGAAAAAGTTTCAGTTTGCCATTGAACCAGTTGATAAAATATCGCTGTTGGTATACCTCCACTTTAATGGCACGTGCTGACAGCAATTTCACAACCTGGGGAACGGCGTTCTTGTTCACTTGTTGGCGTATGCGCATGTCGTGCAATGTCTCAAGAAGGAGGTCTATCATGGGTTGGCTTGCAGGGTATATGCTGTTCACTGTCCACATGGTGTCGTGCGTGCTGTCGGCAACACGTTGTAAGAGCACCTGGTTGTCCTGCTTGTCGGCCATGAATATCTTGGTAACGGCATCAATGTCTTCTATATGGAAGTCTTGTTCAAATGTGGAGGACTTTGCCCCCTGCCGTGCTGTCAACAGTGCCACAATGCCGATAACAATAACGGCGGATAGGATGATTATATTTTTCTTTTTCATTTTTTACAATATTGTTTGCGTCGGATGATGAAGATTACAATACCGGCAAGGATGATGATGCCCGAAGGGAGCAAGAGGTTGAGCAGCTTATAGCGTATTCCCTCCTCCTTAATCTTCATTACGTTCAATTTGCGTATCTTTATGTCGCGCGAGCGGCTGGCTATAGAACCCTCTTCGCCCACAAGGTAGTCTATGCAGTTCAGCAGCAACTCTTTGTTGGCATACATGGTTTCGGTATAGAAATCGTAACCGAGGGGGTAGCCTGTGCCGTCGTTGTAGTTGAAACGGTTTTTAATAATGTCGCCATCGGAGAGGATGATCATTCTTGTGCTGTCACCCACTTCACGGTAGCCCATGGAGGGTATTTCCATAAAGTCAGGTGTCAGCCGATTGCGGAACATCGACTTGAAGCTGCCCTGCAGCAATACTGCCACGGGGATGTTTTGACGGTTGAACAATCTCCTATCAGGCTCTATCTTGGCCTCGTTCAGGTCGTAGATGGCTGGTGCGTTCTTCACACGAGAATACTCTGATGTGGCAAGCAGCACTGTCTTCTCAATATCGTTGTCAATAAGGTCGATACTACTGATGAAGTCGGTTTTGATAAGGTCGAGGTTCCTCACAATAGGGTGTTGCGACAGTGGCACAATTTCAGGGAAATACATCCATGGCTGGAATTGAATCTGCGGTTTATCCCCGACCATGCCCACTGTCATCGGAATGGGTCTGCAGCGGATGTCCATAATGATATCGGGATTGATGCGTGCCCCATAAGTGAATAGCATCTCGTCAATGTTTAGAGGGAGTCGTGTTGCCACAGCCTGTCCAGCATGTGCCAGGCTGTCTAGGTCGGCATCTAGTGGGTCGACAAGCCACAACAATTTGCCGCCATACATAACATATTGGTCTAGTATGTATAAATCCCTGTCGCTGAACATTGCAGTGGGTTTGGCAATAACGATGAGGTCGTATTTGTTGCGGAAGTGATAGGTCGAATCTTTGGGGTCTACCACTCGTGTGGTGAGTGAGTTTATATTCTCAGCCATCCGCACTGTGTCTAAATTGTAATACTCATACAGCGCTCCTATCATGTCCGACATGTTGGGCAGGGGCAGTTCGCCATGCCCTCGCATGAATGCGATGCTGGGCTTTTGGCCTTGCGAAAGGGCTCGTATGGCATTCGACAGCACATATTCCAGGCTTTGTATCGAGTTGTTGAGCAGTTGTGTTTGGTCTACATACTTCTGACTCTGCAACAGCTGTATCGAGGTCTCTTTGCCCTTGTAAACAACATCTGCTGCCGGTATAAGCACCTGGGTCGTCACCCCATTGCCCGTGCTCACCTGTATCTGGGTGGGCTGAATGCCTTTTTGTGCCAGCTTCTGATAAAACACTTGCCGCTCTTGTTGGTCGTCGAAGTCGTTTGGGTTGACAAATTCGTATTGTACGTTTTTGTTGTAGGCTCTAAACTGGTTCAGCATCTCCTTCGTCTCGTTCTGCAGACGTTTAAAATCAGCCGGAAACTCCCCCTCAAGATAAACCCGGTACAGCACCGGCTCATCGATCTTTTTCAAAAGGTTCTTTGTCGACTTGGAGAGGGTGTACCTTTTCTCCGACGTAAGGTCGAAACGGCCAAATACATAGTACCCGATGATGTTGACAAATACTACGATAAGTATTCCAGCACCAAGCTCTATCCAATGACTTCTCCTTTGGTCCTTCTTGTTTCGCCAGCCATGCCATTTGCGACTTTGCAGCACAATACGCGTCGCCATCATAAACACCGCTATCACACTGGCAAAAAAAATCACATCGCGACTGTCTATTACACCCCGGCTAATCGATTCATAGTGATAGCTCATGCCCAAAGAGCGGACAAACAGGTCGGCATCACCCAAGAATCCCATGCGGTATATCGCTTCAAATCCCAAATGCATGAAAGCACACATCAGGGCAGCAAAAATAAAAGCAACAATCTGATTGTTAGTAATAGAACTGGCAAACAGCCCAATGGAAACAAAGGCAGCCCCCAGTAGTAGCATCCCTATGTACGAGCCTATTACGCTTCCAGTGTCAATATTGCCTACGGGGTCGCCAAGAGCAACCACACTAAAGTAGCACACCAACGTGGGGAGCAGCGAGATGAATACCAATGCAAATCCGGCCAGGAATTTTGCCCAAATGAGCTTCATCTCGCTCAACGGTTTGGTGAGCAACAATTCCATTGTGCCGTTTTTCTTCTCCTCGGCAAACATGCGCATTGTGATGGCTGGAATGAGGAAAAGGTAAAGGAATGGCCCTACCACAAACAGCCCGTCCATTCCGGCATAACCGTAGTCTAGGATGTTGAAATCCGACTTAAAAACCCATAGCATCAACCCCGTCAAAACGAGGAATACAACAATGGTCAAGTATCCTATCAGTGATGAAAAAAAACTGGCCAGTTCTTTCTTAAAGAGTGTGTACATCTGCTTAAACGATAAACTAGAAAGCTATATACAAGAAATAAGGCATGCCTCTACTATTCTTCAAACTTGAACCGTTTCGAGCGGAACGACCGTCCTTGGTAGTCGCCCAATGACAGTTCGTATACCACCTCGGCCATCAGGCTGGCACGTTTGGTGAGCACGTCGCGGTTGATATTCTCCGAAATATCGCTGGGCACGTGGTCGTAAGTACCACCCATGTGGTTGGTAAACACTATTGAGGGAATGCCTATCTGTGCAAATGGCGCTGCATCGCCTCGAGGCATTGTTCTGTAGCCTCTTAGCAGCGACTTGGTGGAGATTGAGTCGTTATGCGATGCTATATTCCATAGCTGGGGAAAGCGTTTGTTGCCAAGCACGTTAATGCTATCGCCCGAGCCGATGCACTCTGCATTGATAAAGCATTCTACATTTCTCAGTTTGGGGAAGTTCGACACAAATATGCTCGACCCCAACTGCTCCAGCTCGCCGCCAGAGAAGAGCACAAACACTATTGAGCGTTTGTTATACTCAATCTCGGCAGGCGCATAACTCGTCAGCAATCGGGCGCATTCAAGCACTGCTGCCACGCCGCTCGCATTGTCGTCAGCACCAGGAAACAGGCATGTGCTCCCCTGTATACCCACATGGTCTAGATGTGCTCCCACAACGATATATTCGTGTTTCATCTTGTCGTCCACGCCGGGCAGCACTCCCACCACATTGGCTGTCGTGGCCTTGGGGTGATACTTGGCGTTGATGTTTATCTCAAATTTCTTGCGTAGGTGGAACGATTGTGGCGTCATGTCGTTCTGCAAAGCCTCGTATACCGAATCTAGCGTCATCTGCTCATTATTCAACAGTGCTTCCCCCATGTCGCGGGTGGGCTGCACCACGGGGAATGTTGCCTGGTGGGCACCCTCGCCACAATAAGCATGATGCTGCACCTCATAAGGACGGCAGCTTTCCGACATGTTGATACACACTAGTCCTACGGCACCGTGTTTCATCGCCACTTCGGCCTTTTGGCGCAGGGTGGTGTAGCGACCTGCCACATTTCCAGGCAGAAACTCCGGAACCCCCGATAGGCAGAGCACTATCTTGCCTTGCACATCCACTTTGGCATATTCGTCGAAGGCAAGGTTGTCTATACCCCATCCACAAAACACTACCGGAGCATTGGTATAGCCGCGGCCCGTCATACTCGAGCACACATAGTCGCGTCCCAGCACATATCGCGTGCGTGTGTCGTTGTCATTTACGTATGTGTCAAAATTACAATTCTCTATCTCGTTGTATTCTACCTGAAAATATTGCCCCCATTCTCCGTCGAAAGGTTTTACTCCATACGATGCCAGCACATCGGCGCAATACTCGGCGGCCTCCAAATAGGCCTTCGAGCCGGCCATACGCCCCTCGTACTGCGACGACGAAAGTGTGCGTATATGTTTCATCAGCGTGTCGGTGTTGGCTCTCAACAGTGTGTCCATCGATGCCAGCTCCAATTCGCGTGCCTCGGCAGCAGCCTTTGCTGCCGCTATGGCTTCTGCTTTTGCCGCTTCAGCCTCTGCTGCGGCCTCTTTCTTTGTTTTGGCTTTGCCTTTCTTGTCTCCCTTGGCTTTCTTCTCGGTCTTGTCTTTTTTCTTGCTTTGGGCATTAGCCTGTGGGCAGGCTCCAAAAGGCGACAGCATCGCCAAAATGGCAAATAGGGCAATGAATTTCTTCATTTTCATTAACAATTTGTTATTATATATTTTTTATATTTTTCTGACAATAAATTAATTGGTGTGCAGCTTACACACGATACAATCAAGCAAAGATACAAAAAAAAAGCAATATACCAAAAAAAAAACTTCTTCTCAATCTCAATGCAATCGAATGCTATAAGTGATGATTGGCATGACTGTGAGTGTATTCTCATGTAGCTTATATTTTTGTTGACAAGTATAATCAGGCTTGCATTCCGAGTTGTTTTTAGCCCTACGTTTTCCTTTTTCCGGTCTTCGGTTGGGTTGTTTTGTGACGGAGACTGGCTGACTTGTTCCTGCCTTCGCCCTGTTTTCGCTTCCGGAAACGAAGGCACGGCGAAGGCACGACGAAGGTATGGTGTGTGGTTGAGGTGGGTGCTGCAGTCCTTTAGTTATAATTATTCTGAAAAAGGGCAATAATTAGGGTGCCACTTTTAGAAAAAGAAGTGGCACAACGTTGTACAGGGCGAGAGCAAAGAAACCGAGCTTTCTTTTGCCGAGCCAAAGCAATGCCACGAAGTAAAGTGTGCGATGATGACGATGACAATGACAATGGGGATGGATGCATGTATCGCCCCTTGGGGTGTCACGTTATAACAGGCATGTTGGCAACCCGCTGATTTTTATTGAAAATATTACTAAGAAACAGCTTCTAACATGTCACTTTTTGAAGTAAAATGGCTTGTCAAACTTTAGTTTTTTTTATGGATTGAAATAAAATGCCTATCTTTGCATCGCTTTAGCTGGTGTTGTCCCTTTCTCTAGGATGGATGTTTGGGCAATTGTCTTTGCATGGTTGTAAGGGTCTTATTTTTAATCATAAAGATATGAAATATAATGGTTTTATTCTATTGATGGTTGGCTTGCTATTCACGTTGTCGCCAATCGGTGCAGATGGTCAGGGCAAGCCCATTAGGGGTTCTGTCGCACTGCGTTGCATGCAGCCCGACTATCTGAAGGTGGGCGATAGGGTGGCACTTGTGTCACCTTCATATTTTAAGTCGATGGATGAGGTGGAAAAAGCCGCCGAGGTACTGCGAGGATGGGGGTTGGTGCCCGTGGTAGGGCCCAATGTCGGCAAGGTCTACTTGGGCAGATATGCCGGCACTGTGGAAGAAAGGGTGAGCGACCTCCGTTGGGCGTTGGCCGATACCAGCATCAAGGCAATTATTTGCAATCGTGGTGGGTATGGCACTATTCATTATATCGACCAAATACCTCTTGCCGAGTGGAGGGCACACCCTAAGTGGCTGGTGGGGTTCAGCGACGTCACAACACTACATGGCTTGTTGGCTCGGGCGGGCGTGATGAGCATCCACGGTACGATGAGCATGTTCTTGGCCAAAGGCGGCACCGATTTGAATAGCACTCTGTTGCGCGACCTGCTAATGGGGCAGGTGCCTCGCTACGAGTTGCCGCCGCATCCCCAAAACATCGTGGGCCATGCCAGTGGAATACTGGTAGGTGGCAACATCTGCACCTTTGCGCCCAACCTTGGCACTCAGGCCGATGCCACTATTGGAAACGACCTCATCCTCTTTATCGAAGAGGTAGAGGAGGGCATGCACAATATCGACCGCCAGTTCACCATCCTTGCCATGAACGGGGTGTTAGACCGCTGCAAGGGCATTGTGTTGGGTGACTTTACCGATTGTGAGAGAGAGTTTTCCTACGAGAGTGTCGAGGCAATGCTGCATCAATATATTGAAAAATACAAGATTCCCCTCCTCTGTGGCCTCCCTGCAGGCCATGGCAAGGTGAATCTCCCCTTGGTGATGGGCGCACCCGTCACTATCGACGTCCGCCCCGACGGTGCCACCCTCCAATTCAACATCGACGGCGAGCAACAGGCGTTTGTCATCAAGGATTGACAATTAAGAACTATAAGAATCCCTGAATGCTTGGCCGTTTTGCCGACAAAGCATATAAGTTATCTTTTTTTTTAATAATAAATAAATTATTGGGTGTGTCACGAAATGGCATACCATTGTCGTATTTTTGCAGTCGGATATAAAAAGATTATTGATATGGAAACAGCAAGTAAAACACAAGGGAAAAGAAAGTTAGACTTACTTTCGGCAGTCGAGAACATCGTGGAATTGGCAAAAGAATCGCAGTTGTCGCCAGAGTTTTATTGCAAGGCAGCGCGTTTTATTAAGCATCTGTCGGACAAGCTCAGCCTCACAAAAGAGCAGAGCGTGATGATGGCGTTGTTTCTTGACCAAAGTGATGACTCAAGAATCGAGGCAAGCGACATTGCAAAATATACGGGCTGCCGTACCACGCGGATGATCCGTTATATGAATGATATTGACGAGTTGGTACGCCGAGGTTTGATTGTTCGTAGCCGTTCGTCGAGTTCTGTTTCCTACCGTGTGCCTATTGATGTGGTGGAAGCTTTCAAAGTGAATAAGCCCTACACGCCCAAGGATTGTTCCGGGCTTACCTGCCATGAGTTGTTCAATGAGTTTGCAGACATTGTTGACAGGGTGGACGATGATGAGATGGATATTGCTGCTGCCGTAGAACGTTTCAAGATGCTGTTTCACCATAACCAGCAGCTGTTGTTCGTACAAAAGGTGCAGAACCTCATCCCCGAAATATGTGACAAAGAATTTGACAAAGAATTTGTTCTGCTTATCATGTTCTGTCATCTGTTTGTGAACAACAACGATGATTGTATTGGCTTTCATGATATTGATTGCATATATAGCAAGAAGGATATGCGTATGATAAGGACGGAATTGGAGCAGGGTGTCAACTTTCTTCAACGATTGGGTTTGATAGAATATAGCAACAACGATGGGATGGGGGACAAGGAGCATTATAGGCTTACAATGAAGGCGAAGCGAGACTTGCTTGACGAGTTGCAACTTCCCTCACTCGAAGGGAAGAGGACGCTGCGCAATATGATTATCGCTTCCGACATCAAGCCCCGTACCTTGTTCTACTCCGACGACATCACCCATCGTATTGACGACCTTGCCCGTCTGCTTGAGGAGAAGAACTACAGCGACATTCATGCCCGTCTGCAAGAGCAGGGTTTCCGTTGTGGACTCACCTGTCTCTTCTATGGGGCTCCTGGCACGGGTAAGACCGAGACGGTGATGCAATTGGCTCGACGCACAGGTCGCGACATTATGCAGGTGGACATCTCCGAGATGAAGAGCAAGTGGGTCGGTGAGAGTGAGAAGAACATGAAAGCTCTCTTCGATACCTACCGCCAGCGGGTCAAAGAGAGTACCCTTGTGCCCATCCTCCTCTTCAACGAGGCAGATGCCATCATCGGCAAGCGACAGGAGGGTGCGGAACGTGCTGTGGACAAAATGGAGAACTCGCTTCAGAACATCATCTTACAGGAGATGGAGACCCTCGACGGAATACTGATTGCCACCACCAATCTGGCTCAGAATATGGACAATGCTTTCGAGCGGCGTTTCCTCTATAAGATACGCTTCGACAAACCCACAGTGGAAGCCCGCACCGCCATCTGGCATGAACTGCTGCCCGACCTAAGCGACACTGATGCCACCCTTTTGGCCGAGCGGTACGACTTTAGCGGTGGCCAGATAGAGAATATCGCCCGCCACTATGCCATTGATGCCATCCTGCATGGCAACAATGTTCCCACAATCGACCTACTTACTCCCCATTGTGACAACGAGCGGATTAACAATGCCAAGACCAGACGAATAGGTTTTTTATCTTGAAATTATTTGATATATAATGCGCAGATATAAAAAATGTTTGTATCTTTGCAACACGAAAAGCATATTATATCATGTCGGAAAAAGAAATAGAATCCGCCTTAAAACTGTATGAAAATATTATACATGCAGTTGATATTGAATATAAAAAACTTCTTAATTTCTCAAGAGAATTCCATAAACGTTATATGGAGGAGAAACTGAAGTTGCCGTATCACATCAATGTGATAGACGAACTCCATATTAATGAGAATGGACATAGTCGAATTCTTCTGAAACTTCTTCAATTTGTCAATGAACGAGAAGAATGGGAGATTCTTCAATCATTTGTTGACTATATAAAGTCAAAGAGCAAATCGAGGCAATTTGATAGGATTAATATTAAAAAGCCAAAAATCACACAAGAAGAAGCTCGTATTGATTTGTGGGTAAGGGATAAGGTCGGCAATTATGCAATAATTATTGAAAACAAAATATACAATGCTCAGGATCAAGAGGCTCAGCTGTCAAGATATATTGATAAGACAAAAGAATGTCTTTTTAATCAGAATGATATCTTTGTTGTCTATCTTTCTCAAACAGGAAGTGAACCAAATTCTCAATCGTGGGGAGATTACCAACAGCTTTTCGAGGACAGATTCATCAATTTGTCATTCAAAGAGAACATTCTTCCATGGCTAAAAAATAATATTTTGCCTAACATAAAGTATAAAGACACATATTTGATAAATGCCGTCCAACAATATGTTGATTATTTGGAAGGATTATTTGATTTACGAACAATTCAAAAAACAGTGAATATGGAATTAAAAAATTATCTCTTAAATTACTTCAATCTTAAAGATTGCCAAAATGATAACGAGTGTTTGTCTAAGATTAAAGCAAACTTATTAAATATTATCGAATTCCAAAAAGAGATTCAGTCAATGTTTGATGAGATTGGATTTGGTATAATCCGAAAAGCAGAGATGGATATTATTGAGAAGTATCCATCTATACGTAAAGACCAGAAAGAGTCCGATAATAACGTTAGAATAATAGTTCCTTTTGATGGAAAGGAAGTGTTAGTAAGTATTGACAAGGATAGTTCACATTATTCAACATTATATTGTCAAGTGGAATATTTAGATCACGGCCAATTGTTAGATACAGATTTACTAACACAAAAAACAAAAGACATTCTTTATAGTCACACAGAAAAACTACGATGGGTATATGTAAATTATGTTGATAATCAATATGACTATGTTAAGACTACCGAAATATTCAAGAAAGTTGTAGAACGCCTAGTGTAATAGAAAACAATCAATATTTTTTTTGCAGGAGTGTCACGATGTGGCACAATTAAGCAATAATATGTTTATGTGAAAGGTTACGTTGCAGAGAATAAGAGAATTCTCGAAGAATGGCGTAAGTCGTTAATGATAGAAGACAATAGTTTTGCTCTCGATGGTATAATGAATAAAGGAGTGTTTTACATTGATGAGTATGAAGCAGTGAGACGGAAAGAGAGTGGTATAGAAAATACACTATGGAACGAGTGTCCATTGCGGGTTCTTTTTTTGACTAAAGATGAAAATGCCGAAATTGCATGGGATATACGAACAGAGACCTTTTATGAGAAAGGTTGTGGATTACCCCCTAAGAACAAGAAGATATCAGGTAGTTTCTTTTATCAGAATGAAGCATGCATAATTATTCCCCCAACGAAATATCATTATTGATTTAAAAACAAGTATGAGATATGAATGGAAAGGAATTTGATAAAAAGGAAACAGAATTATGCATTCGTTGGAAGAATTCATATTCCGAAGAGATGCAAAAAATATTCTGCTTTGATGGACTTATATATTATAGAGACCCGAATTGCAAAGATGAATATGCGGAAGTTGACAAATGGGTTAATACAAAGCGAAAAGTGTTATTTCTCGTAAAAGACACGAATGGAAATCCTGGTTGTGATTACCGAGAGTGGGCGTTCTATGATACAGATGAGATAAATGTCCATCGAACTTTTATGACGATGATTAAATGTATTTGGGCGTTGAACGAAGTAGATGCCAATCATCTACCAGTTTTTGATAAAACTCGTGAAGAATATTTTAAGTTAGCATTGCCATATCCTATGGCAATTGTAAATGTTAAGAAAATATCAGGCGGAAGTAAAGTATATAATAGTACTATACAGTCATATTACGAAAGAGATAGGAATTTCATCGTTGAACAAATTAGAAATATATTAAATCCCAATGTTATTGTATGTGGAGGAGGAAGTGGAACCCTGCTGAATATAGCAAAAGATATTTATTCAGATATGGTTTTCTTGCAGTACAATGAATGGTGCCATTTTTGCCAAGAGAGCAATCTGTTATTAATAGATGACTATCACCCATCTCCTCGATCTCATGATGACCAAGGCATGATAAATGCAGTTCATGATTTCTATAAAAAAATAATCATATAAAAATCAGCAGCATGAAGCCACTCGTAATTGTAAATAGGGGTTCTGCCCAGCAAGGAAAGTCCTCGTCCGTTAGAGAAGTGTACAATGTTCTTTCAAAGAAATACACAAGAAAAGTTCAGGTGTTGAGAGATGATGGAGATATTCTTGGTATTGTGGATGTTAATGGTGTTCTCGTTGGAGTGGAAAGCCAAGGAGACCCAAACTCAAGGATGTTAGAAACACTGAATGAGTTAGTAGATAATGGTTGTAAAATAATCGTATGTGCTTCACGAACAACTGGATCAACCTGTAATGAGGTCGAAAGGATAACTAATCTATTAGATGCAGATTTGATATGGACGACAAATCCGAGAACCAAAACTACGTCTATTATAGATTATATCCATAAAAAATATGCTGAATCAATAGTGTCTTTAGTTGAAGAAAGAATAGCCAGCATGTACTAATTAGGTATATTTTTAAGGTGCGTTACGATGTGGCACTCCCGTTTTATACTTTTGCATCTCGAAAGAACAAAAAAAATGGAAAACAAGAATTGCTTGTGAGAATATATTCACTGTAAGGTTTCAAGTCTATTGAAAATAAAATAGAGGTGTGTCATGATTTGGCACACCTTTGTTGTATTTTTGCATTTTGAAATATAAAAACAATAGCAACATCATTATGGAACAGACTGACAGCCTCTCCGCAATTGCGTATAATGACGATACCATTATTCACCTTGAAGATATGGAACATATTCGTCTCCGTCCAGGTATGTATATAGGCAAGCTCGGTGACGGTTCATCCCATGACGACGGCATCTATGTACTAATCAAGGAGGTGATGGACAATTCTATTGACGAGTTTACATCAGGATTCGGAAAGAAGATAGATATTACAGTTAACCTTAACGAGAGGTGTGTTAGCATCCGTGACTATGGTCGTGGTATTCCATTAGGCAAACTTGTTGATGCAATCTCAAAGCTCAATACAGGGGCCAGATATGACAGCAAGGTTTTTAAAAAGTCTATTGGTTTGAATGGAGTAGGTATCAAAGCGGTAAATGCCCTCAGTAGTTATTTCAAAGTGCAGTCGTTCAGAGATGGTATGTGTCGCTGCGCACAATTCGCTGATGGCAATCTTGTCAGTGACAGCGGCATCGTTCCCGACACGAATACCGAATCTGGAACACTTGTTGAATTCATCCCTGACCGAAAACTATTTGGCGACTATCACTTTGTTGAGGAGCATATTGAAAGGCGTATCTGGTATTATTGTTATCTTAACAGCGGTCTCACTATTTACTATAATGGTCGGCGCTATTACTCAAAGAACGGCCTACTCGACTTGTTGGAGAACAACCTTCAATCGAAATCCCTCTATCCCATCATTCACATCAAGGAGGACAACTTTGAAGCCGCCTTCACTCATATCAATGGCCAAAGTAACGATTATTACTATTCGTTTGTTAACGGACAGCATACTACCGAGGGAGGTACCCACCAGAGTGCCTTCCGAGAGGCTTATGCCCGTGTAGTGAAAGATTTTATTAAGAAAGACTACTCACCTGAGGTCATCCGTCAAGGTCTCGTCTGTGCCTTATGTATACGTATACAAGAACCCGTATTTGAGGCACAAACTAAAACCAAATTAGGTTCCACACGTCTCGAACCCAACAAGGTTGACGGGAGCAACGACAGTCCTCTGTTAAAAACCTATGTGTATGATGTTCTCAAACGCCAACTTGATAACTATCTTCATATTCACAACGAGACAGCTAATGCACTCCTTCAAAAAATCAACGCCAACGAGAAGGAACGTAAGCAAATTTCGGATATTAAAAGGGTTGCAAAAGATAATAGTAAAAGAGTCGCTCTAAATAACAACAAGCTACGCGACTGCCACATACATTACAACACCCATCACACCCTACGTTTGGAAAGTACCATCTTCATTACTGAAGGTGAATCGGCCTCAGGGTCTATCACACAAAGCCGTGATGTCAAAACTCAGGCAGTTTTCTCTTTACGTGGGAAAACCAAGAATACCTATAATCTGAAAACCATAGAGGATATTTTCAACAACAAGGAACTTCTTCTCCTGCACAATGCTCTTGCCGTTTATGACGGTATTGAGAATTTACGATATAATAGAGTTGTTATAGCCACTGATGCCGATGTTGATGGTATGCATATCCGGCTTCTCTTGCTCACATTCTTCCTTCGTTTTTATCCAGAGCTCATTCGGACAGGCCATGTATTCATCTTACAGACTCCTCTTTTCCGTGTACGTAACAAGCAAAAGAATACTTATTGTTATACCAATGAAGAGCGCATCGTAGCTATCCAAAATACTCCCAATGCTGAGATTACCCGATTCAAGGGGCTTGGAGAAATATCCCCTGAGGAGTTTAAGACTTTTATAGGCAAAGACATGCGACTCGACCCTGTAGTACTTCCAGAAGACTTCGACACTCAAAGCGTTCTCTCATTCTATATGGGCGAGAATACTCCAGAACGTCGCGAGTTTATAATGCGCAATTTACGCGTTGAAGACAATGACATCAATACACCATATTAACAAACAAGATTGACATTATGAAACTATATGCAGAATCAAGATTTCGGGGATTAGATACCCCGTGTACGGTTACAGAAGAGGTGACGCCAGAGTTTTTGGATAAGGTAATTGAATGTTCGGAAGTTTGTGAGATGATAGGTTTTAGTGTGCAGGTGATTGCCGACATGGTTGTAGAGTTTCCCGATAACAGGGAACGTATCAAAGCAATGATGAAACGGTACCACGTTACACGGGAGCAAGCACTCTTCGCATTGCAGCTGCCTTTTCACGAGGTGCCACTCTATTTTGACAAGGATGAGTATTCCCGACAAATCAAACGCCTTAAGACATTGCGTTGTTTGGTGCAAGATATGCAAGAGGTAATAGAGGGGAAATGAGGTTTTTGCCATGCAATAAAATGATACAGGTGACGTTATAGGATTATGGAGAACGTTAATGACAAGATAATCATCTACCAGACTGCCGATGGCAACACACAGATTGACGTGAGGTTTGAGAATGAAACTGTGTGGATGACACAAGCACAGATGGCAGAGCTTTTCCTGACTGACAGAACTTCTATTGTTCGTCATATCAACAATATCTACAAGGCAGAAGAGTTGGAACGGGAGGCAACCTGTGCAAAAATTGCACAAGTTCAAACTGAAGGCGGAAGGCAAGGTAAAGTGGTTGTCGCAAAATTTGTACATACCACTCAACATGGTGCAATTGCTGGCAAGTCTCTATGTCGATTTCATTTTTTTTAATCAACAAGAACAACCTATGACACCCTTGAAGAAATATATCTGGCTTGTCGATACTGTGATGAAGGCGGGCAATGTGGGGTTGACGCTCCAGCAGATTGCCGATGCTTATTATTTCAATGACGATATTAATGGTGGTCGCCTTTATTCTGACCGCACATTCCATCGTCACCGCGAGGAGATAAAGGATATTTTCGGAATAGAAATTGAATGTTACGTGTCGGGCGGCGTGTACCGTTATCGTATAGCCGACAGCGGCAAGAACGGCTATTTCCGTCAGTGGATGCTCAACTCTATTGCTGTGAACCGGATTCTGATGGACAGCCAAGAGTTGGCACAATATATCGCCATAGAAGAGAGTCACACCGACCCACTGCCCGCCATACTCCAGGCCATGAAGGAGTTGCGGATGATGAGGTTCGACTATGGCGCATACTGGCGCGACAATGTAACGCACTACACCGACTTCCGACCCCATGCGTTGAAGATGTTTGAACGTCGCTGGTACGTAGTCGGCAAGTACACTGAGGATATGCCGCATCATATCTTTGCGCTGGATAGGATTAGCAATATTGAAATCCAAGAGGAGACATACACGAGAGACCCCGATTTCGATGTGGAGGAGATGTTTAAAGACAGCTATGGCATCATTCTTGGGGATGACGTGAACGTCGAAAGTGTTTGGATAAAAGTGGATGCTTTTCAGGCCAACTATCTGCGGTCGCTCCCTCTTCATCACTCCCAACTGGAACTGAGACGGAATGAGGAATACTCGGTCTTCTCGGTTCGTGTGCGCCCGACCTTTGACTTTAAACAGAAGATACTCTCATTGGGCAGCAGGGTGGAGGTGCTGAAACCCGAATCACTACGGGATGAGATGAAAGAAGAGATAAAGGCAATGTTGGACAAGTATGGGAATGATGAAGAATAAGCGGAGGAATGTGTTAATGTGTTAACTTGTTAATGTGTGAGTCTTTTTGAAGTTAACGTGTTAGTACTTGGCGCATCAAAGACTAACGGATTCTCAAATGAGTGACTGTTTGACTTACGCACTAATACAACTAATAAAATGGATTTGTTGGAACGTAATCCAAAAAAATATATAATTTTTGGATTATAATCCAGAAAATCGACCTTTTTTTGTTAAACCCAAATCGGTCATTAGACCGACTTTTCAATTAATCTCCTTTTTTCAGGTCTGTTTATGCCATATCAGCATTTCTTTATGCTCCATGACGTTACTTGGGCTCGGCATAGCAAGCAAGCTTGCTATGCTCTCGCATTGGGTAACGTTCGGCATCTTGTCCACATCCCTGTCTCGCCGTAGCCCGCTACGCCTTAACTTCGTTGACATTGCTGTGGCTCGGCATAGCAAGCAAGCTTCCTCTGCTCTCGCTTTACGCAACGTTCGCCAGCGATGAGGTCAATCTGCTCGAAACAAATACTAATCTGGCATAAACCCTAATGACCGATTTGGGTTAAAAACGGAGGGGTGGCGAGGCTATTCTTCTGAACTTTGGGAGATGAATCGGCGGTAGGCGGAGAAGGTGTTGGCACGTGAGAGGAAGCCGAGATAGTGTCCGCTGTCGTCAACTACGATGAGGTTGTAGCGGTTGCTTAGTTGGAACTTGTTGACCACATCTACAAGTGACTCGCTGGAATGGACTATGTCTTTGTCTTCGAAAGTCATCATCAGCTCCTTGACAGTCAGTTTGTCGTATAACTCTGTCTCGAAAATGGTCTGTCGTAGGTCGTCCATGACAATTAGGCCGAGGAATTTGCCTTCGGCATCTACAACGGGGAAGAGGTTGCGCTTAGAGTGTTTGATGGCTTCAACGATATCGCGTAGAGTGCCATCTTCAGGTACGGTGGCAAAGTTGGTTTCGATAAGTTTCTGGAGGTCCATTAGGTGCCAGGCTGAGGCATCTTTATTGTGGGTCATAAGGTCTCCCTTAAGAGCCAGTTTGCGAGCATAGATGGAATGATTCTCAAAGGGCTGTACACAGATGTAGGTGACTGTGGAAGTGATAAGGAGCGGTATCATAAGGGCATAGCCGCCAGTGATTTCGGCAATGAGGAATACCCCCATGAAAGGGGCGTGCATCACGCCGGTCATCACTCCCGCCATGCCCACGAGGGCGAAATTGGCGGTCGACTGCGGGGGCAGTCCCAATTGGTTGCCCAGGGCAGCGATGAAGTAGCCGCTGAGGCCGCCTACAACAAGTGAGGGACCAAAGGTGCCGCCCACGCCGCCGCTGCCTATGGTAGTGGCTGTGGCTATGGGCTTGAGCAGTATGAGCACAAATAGGATGGCAAGGGCTACCCACGAGTTGTCTCGGAATATGTTAAAAACGCTGTTGGCAAACAGTGCGTCGTCGTTGGCACCATTGAGCAGCTCGGTGAGCGCCCAGTATCCTTCGCCATACAGCGGTGGGAAGAGGAATATCATCACTCCCAGCACCACGCCGCCAACCAGCCATTTACGCATCCAGTTCTTACGCCTCGAGAACCACGACTCCACCCAGTCGGTGCAACGCAGGAAGTAGACAGAGCTAAAGGCGCAAAATACCCCCAGCACCATGAGGAACGGTATTTGGTGTAGGGTGAAGTCCTCTGTGACTTTAAAGGCAAACTGGACGTCGTGCCCCATCAGGAAGTAGGCTACGGTTGAGGCAGATAGGGCGGAGATGAGCAAGGGTACGGCAGTGGTCATGGTCATGTCGAACATAAGCACCTCCACCGTGAACAGCACTCCCGCCAATGGGGCCTTGAAGATGCCGGCAATGGCTCCCGCAGCACCGCAGCCTAGCAACAGCTTTACACCACGGGGGCTTACATGGAAGAATCGGCCCACGTTGGAGCCTATGGCACTGCCAGTAGAGGCAATGGGCGCCTCTAGACCCACGCTGCCACCAAAGGCAACCGTGAGGGTGGAGGCAACAAGCGATGAATACATGTTGCGGGGTGGCAGCTTGCCTTTGTGTCGGGAGATGGAGAGCAGCACGCTGGGAATACCGTGGCCAATGTCGCCACGCACCACAAAACGCACAAATAGAATGGTTAGCAGTATGCCTACCAATGGAGTGACGAAGGTGAGTATGTTGCCCCCGCCGGTGAAGTCGTGTGTATTGCCGAAATTCATCACCAGTTGTCCCGAAAGGTGTACCACCGTTTTGAGCAACACGGCCGCCAGACCGCTAAACACACCTACCACGACACTCAGCAGCAACAGGTACGACTGCTCTGATATGTGCCGCAAACGCCAAATATGTAGCCTCTTATAGAGATCTGCGAATGTCATGTGCCGAAAATTAAATCGGGCAAAGATACGATTTTATTTTAAATCACGTTACTTTTTAAAACTAAAAAGAAAAAGATGTTCTTTCGCATTCTTTAATACTTTACTAATATATGAACCAACAGAAAAAACTTGTATGTTTCCTATTGTGTGCCTTGACATTGTCGTCGTGTGTTTCGATGCGTGAGTATGAGGCATTACAGTCGCACTATACTCAGGCCTCGAAGAGCCTCACCCTTGCCAAACAAGAGCTTCAGGAACTCCGCGAAGAGAATGCCGAGCTAGTGCGCCAAGGTCAGGCCATGACCATGTCGCTGAGCGATATGACGGCGGCACGACAGGAGTGCGAGGCCACGGTGACATCCATCAATCGCGCCTACGCAGCCTTGCAGCTACGCTACGACACCACAATGGAGAATTTCCTCCAGCAGCTCACCGGCAAGAATCGCGACCTCTCAAAGGTGAACAAAATGTTGGAGCAGCGCACACGTGAGCTGAACGAGAAAGAGCAGCAGGTGAAGCTTAAGGAGCAGGCAATGTTGTCGCAACAACGCGAATTGGAAGAACAGCTTTCTTCAATGGCTCAGAGCGAGTTGGCGATAAACGAGGAGCTGGAGGCCAAACAACAGGAGCTGGAGCGCCTGCGTGCTTCGGTGCAGAAAGCTTTGGTGGGTTTTGCCGACAAAGGGCTGGACATACAGGTGAAGGAGGGCAAGGTGTATGTGTCGCTGGCCGACAAGCTTCTTTTCGCCTCGGGCAGTTGGGAGGTCTCGGCCAAAGGTGCTGAAGCGTTGAAGAGCCTGGCCAAGGTGCTGGAGGCCAATCCCGACCTGAATGTCGTGGTAGAAGGCCACACCGACAACGACGCCTTCCATGGCAGCACCGCTGTCAAAGACAACTGGGACCTCAGCGTCATGCGCGCCACCGCCATCGTAAAGCTGCTGTTGAAGCAAGGTCCTAAAATCAACCCTGCCCGTGTGGAGGCCGCCGGCCATGCCGAGTATGCCCCCAAGGTCAAAAATAATAGTGCAGCCAACAAGGCGGTGAACCGCCGCACTGAGATTATCCTTGCACCAAGGCTGAAGGAGATAATCAATCTGTTAGGGGAGTAGTTACAGTCTGTTTATTCCCTTTTCGGCACATGCTGCTTGTTGCATTGAGTGGCTGTAGCCTGCCCAATTTTTGTAAAGGTTGATAAGTTACAATACTTCGGAAATATTTGATTTATATGTTTGATATACAATAATTTATTTATATTTTTTTAACTTTAAAAATTTGGTCAAGTGGCTGAAAATGAGTATCTTTGTAGATGTTTTCAAGTAAGCACAAAAACACCGCATTTT